>CAIMWA010000568.1 GCA_903845045.1 uncultured delta proteobacterium | reverse complement strand
GCCTCAAGCTCGACTCGATCGGCCTCGAGCTGCTCGGTCGTGCCCGCAAGGTCGTCGTCACCAAGGACGAGACCACGATCGTCGAGGGTGCGGGTGACCCCGAGCAGATCGCGGGTCGCGTGAACCAGATCCGCGCCGAGATCGAGAAGTCCGACTCCGACTACGACCGCGAGAAGCTCCAGGAGCGCCTCGCCAAGCTCGCCGGCGGCGTCGCCGTGATCAAGGTCGGCGCGGCCACCGAGGTCGAGATGAAGGAGAAGAAGGCCCGCGTCGAGGACGCGCTCAACGCGACCCGCGCGGCCGTGGAAGAGGGCATCGTCCCCGGCGGCGGCGTGGCGCTCATCCGCCTCTCGGCCGCTCTCGACAGCCTGCAGCTCAACGACGAGCAGCGCTTCGGCGTGCAGATCATCCGGCGCTCCATCGAGGAGCCGCTGCGCCAGATCTCGGCGAACGCGGGCCGCGAGGGCTCCATCGTCGTGAACAAGGTCCGCGAGGGCTCCGGCGCGTTCGGCTACAACGCCGCGACGGACGTCTACGGCGACATGCTCGAGATGGGCGTCATCGACCCGGCCAAGGTCGTTCGCTGCGCGCTGCAGAACGCGGCGTCCGTGGCGGGCCTCATGCTCACCACCGAGGCGCTCGTCGCCGAGCGTCCGAAGGACAAGAAGTCCGACAACGGCGGCGGCGGCCACGCGGGCCACGTCCACGGTGGCGGCGACATGGACTTCTGATCCATCGCCCATCGGGTCCTCGATCGTCGAGGCCCCTCGCTGGCGCCCCGCTCCGGAAGCACTTCCGGGCGGGGCGTCCGCGTTTGGGGCGCCATCTCTCCCTCACGCCGTCAACGCCTCGATGACCCGCCGCGCCGCGCGCCCCGCCGGCCGGGCCCCGCGGGCATACACGTGCGGGTAATAGGTGTGCGAGCTGCCGCCCTTCCAGCGAACCCGCGCGAGGGTCCCGCGGCGAAGCTCCTTGGCGACGAGGTGCTCGGGCATCCACCCGAAGCCGAGGCCGTCGAGGATCGCCATCTTCTTCGCGTGAAAGTCGTTGAGGCTCACCACCGTGGGCACGTCGAGGGCGGCGGTGCTGAGCTGCAGCCGGGGATCGCTCCCGCGCACGACGAGCAGCACCTCGGCGCGCAGGTCGTCGTCCGTCGCCGCCGCCCGTCCGCCCAGGGGGTGGGCCCGATGGGCCACCAGCAGCGCCCGGAACGGCGTCATCGGGCGCGCCCGCAGCGCGAGGTGCTGCGGCGGGAGCACGGAGATCATCAGGTCTGCGTCGACGCGGGTGAAGGCCTCCTCGACGCCGCCGAGGAACTCCGCGGTGACGGTGAGCCGCGTCGGGGCGCGCTCCCGGGCCAGCTCGCCCACGACCCGCAGCAGCCCCTCGGCCGGGACCACGCCGTCGAAGACCACGCCGAGCCGGGGCTCCCACCCCGAGCGAAGCTCCTCGCAGAGCGATCCGAGGTCGCGCTCGGCCTCGAGCATGCGACGGCACTGCGCGAGCACGAGCTCGCCGGCGGCGGTGATGCGAGTGCGGTAGCCGGTGCGGTCGAGCACGGTGACGCCGGTCTGCGCCTCGAGGGTGCGCAGCGCGTGGAGCACCGCCGTGTGCTGGCGCTGCAGCGCCGCGGCGGCCTTGGCGAAGGTTCCGTGGCGGGCGAGGGCGTCGAGCGCGCGGGCCTGGTCGAGGGTCACCATGGGCTCGGAACATTGTACGTTCCATGCACCATCACTGGCAGCGCTTCGTCCTTTTTTCGCACCAACTTCCAGGGCACCGTCGGCGCATGGACATCCCCTACATCCGCGGCCGCGTCGCGACGCAGGCCCACGTGGGCATCCCCGCTGGAACGGTCGAGGAGGAGTACGCGCGCAACGGCTTCACGGGCCGCTACGCGCACCTCTATCGCAGCGAGGCCCCGGTGGCCTGGACGCGCATCGAAGGCCCGCTGCGACCCCGCGCGTTCGACCTGAACCGCCTCGAGGCCACGCACGGCGGCGACCTCCTCGCAGCGCGCCGCGCCGTCGTCGGCAACCGCGACGTGGTGATGCACACCGCGACGATCACCGAGCCGATGCCGTACTTCTATCGCAACGCCGACGGCGACGAGCTGCTCTTCATCCACGAGGGCGCAGGGCGCATCGAGACCGACTTCGGTCCGCTGGCGTACGAGCCCGGCGACTACCTCGCGGTGCCGCGCGGAACCGTCTACCGCCTCGCGCCGACGTCGCCGACGCGGTTCCTGACCATCGAGGCGTTCAGCGAGCTGCGCTTTCCGGAGCGCGGCATGCTCGGCCAGCACGCGCTCTTCGACCCGGCTGTGCTCAAGGTGCCGACGCCCGAGGCGGGCTCGTCGCTCGCGCCCAACGCCGCCGGCGAGTACGAGCTGCGCATCCTGCGCTGCGGCGAGGTGACGCGGGTCTTCTACGCTTCGTGTCCGCTGAACACCGTCGGGTGGAAGGGAACCCTGGCCGTCACGCAGCTCAACGTGCGCGACATCCGCCCGGTGCTCTCGGACCGCTACCACCTCCCGCCGTCGGCGCACTGCACCTTCGTCATGCGCGACGCCGTGGTGTGCACGTTCCTCCCGCGGCCCCTCGAGAACGGTGATCCGACGGCGCTGAAGGTGCCGTTCTTCCACTCGAACATCGATTTCGACGAGGTGATCTTCTACCACCGCGGGCAGTTCTTCTCGCGCGTCGGCATCTCCGCCGGCATGCTCACGCTGCACCCGCAGGGCATCGCGCACGGTCCGCAGCCGAACGCCAACGCGCGCACCACCGCCGCGACGCACACCGACGAGATCGCCGTGATGCTCGACACCCGCAACCCCCTCGAGGTGCTCCACGCGGCGCAGCCGACGGAGCAGAACGAATACTGGAAGAGCTGGATGCCCCGATGACCAACCACGACACCGCCATGAACGACAACCCCGTGGGACTCGACGGCATCGAGTTCGTCGAGTTCGTCTCGCCGCGTCCCGCCGAGCTCGACGCGCTGTTCACTGCCTTCGGCTTCTCGCGCGTGATGCGCCACGCGACGCGCGCCGTCGACGTGTACCGGCAGAACGACATCACGTTCCTGCTGAACCGCGAGGCCGGGAGCTTCGCCGCGGAGTTCGGCGCGCTGCACGGCCCGGCGATCTGCTCCATGGGCTGGCGCACGCAGAACGCCGGCGATGCCATCGGCGCGGCCCTCGCCCGCGGCGCCTCGGCGGCGCAGCGCAACGACCTGCAGCGCGACGGCAAGCCCGTGCCCGCGATCATGGGCATCGGCGACAGCCTGATCTACTTCGTCGACGGCGCGCAGCAGCCCTTCGAGGAGCGCTACGCCCGCCTCGGCTTCGTGCCGGCGGAGCAGCCGAACGTCGTGGCGCCCAAGGGCTTCACGGTCATCGACCACCTCACGAACAACGTCGCCAACGGCACCATGTTGCGCTGGGCGGAGTTCTACAAGTCGGTCTTCAACTTCACCGAGGTGCGCTACTTCGACATCCGCGGCGCGAAGACCGGGCTCACCTCGTACGCGCTGCGCTCGCCGTGCGGAAGGTTCTGCATCCCCATCAACGAGGCGGGCGAGGCGAAGTCGCAGATCAACGAGTACCTCGACGAGTACAAGGGGCCGGGCATCCAGCACCTCGCGTTCCTCACCGACGACATCCTCGGGTCGCTGCGAGCGCTCGAGGGCACGCCGGTGGGCTTCCTCGACATCGACGACGAGTACTACGCGCAGGTCTTCGACCGCGTGCCCAACGTCACCGAAGACCACGCGGAGATCCACGCGCGCCAGGTGCTCGTCGACGGCGACGCCGACGGGTACCTCCTGCAGATCTTCACCAAGAACCTCGTGGGCCCGATCTTCATCGAGATCATCCAGCGCCGGAACCACCTCTCCTTCGGCGAGGGGAACTTCGGCGCGCTGTTCCGCTCCATCGAGCGCGACCAGATGCGCCGCGGCGTCTTCGGCGACACCTGAACATCGCCGCCACGTCGCGCTGGAGGGCGCACCGCACCCTGGTATGGTGCGCGCCGCTCGCACGGTCCCATGCTCCCGCTCTTCGCACTCCTCGCAGTCGTCCTGTACCTCGCGCCCCTCGCCGTGGGCCTGCCGCTCTACGCGCGGGCGAGCGGTGCGCGGGGGCCGGCGGTGGTGTACGGCGTGCCGCTGGTGCTCGGCGTCGACGCGCTCGCGATGCTCCTCGTCGCCCGGTTGTTCCCGCTCGGAGCCGCGGTGTGGGCGCTGCGCGGCGCGTGGCTGGTGCTCGGCGTCGCCGACCGCCTGCGCCATCGCGGCGGTCCATCGACGAGGTCTCCGCGGGACCTCGTCGCGGCGGGATGCGCGCTGCTCCTCGCCGCGGGCACCGTCGCGCTGACGGCGCCGCTCTCGTATCGCTTCGTCATCTGGGACCGCGACTGGCACGTGCCGCTGGTCTCGTCGCTGCGCGCGCAGACGGTGCCCTTCGCCAACGTCTTCGTGCCGGCGCCGCTTCGCTACCACTACCTCGGCGACGCCCTCGCCGCCGCGCTGCAGTCGCTCTCCCTCGGCCACGTCCACGCCGCGCTCGCGCTGAGCCTCGCGCATGACGTCCACCTCGCGCTGCTGCCGGTGGCGCTTTTCTTCGTGCTGCGCGCGACCGGCACGCGTCTCGCGGCCCCGGTGCTCGCCCTCGCCGCGGCGTGCGCCCCGCTCGCAGGACCGTTCTCGGCGATGCGTCCGGGCGTGGGCAACCCCCTCGCCGAGGGCGTGCGCTCGCTGCAGCTCTGCGGCAACGGACACCTCAGCTTTCTCACCCTCGGGTACCGGCCGCACACCGTCGTCGCGGCGTTCTACCTGACGATGTTCGTCGCGCTGCTCACGGCGCGCGACGCGACCCGCGCGGCCGCTCCGTCGCCGCGTTGGATCGGCGCGGGGCTCGTCGTCGTCGCAGGCACCCTCACGCTCCTCGACGAGACCTCCCTCGGCATCGCGGGGTTGGGCCTCGGCGTCGCATGGCTGCTCGCACCCGCGACGCTAGGGAGCTCCCGCGTTCGAGCCCTCGTGGTCCCGGCCGCCTGCCACGCGGCCATCGGCGTCGTGACGGTGGTGCACCGCGGCGCCCTCGGCCCCGGCGGCCCCGTGCACGCGATGACGCTCCACCCCGCGCGGGTGCTCGGGCTCTACGGGCAGCCCACGCTCGCGCTGACGGACCACGACGCGTGGAAGCAGCTCTTCTTCGACCTCTCCCCCACGGTGATCACGGCGCTGCTCGCGCTCTGGGTTGCAGCGAGGTCGCGGCGTCACGCCTCCGTCGCCGTCGCGGCGCTGTACGCGACGGTCGTCGCCATCAGCTCGTTCCTGTGGATGCGCGTCGACGTGAACGGCGATCCGGCCGAGAGCCAGCGGTTCCTCTTCGGAGCCGTGGCGCTCGCGCCGGGCGTGGCGTGCCTCGCGCTGGCGGCGGCCCAGGGCATGCCGGCGACGCGCCTTGCGCTGCTTCTCACGCTGCTCGCGCCGTCGGCGTCGAGCCTGCTCTGGTACCGCGCGTTCTACGGCGAGGGCCACACCTACCCGCCGTACGTCTCGGCCTTCGGGCCCGTGTACACGACGGACTGCGTGGCCTCGACGGGCCCCGTGGCGCGTGGGGCTCCGGCGGTCCGGTACGTCGAGGGAGCTAGCCTCTACGCGTTCGCTGGCTGCCAGCCGACGCGCCTGCCGGGCATCGCCGGCGGAGGCTGGGACGTGGCCATCCACCCCGCGCCTCCGTGGCTCGGCGTGCAGGTGCTCCGGGGCGCGGCCGCGTCGCATCCGGTGCATTCCGTGGTCTGCGGCGAGGGCAGCGAGAACCGCGACCGAGTCTGCGCATGGGCCCTGCGACGCCTGCCGTGCGTGGCTTCGGCGCCGGGATCGCCGCTGCGCGAGTGCGTCCTCGACGCCGCCGCGCGGCAGGAGCTGCTGCACCAGTTCTGAGGGGCCGGGCGTCCGGCTGTTGTGGTCAAGGCGCCGGGTGAACTAGCGTGCCCGCGTTCCATGCGTCTCACTGCACTCGGGCTCTCGGCGGCGATGGGGATCCTCGCGTGTCGGCCCCCGGCGCCGCCGCGGCCGCCGGTGCGCACCGTCGCCAGCGCGCGTCACGGCAGGCACCGCTCGACGCAGGCGACGCCGCCGGCGGTGAGCTCCACCGCGCAGTGCGCCGAGGCGACGTTTCCCGCGCTCTCGCGGTATCGCGCGGGACGCACGCTGCACTTCGGACCGCTCTGCACCGAGGTGACCGCGAACGGGCGGTTCTCGGCGATCTTCGCGACGGGCACGGCGGGCGAGGCGACGGACGTGTGGGTGCTCTTCCACGACCCCGCGGGGGACGAGGTGCACCGCGTTCGGCGCTGGCCCGTCGGGGCGCACGTCGGCTTCGGGCGCATCGCGCAAGGCTGGGTCTACCTCGCCGGTCGCAGCGTCGCGACCGAGGACATGCCCGCCGGCGCCAACGTGCTCGCGATCTTTCCGCTGCCGCGCCCGCATGATCCGGCCCCCGAGGTGGGCCTGCTCTCGCCGCAGGAAGCGGGCCTCCTCCGCGCCTCCGACGCCGAGGACCTCGATCGCCGCCTCACCTTCGAGATGCCTCCCACGGACCCGACCCCGGAGGAGGCCGAGCGCGCCGTCCGGGCCATCGCCGAGGGCGGCCCCAACGCGCTGCTCGACCGGCTGACGCCCGAGGGCGCGCCGACGGTGCGCGCGTGGCAGGTGGGAGCCTTTCAGGAGACCGACTACGTGTCGCCGCAGGGCGACCCGACGAGCCCGCACATCGCGCACGCGGTGGGGCTGCTGCGCGAGATGGCCCGGAGCATGGACTGCTCCGCGGGGGATCGCTGCGTGGCGCAGCCCGCGAACTCCACCGGCGTCGCGCAGGCGCCGGCGCACGTGATGCTGCTGAAGGAGGGCCAGCGCATCGTCGTGGCGGCGCTGGTGGCCGAGGGGGGCACGCGGCTCCCCGACGATGCCGCGCGGCCGGCGCCGTGGGGTGCCGAGCGCATCGACGACGCCGACGATCGCGCCGAGGCCGAGCGCTTGACCCTCGACGGCACCGTGACCGGGCAGGTGGTCGGTGCGGCGCGCGGCGAGGAGCACGTCGTGGCCTTCGAGGTTTCGATGGCGCACGGCGGCCGCGAGGTGCGCGCGTACGTCACCACGCCGGGGCATGCGCCGCGTCCCTACGTGGACCGGAGCCTCGGCGCCGTGCACGGCGACCGCGCGATCCACCTTCGCGACTACGAGCGCGACGGTGGCTTCGAGCTCGTGAGCACCGGCGCCCTCGACGACGGATCGCAGGTGCTGAGCATCGCGAGCCAGGCCGCCCCGCGCGGCGTCGCGCAGCACGAGCTCACGCACCGCCTCGACATGCTCCGCGTCGCGTTCAACATGACGGACCCTCGCTCCATCGACGGCGCGCTGCGCGGCTTTCGCGCCGGGGCCGCCGACGCGATCACCGCCTGCGGCGTGCTCGAGCGCATCGCGGGGCTCGACGCGCGCGCGCTGCTGGCGGCGACCGGCGGCAACCTCGCGGTGATCCCCTTCCACGAAGCGGGACAGCCCCTTCGTGGCGATCCCCGGCGCCTCGCCCGGCGCGACCTCTCCGATCCGCGCACGGTGCTCGGCCCCCTCGCGGGGCGGCGCTGCGGCGACCTGCAGTGCGATTGGACGCAGAGCCTCTGCCGCCTCGCCGACGGTCCGCGCGAAGGCGTGTTCTGGTTCGCCGACGGCGGCCGGCGACTCGCGGCGCTCTCGCTGCGCGAGCCGTGACCCGCGGGGATCGCGCGGCCCGTCGGGCCGTCGTCGATGTGTACGAGGGTGCGAGCGCGTCGGCCGTGGGCCCGGCGCGCGCGCGCACGCAGCTTCGCTCGGGGCTGCTGCTCACGCTCACCGATGCAGACGGCCTGACGGGACAGGGCGAGGCCGCACCGCTCCCTGCCTACGACGGCGCGACCCTCGTCGACGTCCGGGCGGCGCTGGACGCCGCAGCCGAGCAGCTTTCCCGGGCCGGGCGCGTGGTGCCGGGGACGCTCCTCGCGAAGCCGTGGGTGCGGGAGCTCCCGGGCTGCGCGCGCTTCGCGGTGGAGGTCGCGGTGCTCGACCTCGAGGCCCGCCGACGGGGCGTGCCGCTGCGGCGCATGCTTCGTCCGCGAGGGGCGATGGTCCCGGTGCCGGTGAGCGCCTACGTCGGCGCTGCGCTCGATGCCGGCCTCGCGGCGCGCGCGAACGACGCGGTCGCTCGGGGTGTCGGTACGTTGAAGGTGAAGCTGGGCGGCACCGTCGAATGCTTCGACGCCGAGGTCGCAGCGGTCGCGGCGCTGCGCGACGAGGTCCCCGGGGCGTGGCGCCTCCGCCTCGACCTCAACGGCGCGTGGACCGCCGCCTCGGCCGCGCCTGCGCGCCTCGCAGCGCTGGCGGCTCTCGACGCCGAGTTCGTGGAGCAGCCCTTCACGCCGGGCAGCGTTCCGTCGTTGCCGTTTCGGTGGGCCGCGGACGAGTCCATGGGCGTCGACGGCGACGTGCGCGCGGTGCTCCGCGCCGGGGCCTCGCGCGGCGTCGTGGCGGTTGTGCTCAAGCCGGCCGCGCTGGGGCTCCTTCGCGCGTGGGAGCTCGCATCGCGGGCGCGCGCCGCGGGCCTCGCGGTGGTCGTCACGCACCTCTTCGACGGACCGATCGGCCTCGCGGCGGCGTGCGAGCTCGCCCTCGCGCTTCCGTCCGTCGGGGCGTGCGGACTCGACCTCCACGCCGGGCTCGCGGCGTGGCCCGCGCGAGACGTGCCGCAGCGTGCGTCGGCGGCCTACGTGGTCCCCGGCGCGGGGGTCGGCCACGGCATCGCGTCGCTGCCCTCGGGCCGGGCCGCCGCGGGGTTGTAGAGTTCGCCGACGCCGATGTCGCGACGCCGACCGCCGACCTCGAGGCCCCGCCGCGCCGACGCGGGACCACCGACTGCGACGCCCCTCGGACTCCGCGGCTGGGCCCGCGTCGCGGCGCTGTACGGCCTGCTGCTCGCCGCCGTCTACGCGCCGGTGGTCTTCGGCGGTCGCACGCTCGCGCCGGAGGCGTACCAGCCGTACGGGATGACCGAGCACGGCGCGTGGCAGGCGCCGCCCCGAACGCCGGGGTACGCTTTCATGGCGGACCTCGGGACCCCCGCCTACTACGAGGCGCCGGTGAACCGCGTCGTCGGGGCGCGCTGGCGTCGCGGCGAGGTGCCGCTCTGGAGCCCGTGGCAGGGCCTCGGCGCGCCGCTCGTCGCCCAGTACAGCTCGCGAGCGCTCTTTCCGTACCAGGTGCTCGAGGACCTCGCGCCGTCGACCTGGGCCGACGCGTTCCTGCTCGGAAGGCTCTGGATCGCCGCGCTCTGCACCTTCGGCTTCGTGCGTCGCCTCGTGGCCCGCGACGACGTCGCGCTCGCGGGCGGGGCGCTCTACGCGCTGTCGGGATCGCTCGTGTGGTTCGTGAACCTCGAGCAGATGGCCAACGTCGCGATGACCGTGCCCGCGTTCTTCTGGGCGTGCGAGATCCTCGCGGAGACCTCCTCGCGGCGCGCCGTCGTCGTCGCGGGTGCGGCGACGGCGCTCGTGCTCCTCGGCGGCCAGCCCGAGACCGCCGTCGTCGCGCTCCTGGCCGGCGCGCTCTGGACGATCCTTCGCGCGTGGCGCCGCGGCTCGCTGCGCGCGGGCCTCGTTGCGGGCTCGGCGTCCGCCGCCCTCGGAGCGCTGCTGAGCGCCCCGCTGCTGCTTCCCTTCGCGTCGTTCGTTCCGCGCTCGTTCCAGATCCACGACGCCGGACGCATCGCCCAGCTCCCGCCGACGCCGTGGGCCATGGCGGTGCAGATCTTCACGCCGACGTGGTTCGAGCGCGCCGCGCGCCCCGTCGCGGTGCCCTCCGTCGGGCACTGGGATTGGGTCGGCGGGTCGACCGGCGCGGTGCCGTGGGTGCTCTGCGCCCTGGTGCTCGCACGGTGGCGCTTTCGTCTGCGCGCCGAGGCCGCGCTCCTCGCCGGAACGTCGGCCGTGCTCGTGCTGAAGAACCTCGGCGTCGAGCCCTTCGTGCGCCTCGTCCACCTGCCGCTGCTCGACCGCGTCTTCACCAACCGATGGGCCGGACCGGTGTGGTGCTTCACCCTCGCGGCCTCCGCGGCGCTCTGCCTCGACGCGCTGGCCTCGCCGGACGCGCAACGCACCGCGCGGTGGCATCCGAGGGCCCGCTGGCTCCGTCACGCGCCCGCCCTCGCGCTCGCCGCGGGGGCCCTGCTCGTCGCGTCGTTCTACCGCGAGGCGCTGCGCGTCGAGGCGTTCGCTGGCATCGACCACACCTACGTGCCCACGGAGTTCGCACGCAGCGCCTACGTCTTCGCGCATCGGATCGTCGCGGGAACCCTCACGGCGCTCGCGGCCGCGTGCACCGTGCTCCTCGCGCGCGCCCCGAAGCCCGCGCGTCCCGTGGCGTCGGTGCTCGCCGCGCTCGCCGTCGCGGAGCTGTGGATGGGCGTTCCGCTGGGGCTGCACCCGTCCTGGGCCGCGGCGCGCGTCGCCGGTCCAGCGTGCTGCGTCGCGGCCGCAGCCGCGCTCTGGCTGGGGTGGGCGAGGGCGGCGTCCCTCGCGATGGCGGCCGGTGCCATCGCGGGCTTCGCCGTCGAGCGGGCGTCGCCGCGAGGACTGCCCTCGGCGCGCGACGCGTACCGTCCCGCTCCGTTCGTGGCGTTCCTGCGCTCGCATGCGGGCCACGCGCGGGTGATGGGCGCCGACGGCGTGCTCGTGCCCAACCTCGCGGGGGTCTTCGGGCTGCGCGACGTGCGCTACCTCTTCGCGCTCGCCCCGGACGCCATGCTTCGCGCGACGCGGCGAACGCTGAACTGGAGCGAGGTCCCGCGCGACGGCGACCTCTGGTTCACCGGTGCCTCTGCGCTCTGGGCCCCGGAGCCGCCGGCCCTGGTGCCCATCACCGCGCGGCTGCGCGCGTACTCGCTCTTCGGCGTGCGATGGATCGTCGCGCCCGCGGCCAGCGGCGACGCGCCGGCGGATGGAACCTCCGAGCTTCGGCGCGCGTACCACGCCGAGGTCGACGTCTACGAGAACCCTTCGGCGCTGCCGCGTGCGCGCGTCGTGCACGCCGTGGAGCCCGAGCCCGCGGACCTCGACGAGGCCGTGCGCCGCCTCGACGATCCGCACTTCGATGGCGAGCACGTCGCGATGGTCGCGGGCGCGGTCGCCGTTGCAGGCCCGAGCGAGCCCTCGCAGGCCGACATCGTCACCGACGCCGAGGAGCTCGTCGAGGTGCGCACGCACGCCACGGCGCCCGGGCTCCTCGTGCTCGCCGACAGCTGGGACGAGGACTGGCAGGCCACCATCGACGGTGCCCCCGCCCCGGTGCTGCGCACGAACGCATGCATGCGGGGCGTGGCCATCGCGTCCGGAGACCACACCGTGGCGTTTCGTTACCGTCCGTGGAGCGTTCGCGTGGGTGCGTGGCTCGCCCTCGCGGGGGCCGCGGCGTGCGCGTGGATGCTGCGAAAGAGCGCCCGCAAGCCGGGCTGAATCACATCGGCGGCGGGGCGATGCGTCCTGGCGCCATACCAGTCGCCGTATTCGTGCCGGTGCGGGTGTGGCAGGAGTTGCAGTCGCCGTTCGGCGCGGGATCGAACATCTCCTGCACCGTTCCGTCGGGGAAGTGCACGCGGATGTTGTGCAACGGGTTCCGCAGCGGGAACGTCGTGTAGAAGTTGCCCACGCGGTTCGCCCAGATGAGGAACGTGTGGTTGTTCGCGTCGGTGACCTCGATGGCCGCCCGGTTCGGCTCCGGCGACTGGTCACCGGGAAAGCCGTTGCAGTCGTCGCCCTCGTCGAACGCGTGAAACACGGTCCCCGCGACGGAGAACGCCGGCCCGCGGTGCCACGACGAGTGGCAGTGGATGCACGCGCGGCCCGGGTGCATGAGGTTGTCGCCGTCGTCGCCGTGGGTCCACCACGAGCCCGTCGCGCAGCGAAGCGTCGGGTCCGTCCCGCCGTCTTCGCCGAGGCCATAGTCCGTGTTCGCCGCGGGGCAGTGCAGCGAAGCGCCCGCCAGCAGGATCAGCAGCGCCCGGCGGATCACCGCGCACCGTCCCTGCGGCGTCGTCGCGTCGCGGCGGTGGCGAGGGCTCCCAGCGTCGCGCCGGCCATCGCCATCGACGGTGCGCCCGGCGCGGCGTCGCAGCCGCCGTAGCCCATGGAGCGCTGCGGGTCGTACGCGACGAGGGGCCCGCCCCCATCGGCACCGCCATCGGCACCCCCATCGTCGGCGCGGACCATCGCCGGCGCCAGGAGCACCGCGGCGAGGGCGAGGGCGAACATCGGAGCGCGCGTCGTCGTCGTGGGCATCGCCTAGAACAGCTCCAGGTAGGCCGAGAACGTCAGCGCGGCGAAGGTCGTGTAGCCGACGATGGTGTGCACCGAGCGCACGGCGCGCGTGAAGTCGGCGCGGCCCTGGTCGCTGGTGACGCCGAAGATCTGCGGCGTCGCGCTCACGATGCCGAGGATGGGCAGCAGCACCATGCCGACGCCGTGGACCCACGCCATGGCCTTGTGCAGGCGCAGCGTGCGCGCCGCGGTGTTGTCGCCCTCGGAGGCGTTCTCCGGGTCCGGGGCGGCGATGGCGATGGCGCCCGACGCCGTGTAGAGGCCCACCGTCACGAAGGCCATGGTCTCGTGCAGCCCGGTGAGCAGCGTCGACTGCTGGCACCCGAAGGCCCGCGGCGACCCCGCGCAAACGCCGGGTCCGAACCACGTGTCCTGGTTCACCGCCTGGATCGTGCCGAGCACCTCGGTCAGGAGCATCGTGCTCCACGCCGCGATGGCGAACCCCCGGTGCGTGCGCAGCAAGCTCGCGCGGCGCCGCATGACGTAGCGAGAGTTGCGGTCCGACTCGCGGCAGGTCTCGCAGTCGATGTCGCACGTCTCGCCGGCCTCCGTCGGAGGGCACTGCGCGGCGGGCGCCGGCGTCGGGTCCGGCGGCGGCGGCGGCTGCGGCACCGGATATTGCCGCGGCGGGAGCCGGCGCTGGGCGAAGACGAGGTCCGGCGACGGCCCACCGGTGCGCGCGCCGAGCTGGTCGGCGCGAAGGTGCAGGGGAGCGCTCTCGAAGCTCTCGGGGCGTACGCCGAGGTCCGGCGCGTCGAGGGAGTCCGAGAGCAGCGTGCCGGGGCCGAGAAGCAGCGGCACCAGCAGGGTCGTGATTCCGATCATCGTCGTTTCGTCTCCAGCGGACGGGGCTCCGAGGGTGGGCGAGAGGTGGGGCTCAGGCAGCGGGCGTGCGGGTCGAGGCAGCCACCGAGCGGCTGCTGTTCATGGTCACGTTGCCGTTGCAGACCACGACATCGTAGTGCGCGAGCGCGCGCCGCGCGGGGCCGCCGGTCACGTTGCCGGCGTTGTCGAAGTACGAGTTGTGGCAGCGGCACACGCACGATCCGTCGGCGGCCGGCGGATCGACGACGCAGCCCGAGTGCGTGCACACCGCCGAGTACGCGAACAGTCCGCCCGCGTCGTGCGCCACGATGACGCGCTGCGTGCGCATCAGCGTCCAGGTGCCCGGCGCGAAATTCGAGACCGGGCCCAGCGAGGTCGGGTCCGGCGTGCACGAAGGTCCGGTGTCGACAGGACCGGTGTCGACGGGCCCGGTGTCGACGGGACCCGTGTCGACGACGCCGGTGTCGCGCACGCCGGTGTCGCGCACCCCGGAGTCACGAAAGCCCACGTCGGTGGGAGGCGAACCCGCATCGACGACGGGGCTTCCGGCATCGGTGTCGGGCTGCATGTCGGTCTCGTCGACGGGGTCGCCCGCGTCGTCGACGGGAATCGGGTTGCCGAAGGGGTCGCGGGTGTATCCGAAGTTCGCGCGCGCGCCGCACGCGGCGACGCTGGCCGAGACGCCGAGCTGAAGCACGGCACGACGGGACACCGAGGGATCGATCACGGGGAGTCGGCGCTTCATGGTTCCACGATCCTACGAATGGCCGCCGACGCGGCGAGCCTTCGGGGGTGTCGCATGAAACGCGGTGCTTGCCATCACGCGGTTTTTGCGCCGCACCCCGCGGTCAGGGCGCGAAGTTCACCGCAACGACGGCCTGCCCCATGGGCGTGACCGTCAGCCGGTCGCTCGGCGCCAGGAACCAGCCCTCGGCGTCGAACGGGTGCCCGAGGTAGAGCAGCGCGTGGAGCTGGGCCTGCAGCGTGACGCGCTCGGAGACCTGCCAGGCCGCGCCGATGCCCGCGCGCACGCCCCACCAGATCTGCGAGACCGTGCCGTCGTCGTGGTTCTGGTCGTGGGCCGTGGCGAGCAGCACGCACGTTCCGAGGAGCGGATGCAGCCCGAAGCGCGGCGTGCGGACCACGTCGTAGCTCGCCGCCCCGCCGATCTCGACGTCGCGTCGCAGGATCGAGTGGCCCTCGCCGGCGAGCGCGTCGGCGTAGAACTCGAGGCCCACGCGGCGCGCGAAATGGAATCGGAGCTGGGCCCCGCCGCCCCCCATGAAATACCCCCCGGCGCGGGCCGTGGCGCGGACGCCGAGGGAGAACGTGCGCTCGTCGGCGCGGGCGGCGCCGGCGGCGAGAAGCAGGGCGGTGAACAGCGAGGCGGCGACCGTGTGCATGGCGCCCGCCGAGTCCACGCCTCGTGCCGTCGCGATCGCGCGGCGTTCCCATGGTTTGCGTGGGTAGGCGTGAACCGCGCGATGCGCTCGGCGGCGTGAACATCGGCGTTGCGACGCCGCGCCCTTGCGTTCAGCGCCGCGCCCAGAGGACGCTACGATCCGTGGCGCGAGCTCTGCGACGAGGGACGGTCTGGGCGGCGGCGGCATTCAGTGCGACCTCGGCGTTCGCGATGCCGCGACCGTTGTCGACGGCGGAGCGCGCGGAGCTCGAGGTCCTGGCGCGATCGCTCTTCGACGCGGTGCGTGCGGGCGAGGCCGAGGCGCCGGGGGTGTTCCCTTCGCCGGCCGAGCTGCGCGAGGTGTTCGGCGTGCGCGAGGTCGGCGACGCCGGGAGCGAGAACCTGCTCGTGGCCCGGCAGCGCGCCGCCATCGTGCGCGACGTGCGCGAGCTTCGGTCGGTGCTCGCCGGGGCGGAGTACGTGGGCCTCGCGGGACCTCCCCGGACCACCGTCGACGCGCGACGGTGCGGACGCTTCGGCGTGCAGGCCGCGCCGTGCGCCGACGGACCCGTGGTGGAGTACCGTATCGGTTCGGAGACACATCGGTTTCGCGTCGACACCCTCGTGCGCGTCGGCGGCCGCTGGCGCGTCTTCGACCTGCGGTTCTGACGCGGTCCGCTGGTCGCGAAGGTGACCGGCGCACGGCGCTTCTGATAGCGTTTCCCGCGTGATTCGTAGAACGGTCCGCAGGCTGTCGTCGTCGGCTCTCGCGCTCGCGCTCGGCGCGTCGTCGGCCTCCTCGTTCGCGCAGGACGCGCTCCCCGCCGGCACGGGCTTCGACCTGCACTTGTTCCGCCAGGCGGTCGACAGCAAGGGCCAGTTCTCGGTGAACGGCACCGACACGCTGGGCCATTTGAGCACCTCCTTCGGGCTCATCGTCGACTGGGCGCACGGCCTCGCGCGGCAGGGGACGCTCGTGCAGTCCGGCCAGACGCAGACCTCGGTGCCCCTGGTCGCCGACATGTTCAGCGGCGTCTTCTCGGCGAACCTCGGGCTCTTCAACCGCCTCGTGCTCGGCGTCCAGCTCCCCGCGCACTTCGTCGGGGGCCCGGGTCCCATGGGCAGCGATGGGAGCAGCCTGCAGCCCATCGCGGGCTACGCGCCGCCCCCGGGCGGGTTGAGCTACCAGGGCTTCGGCTCCGTCACGGTGCACGCGAAGCTCCGGCTGCTCCCCACGTCGGTCACGCACTGGGGCCTCGCGCTGCTCTTCCAGGCGGCCTTTCCCCTCCAGTCGGGACCGCAGAACTTTGCCGGCGATCCCGGCATCACGCTGTGGCCCTCGCTCGCCGCGGAGTGGCACCCGGTGTCGCGGTTCCGCATGGACCTCAACGTGGGCTACCGCTTCGCCCTCGGCGACGGCGCCACGCTCGCGGGGACCACCTACGGATCGCCGCTCACCGCTGGCCTGGGCATGAGCGTGCGCGTGGGGCCGGCCATCGACCTCGTCGCCGAGGTTTACGGTGCCACGTATTTGAACGCCCTCTTCGGCGCCAACACGACGCCCGTCGAGGCCGTCGGCGGCCTCAAGATCTTCGTCGTCAACAACAGCTACCTGATGCTCGGCGCGGGCCGGCGGATCACCAACGCCGACGCGGGCTCCGACGTGCGCGCGTTCGTCGGCTTCGTCTTCGAGCCGTCCATCGGCGACCGCGACGGCGACGGCATCCGCGACGACGTCGACCAGTGCCCCGACGAGCCCGAGGACTTCGACCACTTCGAGGACAGCGACGGCTGCCCGGACCCGGACAACGACCAGGACGGCATCCCCGACCGCGTCGACCAGTGCCCGAACACCCCCGAGGACCGCGACGGCGTGGCCGACGACGACGGCTGCCCGGACCCCGACTCGCACGACCGAGACGGTGACGGCATCAACGATGACGTCGACCAGTGCCCGGACCAGCCCGAGGACCGCGACGGGTTCCAGGACACCGACGGCTGCCCCGATCCCGACAACGACCACGACGGGATCCTCGACCGCGACGACCTCTGCCCCAACGACCCCGAGGACCGCGACGGCTTCGAGGACGCCGACGGCTGCCCGGACCCCGACAACGACCACGATCGCATCCCCGACACCCGCGACCGCTGCCCCAACGACCCCGAGACGTACAACGCCTTCGAGGACGAGGACGGCTGCCCGGACCAGGGCGTGGCGGTGCTCGAGGAGAACACCATCCGCATCTTGCAGGCGATCAACTTCGAGACCGACTCGGCGCAGATCCAGCCGGCGAGCATGCCGATCATCGAGGCCGTGGCGGCGACGCTGCGCGCCAACGAGCAGATCCAGCTCCTCGAGGTGCAGGGTCACGCCGACGAACGCGGCCCCGACCCGCGCAACCTGCAGCTCACGCAGGACCGTGCGGCCAGCGTCGTCGCGGCCCTCGTCGAGCGCGGCATCGGAGCGTCGCGGTTGCACGCCGCGGGCTACGGCGAGCGGTGCCCGGTCAACGCGGGCCACGGGCTGGCGGCCTGGGCGCAGAACCGACGCGTGGTGTTCCTCATCTTGCGGACGGCCTCGGGGCCGACGCACGTAACGGTGGCCTGCCCGGCCGGCGAGGACCTGATCCCCGAAGAGGATCGCGACGTACGCTGACCGCGCCGTCGGCGCTTCCACGCGCCGCAGGATGCGGTAGCGTCCGGGCATGTCGACGGAAGCCCTCGAACTCGTCGCCGAGCGTTGGCTCGGCTCCCTCGCCCAGGACATCAAGGATTACGTGCGGGTCGTGTGCGACGACCCCGAGCTCGAAGGGGCTCTTCGGGACCACGTGCACGGCGCGGTCTTCTACGCGCTGGTGCCGGGCGACGTGATCCCCGACTCCATCGGCGTGCTGGGCTACCTCGACGACGCGCTCGCGCTGCGCATCGCCCTCGCCGAGGTGCGCAACGAGGCGCCGGACCGCTTCGCGGGCATCGTCGACCGCGTTCCCGAGTTTGCCGAGAGCGCCGGTGAAGACCTCGAGGTCTTTCGCGCGGCCCTCGACGAGGCGACCTACGAGGCGTTCCGCCAGCGCGTCTTCGCCATCGAGAAGGTCGAGTACAAGGGGCACCACGCGAGCGAGGTGGCGCGCGGCGTCGTCGATCCGGGGTGGCTCGCGGCCGAAGTGTCGGTGCTCGCCCTGCGGCTCGACTTCAAGCCCGCGGCGATCCGCTCGGCGCTGAAGAAGATCGACGGCGCGCTGCAGATGTTCCACCAGCGGCTGCAGCCGCGGCGCTGACCGCGCGGGAGCTCCCGCGCAGCGCCGGGAGCGCCGCCGACGCCACCAGCAGCGTGGCGACGTCGAGCGCGGCGACCGTCGCGACGGCGGGTCCTCCGTGCGTCCCGAACGCGTAGAGCGCGCCGCAGACCGCGAGGCCGAGGCCACGCGCGACGCGGACGCCCAGCGACTCCGATCCCTCCACGCCCGGCCCGGGGTGCGGGAGGCGCAGCGCCACCGCGCCGAGGAGCGTCGCCGTGCCGAGCGAGAGCGCTCCGGTGGCGCCCTCGACGGCAGCTCCGTGAAGCGCCGCCGCGGCCGCTGCGAGGACGAACGGGAGCGGGCGCAACGCCGCCGGGAGGCTCACGGCGGGAGCGCCCTCGAGGGCGCGCACGGCGCGTCCACCCAACACCAGGATCGCCGCGAGCCCCAGGGCGTAGACGATGCCTAGTTCGGGCCACCCGGATCGCCGCACCGGCGCGGGAGCTCGACGGAACGTGCTCGTACCCAGCCAGGGGAAGATCGCCGGGTCCGCGCCGACGCGCACGGTCCACGCCATGCCCGTGGGCACGTGACGGCGGAGGGCGCGGAGAACGTCGTGCGTGAGCTCGGTGCTCACCGTGGCGTCGACCCGCTCGGCGTCGTCGAGGATCCAGCGCGCCCGGCGGGTCCCCGTCGGCAGCGTCACGCGGAACTCCGCGGCCTCCATGCCGCGCTCCCACGGACACGCGTGGAGCTCGAGCACCGCATCGCCGCCCGCGACGTGCACGGCGCCCTGCGCCCGCAGCGAGGTGGTGTACCGCAGCACGACGTCGACGGAGCCGCGCGGAAGCCCGCCGTTCGCCTCGCCGAGGCTCACCGAGAGTCGTCCAGGCGTCGGCGTTCGCACGGTGATCGGCACCGGCGAGCCCGACGCGACGGTCGCCGAGGCCTCGACCACGGCGAGGTCCTGCGGGAGCTCCGCGAATTCGAACTCGCGCAGCCGTCCTCCCAGCACACGCCATCGCACGCGCTGCGTGACGAGCGCGGTCCCGTCGCCGTGCACCTCGACGTCGGTGCTCGAGTCACCGGGGCGCGCCTCGGTCCACGCGCGCGCTTCGCGAGGGGGGGCCGCGAAGACGAGGCCGGCGAGGGCGAGGCACAACGGCAGCTGGGCGGAGCGCACGTCCGTCGGATACCTCCGCCCCAGCAAAAGACGCGAGTTTTCAGCGCGTCTCCGCCGTGGCAGGCTCGGCGCCGATGTCCGACCGGCTCAGCGATGCGGCGGCGCTCACCGTGGCCATGGCTGGGGCGGCTGCGTCCGACGTCGTAGCGGCGCTCGGGCCGCTGCGTGCAGCGAGGGTGGGCGAGGGGCTCGCGGCGTTGCGCCACGGTGCGACCTCCCTCGAACGTGCGCGCTCCCTCGCCGCCGCCGCGCTGCATCTGGGTCGCGCAGAGTTCGCGGCCCCGCGGTCGGCGTTGGGGCCGTCGCTGCTGCGCCGGTGGGTGGCGTCGCTGCCGGCGGCCTCGCGCTCCACGCTGCTGGAGTCAGTCGATGCGCCGCTGCGCAGCGGCTTCGCCACGGGCGCGGTGCCCCTCGACGACGACGCGCGTCGGGTCGCGGAGAGGGTGGCGGCATCCGCGTTCCGGCTGTTGCGTCGGGCGTTGACCGTCGACGAGTGGTCCTCGGTGCTCGCGGCGCTCGCGGGTCGCGGCGGCGATGCCGTGGGGACGAGGGTCGCCCGCTTCGTGCGGATGCAACCCGGCGGCTCCGACGCCGTCGCCTTCGCCGAGAGGTTGGTGGAGGCATGACCGGCGGCGCGCGGGGGTTCACCGTGCTGCCGCGGGAGGAGTCCCCGCACGAGGAGCTCCACGCTTCCGTGCTCGCGTGGGAGGTCGCTGCATCGCAACGCTGCGCCGGCGCTCTCGCCGCAGCGGAGCACGACCTCGCGATGATGGCCGTCGACGTCGCCGACGCGGTGCTCGGGCACGCCGCGACCGTCGACGCGGGCGTGCTGGCGTCGACGGTGGCGCGGGCCCTCGCGGAGGCCGGTGCGCGGCGCGTGTCCGTGCTGCGGCTGCATCCCGACGACGTGGCTTCGGCGTGCGAGCTCCTCGGTGCCGATCCCGGGGCGCCGGAACCCGGCGTAGAGCTTCGCGCGGATGCCGCGATGCGCCGCGGCGATGTGTGCCTGGAGACCCTCGATGGGCGCGTGACGGCGTCCTGGCGCGCGGCGCTGGCCCTGGTCCGGGCGCGGGTGGCCTCGGGGTCCACGCGATGAGCGACCACCGCCCCCGCAAGGCGCTGCCCGCGCTGCTCTTCGCCGCGACGGTGCTGAGCGTCTTCTACGCCGGCGCCTCGCAGTCGCTCCCGCATCCCCCCCAGGACGTCGCGGAGCGTGTTCGAGCGCTTCACGGCACCGTCGCGGGGCTTCGCGCCTTCGCGTGGGCGTTGGGGCAGGGGTGGCGCTTCGCCGTGCCCCTGCTGGCGATCCTAGTGACCCACGAGGCGGGGCACTTCGTCTTCGCGCGGCGGCACCACGTCCCGGCGAGCCTGCCAATGTTCGTCCCGTTTCCGAACCTGCTCGGGACCATGGGCGCGGTGATCTCCATGCGCCCCATCGGAAGCCGCAACGCGCTGGTCGACATCGGGGCGGCGGGTCCGCTCGCGGGGCTTGTGCTGGCGATCCCGATCACCGCGGCAGGGCTGGCGCTCTCGCCCGTCGAGCCGCTTCTTCCGGGCGGGCTCCTCGAGGGCGACTCGCTGCTCTATCTCGCCCTCAAGCGCCTCGTGTGCGGTCCCATCGCGCCGGGCTTCGACGTGCAGCTCCACCCCATGGCCTTCGCGGGCTGGACCGGGCTGTTCATGACCATGTTGAACCTCTTGCCGGTGGGCCAGCTCGACGGCGGTCACGTCGTCTACGCCCTCGCGGGTCCTCGGGCGGACCGCTGGTCGCGGTGGTTCATCGGAGCCCTGCTCGCGTACACGGCGTTGCTCGTCGCCGCCCTCGCGGTCACCGCTCCCGCTGGAGGTTTGACCGCGGACCGGCTGCAGCCGGCGTTCATCTGGGGGCCCTGGGCCCTGATCACGCGCATCGTGCTGCGGCTCTCCGGCGATCGCCACCCGCCGGCAGGCGACGATGCCCTGACGCCGGGGCGCAAGGCCGTGGCGGCGCTGAGCCTGGCGCTCTTCGTGCTGCTGTTCATGCCGCTGCCGCTGCGGCTGAACTGACCGCCGAGATCACATCCGGCGGGGCACGGTGCCGACGGCGTTGCGGGCCCGGCACGAGGGGCAGCGCCCGTAGAGCTCGTGACGGTGCATCTCGATGTCGAAGCCGTGCGCCGCCGCGACGCGCTGTTGCTCGCGCTCGATGACGTCGTCCTCGAACTCCACGATGAGCCCGCACGACGTGCAGATCAGGTGGTCGTGGTGCTCGTCACCACGGAGCTCGAAGCGCGAGCCGCCGCCCTCGAAATGCCGCTCGGCCACGAGGCCGCCGTCCTGGAGCACGCGCAGCGTTCGGTACACCGTGGCGGCGCCGATGCGGGGGTCCCGCGCCCGCACCTCGCGCAGGAGCTCCTCCGCCGTGACGTGGCGGCCGGCGCGGGCGAGGGTCTCGAGGATCAGCTCGCGGCGGCCCGAGCTCTTGAGGTTGCTGCGCGCCACGTGAGCACGAAGCTGCGCGATAAGTGCGTCGACGTCGGCCGGGGGCGCCACGCGCGCAGCCTGTCGAGGGTCGCGGGAGGCGTCAAGGACCGCCGTCGGTGGCCGCGGCGTCACGCGCGCTGGGCACCGAGGCGTCTGGGGGCGGCGGGGCGGGCTCCTGGGCGTGCGGCATGCCCATGGGCTCGATGCCGAGGGAGCGGCGAACGCCGTTGGCCACGGAGCAGTCGTGGCCGCTCACCGACGCGCCCGTCAGCGGCACCACGCCGGGGCGGTGCGCGGTCACGCCGGCGATGGAGAACGGGATCACGCGCACCCCGTCGCCCTCGTCGCGGGACCGCAGCAGAGCCCGTTGCGCGTGAAGGTCGAAGACGTAGACCCGCGTCGGCCCGTCGACGGAGGCGCGGGCCTCGTCCACGGCCAGCACGAGGTAGCGACGTCGCAGCGCGCCGACCACGAACTCGGTGTCGCGGCGGAGGCGGAAGAGCAGGTCCTCGCGCAGCGCGGTGAGGCGCTCGGCGCTCGGTGCGGCGCGCACGGCGTCGACGAAATCGGGCAGCAGGAACGCGCCCTTGTCGAGGAGCTCCCGTGCGAACACGGACTCGACGCCGAGGCACGCGCCGAGCTGATCGGGGAAGCGGTGGCGCAGCGACGCCGACACGTCGGCCGTGGAGTGGACCTCCGCCGTCCGCACGCGACCGTAGAGCACGGGCTCCGCGGAGAGGGCGTCGAAGGTGAGCAAAGGGTCCCGCAGCGGTCCCTCCCACGCCCCCACGGAGCCCGCCGTCGCGCGCTCGATGTACGAGCGAACGCCTCGATATTCCGGCGCCAGCGACGCGGTGAGCGCCGCGTGCTCGGTGAGCAGCCGCGCGCGCAGCCGACGGGCCTCGCGGCTCCGCTTGGCGCTCCAGAAGGCCGGAAAGGCCACGAGGAGGAAGAGGATCGGCGCCCAGAAGCGCCAGCGGACTCGGGGGAGGAAGGGGAGTTCGTCGCGGGGGATCATCCCGCGGTGGGGACCCGCGGGCTCGGACGGAGGATCGCGGGGAGGGGTCATGGGCGAGGTCGGCGCCTAGTGCGGCGTCGTGTTCGCGTTGCCCTTGGTCACCGCGAAGTTCAGGCGGACGTAGCCGGCGGCGGCGCAGGTGCGCGCGATGTTCTTCACGATGTCCCAGTGCACGTGCCGGTCGATCTGGAACACGATGTCGCCCTCGAACGGGCGGTCCGGGTGCAGCAGCGGATACTCGCGCTTCGCCTGCTCGAGCCGCTCGAAGAGGCGGTCGATGCGGTCGTTGGACCCCGCGATCTCGCGCGGCGTCGTGATCCGCTGGCCGTCCATGAGGATCGCCTGGTCGGAGATGGAGACGATGGGCGCGCTCTGCAGCGCGTCGGCGTTGTGCGTCTCCGGGATCTCGAGGCCCGCGCTCGACTGCACCTGCTGCTGCGTGCCGAACTGCGAGAGGAGGAACACCACCGTGATGACGAGGTAGTCGATCATCGAGGTGAGGTTGAGGTCGGCGTTGACGGACTTGTGTCCGCCGCCCGCCACCCGCTTCGACACGAATCGAAGCGGGATGTCGTGCATGAGACGCTTGCCTGGCTTTGCTACGGGCATCGGCTTGAATGTCCTTCTACAGGAAGCGGATCGTGACCTCGCCGCGAGCGGCGCTGCCGAAGACCTCGTACACGGTGTCCATCACCGCGATGATTTCCGAGTAGTCGACCGCGCCGTCGGGCTGCAGCCAGACCTCACGGTTCTGCTGGTTCGCCTGGCGCCGCGCCTCGAGCACCGTCTTGAGCTCGGTGAAGCGCTGGTCCGTATGGCCGATCTGGCGCATGTCGGCGGCGTTGACGCCCACCTGCAGGCCCGTCGGCGAGATCTGGATCTTGAGCTGGTCCTGCTGCTCGGGGTTCGGCGGGGTGTCCGGGGCCGGAGCGCCGCGCGGCTGGCTGGCCTGCACCGCTCCGGTCTGAACCCACACCGCGGTCATCAACAAGAACGCGATGCACGACACCAGAAGGTCGATCATCGGGACCATGTTGATCTGGGCGTCGACGGACTTCTTGCCGCCCTTGCCGCCGGAGTCGACTGAAACGCCACCCATCGCGAAGCTCCTTCCGGGAGACCGGTGGGATCAGGCGGCCTGGCTCGCGCCGCCGACGTTGATCTTCGAGCGGTTGTTCACCACGAGGTTGAGCACCTGCACCGTCGCCTCGTTGATGTCGTCCACGATCTGCTGCGTCTTGCCGTTCAGGAGCGCGAAGCCGATGAGGCCGAGAATCGCGACGATGAGGCCGAACGCGGTGCAGTTCATGGCTTCCGAGATGCCGCCGGCGAGGAGCTCGGCCTTGCGGGCCGGGTCGATCGTCGGGCCGCCCTCACCGTGACCACCGACGGCGCCGAACGCCGCGATGAGGCCGGTGATGGTGCCGAGAAGGCCGGAGAGCATGGCGAGGTTCGAGAGGAGCGAGAGGTACGCGGTGCGGTGCTCGATCTTCGGCAGCTCGCGGAGCGCCGACTCGTCCATCGCGGCCTGAACCTCGGCGTCGGGGCGGTTCACCTTCATGAGGCCGGCCTTGACGATGCGGGCCAGCGGCGCCTGCGCGCTCGAACACAGCTTGATCGCACGGCCGACGTCGCCCGCCAGGATGCACTTCTGGATGTTCGAGAGGAACGCATCCTTGTTGATGGACGACTTGAACAGGTACATCGACCGCTCGACGGTGATCGCGACGACGAACACCATCCAGAAGACGATCGGCCACATGCCCCAGCCGCCTTCCTTGAAGTGCTGACCCAGACTTTGCAACATCTCAGATTCCTCCTCAGAGCGTGGGAAATGCCGTTGACGCGAAGTCGCGAAACGACGGCGGTGGGGTGACCCGTACGACCGCGGAACGGTCGGCCGGCCCGTGTCTACACGAACGCAGGCTTCGCGCGCCACAGGATTCCACGGCACCACGTCGAGCACGCGGAGCCGCGAAGGGGGGCGATGATACCGGGGGGGTCACCGGTGTCAACGCCTCGGCCTTCGAGGCCGTCGGGCGGGGCGGCGGGGTCGTCGATGCCGCGGGCATGCTGCTTCGACACCGCATCCACGCCGAAGGTTCCCGCGTTCTGGTGGCCTTGCGTTCGTTGACAGGCCCCGCGGGCCGAGGCTACGGTCCGCCCGTTGCGGCGCCGGTGCGTGCGGCACATCCTCGGCAGCGGAAGCGGCGATGCGACACCACGGCGTGCCGGTGACGGGGAGCGGGTCGGCAGAACGGATCGGCGCGTCGTTGCGCGCTTCCCTTCGTCCGGTTCGTTGGGGTAGCGTACCGCGGCCCGCAGTCAGGACGCGGCAGGATTCCGGAGAAGGAGCGTAGAGGACGATGCAGTCGGCGCTGGTTCAATTGCTACTGATGGCTCAGCAGGCGGGCGGCGATCACCCGCAAGAGGCGGTGGGTCTGGCGGGCCTCTACGAGAAGCTGGGCTGGCCCTTCTTCGTGAACCTGTTCATCTCGATCATCGTGCTCGCGACGATCACCGAGCGCGTCATCTTCCTGATGTCGAAGTTCCGCGTGAACAGCAAGGAGCTGCTCGCGCAGGTTCGCAAGCTGGTGCAGGCGGGCAACATCGACCGCGCGATCAAGCTCTGCGAGGCCGACGACGTGCCGATCCTCCGGGTCTTCCGCGCGGGCCTCATGCAGGTGAACCGCGGCGAGGACGCCGTGGTGGTCGCCATCGAGGAGCAGGTGATGGACATCGAGCCGCAGGTCCAGAAGCGCATCGGCGCGCTCTGGTCGCTCGCCAACATCGCGACGCTCTTCGGCCTGCTCGGAACCATCCTCGGCCTCATCCACACCTTCGGCGCCCTCGACCGCGTGGCCGACCCCGGCCGCCGTCAGCAGCTGCTCGCGCGCGGCATCTCGGAGGCCATGAACAACACCGCGCTCGGCCTCGGCATCGCGGTGTCGTGCATGGTCTCGCACCTGCTCATCAACGGGCAGGCGAAGAAGATCCTCGCCGACATCGAGCTGACGTCGTCGAAGCTCACCAACCTCCTCACGACGGGCCGCGCGCAGGGATGAGCCGGTTCTCCGCCGCCCAGCGGTCGGTCATCAACCGCAAGTCCAAGCCCAAGCACCATGGGCCGGACGAAGGCGACGGCGAGCTGAACATCATCCCGTTCCTCGACATCATCATGAACGTGCTGATGTTCATCCTCGCGAGCATCGCGACGGTGTTCACCGCGACGATCCCTGTCCCCGCGCCCTCGAGCGGACCTGGCCGGTCGAATCCCAACGACCGGCAGCGTCTCAACATCACCGTCAAGGTCATGCCCAACGGGTTCATCGTCGGCGCCGGCGGAGGCTTCCTCATGCCGGGCTGCCGCACCGTGGGTCCCGCCTCGGTGACCGTGGCGAACCGCGCCGGCCGCGACGCCGACGGCTACTCGCACGACTTCGCCGGCCTCACGCAGTGCATGCAGGGCATCCGGCAGCAGTGGGCGACGGAGGTCTCCGACGACCACTCGATCAACGTGTCCCCGAACGGCGACGTGCCGTACGGCGTGCTGGTGCGCACCATCGATGCCGTGCGCGAGGCGCGTCAGAACGCCTGCCGCATGCCCGAGAACGGCGGCCAGGGCGACTTCAGCAACGCGGACTGCCTCTTCCCCGAGGTGACCCTCGGCGTGCTCAGGAACTGACCGATGAGCGCTTCCACCCACGCCCCCGAGGCGAAGGCCTCGACGCTCGCAGTCAAGCGCGAGATCGCGCGCAAGACCCGGCGCCGCCGCACCGAGCACACGGCCGAAGAGCTCAACATCGTCGCGATGATGGACATGATGACCATCATCCTGGTGTTCCTCTTGAAGTCGCTGTCATCGTCGGCCGCCAACGTGCCGCAGAGCGACGACCTGCGGCTCCCGCACTCGTCGGTGAACACCTCGCCGTCGCAGGCCTTGCAGGTGATCGTGTCGCGGGTCTCGGTGACCGTGAACGGCCGCTTCGTGACCTCGCTCCGCAACGGCTACGTCGACCCGTCGCAGAAGCGCGGCGGCGGCACGGGCCTCCTGATCAACCCCCTCGCCGAGGCCATGCGCGACCAGGTCCAGGTCGCTCGCACCATGGCCGAGCGGTCGGGGCAGCCGTTCCGTGGCGAGGTGGCGATCATCGCCGACCACGGCATCCCGTCGCGTACCGTCTTCGAGGTGCTCTACACCTGCGGCCAGTCGGGCTTCGCAGGGTTCCAGCTCCTCGTGCTCAAGGCGCGGTCCGCGAGCTGAGCGGCCGATGCTCTGGCCGAAGCTCCTCGCGCTCCTCGTCGTGGCGGTCCTCGCCGCGGGCCTCTTCTACCTCGGAAACAAGATCCCCCCGAACGACAGCGGCGGCGACGGCTGAGCCGTTTGCTACCGCCTCGCCGTCAGCGCGCTAACGGCACGCCGCGCGCGCACGGCTCATTGCGCGCAGTCCGCACGGTCTGCTTCTTGCGCAACGTCCCTTCGTCACTGTTGACAATCCGGCGGTTGCCGGGTGATGTCCGCACCCCGAAGCTGAGAGGCGATCCCGCGCGATCGCCGGCAGGAGACCTTCGCCGATGTCGATGAGGAAGATGGTTCTGGGCGCCGCGATGCTCGCGGGTCTCACCGTGGCCGGGAGCGCGTCCGCGCAACAGACGACCACCCCCGCGGCGGCGGCGACTCCGGCCGCACCCGACGGAGCTCCCGCGGCGGCGGCACCTGCTCCCCTCCCGTGGCGCGGGACGCAGCTCCTGACGACCTTCGGCGTGACCCTCCCGACGATCTTCCGGGACATGAACCTCACGCCCAACGACACCGTCGACATGACGCTCATCCTGCGTCCGCGGTGGACGTTCAACCGTTGGGTGCAGCTCCGCGGCGGCCTGGCGTTCTCGTACGAGTTCACGAACTCCGACACGACGACAACGCAGCACGAGCCGCGCTTCGGCGACGCCAACCTCGACCTGTGGATCACGGGCATTCCGCCGCTGGGCGGCGCGGTGAAGTTCTGGGTGGCGCCGCGCCTGGTGTTCCCGGTCTCGCCGGAGTCGCGGGCGCGCACGCTGATCGTGACGCCGGCGGTGGTGGTGCAGGCGGCGTACAGCGTCGAGCACGTGCTCGGCGGCGAGTTCGAGCTCATCGCCAACGCGACGTACTCGCACCCCCTCTACGAGTACACGACGCCCGGCCGCCGCACGCCGCTGCCCTACCAGGCAAACTGCTTCGGCTCCGGCGCGGGCGGCTCGTGCTCCGAGCAGCTCTCCGGCGGCTTCAACCCGTCGAACACGCTGTCCTGGGCCGTCATCATCGCGCAGAGCTGGACGCACGTGTCGCCCGGCGTCTACTTCGCGATGCAACACATCTGGGACTACACCGGCACGAACGTGAACCTGGTGAACAACTCGCCGACGAGCCGCCGCACGAACACCATCTTCGCGGCGTGGATCGACTGGAACGTGAACCCCTGGTTCACGGCCGAGTTCGGTTACCAGGTGTTCCGCAACCTGCTCGACGGCGACGGCAACTGGGGCAACCCGTTCTACGCGCCGTACCAGGACACGCGGTTCTACATTCAGGGGATCTTCTCCCTCGACAAGATCTACGAGGCCATCGCGGGCCGCGGCGAGCACACGGGCGGCGTCCTCCGGACGCGCAACCACGCTCCCGGCCAGTTCGCGATGTTCTGAGCGCCGCCCGGTCGCCCGTACCGAATCGACCGTGGGACTACTCCGTGGGGCGCGTCTGCGCCCCGCAGGCTAAGGTTGGACGATGGCCGACGCGCACGACGAACTGATCTCCCTGCACCGGCAGATGTTGCTCATCCGGCGCTTCGAGGAGGCCGCCGCGCGGGCGTACTCGCAAGGCAAGGTGGGCGGCTTCCTGCACCTCTACATCGGCCAGGAGGCCAGCGCCGTGGGCGCCCTCGCGACGCTCGGCGCCGGCGACTCGGTGGTTGGCACCTACCGCGACCACGGTCTGGCGCTCGCCCGGGGCGTCACGGCCCGCGCCTGCATGGCGGAGCTCTACGGCAAGGTGACCGGGTGCTCGAAGGGCCTCGGCGGCAGCATGCACTTCTTCGACGCCGAGAAGCGCATGCTCGGCGGCGACGGCATCGTGGGCGGGCACGTGCCCGTGGCCGCGGGCGTCGCCTTCGCGTCGAAGTATCGCGGCGAGCGCGACGTGACGCTGTGCTTCCTTGGCGAAGGTGCCGTGAGCATCGGGGGCTTTCACGAGGCGCTGTCGCTGGCGGCGCTCTGGAGCCTGCCGCTCATCGTCATCGTCGAGAACAACGAGTACTCCATGGGCACGCCGCTCTCGCGCACGCTGTCCGTGCACGACACCAGCGAGAAGGCCCACGGCTACGGCATCGCGCGGGACCGCTTTCACGCGCACGACGTGCTCGAGGTGAAGCGCCGGGTTGGCGAGGCCGTCGCGCGGGCGCGGGAGACGTCGCGGCCGACGCTCATCGAGGTGCAGACGTACCGGTACCGCGGGCACTCCATGAGCGACCCCGGGAAGTACCGCACCGCTGACGAGATCGAGGCGGCGAAGAAGACCGACGCCATCGCGGGCGCGGAGCTGGCGCTGCGTGCGGCGGGTCTCGGCGACGCGTTCTTCGCCGAGGTCGAGCGCAGCGTCGACGCCGAGGTCGACGACGCCGTGCGCTTCGCGGACGAGAGCGCCGAGCCCGGCGAGGAACTCATCGAGGCCCTGACCTATGCGTGAGCTGCGATACCGCGAGGCCCTTCGCGAGGCCCTGGCCGAGGAGATGGAGCGCGACCCCGGCGTATTCCTCATGGGCGAGGAGGTCGGGTACTACCAGGGCGCGTACAAGGTCACCGAGGGCCTGCTCGAGCGCTTCGGCGCGCGGCGCGTGATCGACACGCCGATCGCCGAGGAGGGCTTCGCGGGCATCGGCATCGGCGCCGCCATGGCGGGCCTGCGGCCGGTGATCGAGTTCATGACGATGAACTTCAGCGCCGTGGCCTTCGACCAGATCCTGAACCACGCGGCGAAGATCCGGCAGATGTCCGGCGGGCAGTTCAAGTGCCCCATCGTGTTCCGCGGTCCAAACGGGGCGGCGCGGCAGACCGGGGCGCAGCACTCGCAGTGCTTCGAGGCGTTCTACACGCACATCCCGGGGCTCAAGGTGGTCGCCCCGGCCACGCCGGCGGACGCCAAGGGCCTGCTCAAGGCCGCGATCCGCGACGACAACCCGGTGCTCGTGCTCGAGGACGAGCGGCTCTACGGCGTGAAGGGCGAGGTCCCCGACGGCGACTTCGTGGTGCCGCTGGGCGTGAGCGCGCTGCGGCGCGAGGGCGACGAGGCCACGGTGGTGACCTGGGGCAAGATGCTCCCGGTGACGCTGGCGGCGTGCGAGGAGCTCGCGAAGGAGGGCGTCGCGTGCGACGTCATCGACCTGCGCAGCCTGCGTCCGCTGGACCTCGGACCGGTGCTGCGGAGCGTGGCGAAGACCGGGCGCGCGCTGGTCGTGCAGGAGTCGTGGCCCTTCGGCGGCGTCGGCGCCGAGGTGGTGGACCGCATCCAGCGCGAGGCCTTCGACGCCCTGCGCGGCCCGGTGCTGCGCGTGACCGGACGCGACGCGCCGATGCCGTACAACAAGCATCTCGAAGACCTGACGATCCCGTCGGCGGACACCGTGGCCCGGGGCGTCCGGGCACTGCTCGCGTGGTGAGCGCGGCGAAGACGTAGGAGCGGACCGTGGCGAAGATCATCGAATTGCCGAAGCTCTCCCCGACGATGGAGGAGGGCACGCTCGTGCGTTGGGCTCGCAGCGAGGGCGACAAGGTCGACATCGACGACCTGCTCGCCGAGGTCGAGACCGACAAGGCCACCATGGAGTTCCGCAGCTTCGAGCGCGGCACGCTGCTGCGAAAGCTCGTCGCCGAGGGGGCCGTCGCCAAGCTCGGGCAGCCCGTGGCGATCTTTGGCGAGCCCGGAGAGGACGTGTCGGGGCTGTTTCCGTCGTCGGGCGCCTCGGTCGCCGCGCCGGGGCCGGTGACCGCGCCGCCCGCCGCGGAGCGACCGACGAACGCTCCGCCCGCGCCGCCGCCGGTGGGCTCCGGCCCCGTCGTCGAGTCGCGCCCCACCCGGGCGCTGGAGCCGCGCACGCCGGGAGCTCCCGGGGACAGCGCGGTGCGCGGGGAGCGTGGTGTGGCCGGAGCCATTTTGGTGCCCGCGAGCCCCCGCGTTCGCCGCATCGCGCGGGAGCGGGCGGTGGACCTCGACGGCGTGCGCGGCAGCGGCGTCCACGGGCGCGTGCTCGAGGGCGACCTGTCGACGCCGCCGTCGAAGCCGCTGGTGCTGCGCCCCGGTGACGTCGCGCGGCCCGCGTCGTCGATGCGCCGGGTGATCGCGCGGCGGCTCGTCGAGTCGAAGCAGACGGTGCCGCACTTCTACCTGGAGGCCGACCTCGACGTGGAGGCCCTCGTCGCGATGCGCGAGGACGCCAACCGCGGCGCTGCGCCGGACGCCAAGGTCTCGCTGAACGACTGGCTGCTGCGGGCGTGCGCGCTTGCGCTCCGGGCGGTGCCCGAGGCCAACGCGTCGTGGATCGACGGGCAGATCGTGCAGTATGCGCGGGCCGACGTCTCCATGGCCGTGGCCATCGAGGACGGGCTCTTGACCCCGGTGGTGCGCGACGCCGACCGGCTGAGCCTCGGCGCGCTGGCGCGGGCGACGAAGGACCTCGCGGCGAGGGCGCGGGCGCGCAAGCTGATGCCCGAAGAAATGCAAGGCGGCACGTTCTCCATCTCGAACCTCGGGATGTTCCAGATCGACCGCTTCGCCGCGGTGATCAACCCGCCGGAGGGGATGATCCTCGCGGTGGGGGCGGTGCGCGACGTGCCGGTGGTGCGCGCCGGGGCGGTGGTGCCGGGCAAGCGCTGCGCGGTCACGCTGTCGTGCGATCATCGCGTCGTCGACGGCGCGCTGGGAGCGCGCTGGCTCCTCGCGCTGCGCGGGCTCGTCGAGAACCCGGTTCGGATCCTCCTCTGAGCGCCGGCGCCGCCGGGACGCGCCGGGCCTCGGTGTTCGTGCCGCGGGAACGCGTCGAAACGAGGCGCGCCCGCCGCCGGTGCGGTAAAGTCCCGGCCATGACCGCCAGCCGCATCTTCCTCTCGCAGGAGGCCCTCGACGCGTGGATCGGCGAGGGACGCGCCGACGTGCAGGGCGACGTGTTGACGGATGCCATCGACGGGCGGAGGTTCCAGCTCGCTGGCGGCGTACGGTTCCTCTCCGAGGTGACCGGCGCCGGCGACGCGTCGGAGCTCGTGGGGCGCGTGAAGGACCTCGCCCAGCTGGCCGAGCTCGGCGGCGAGCACATGGCCGACTCGGTGATCCTCGGCGAGCTCGCGTACGAGGTGCAGCAGGGGTTCGTGGGCCGCGCGCTCACGACCTCGGCGGAGGCGTCGGCCATGAAGGAAGCGACGTTGCCCGTCATCGATGCCAAGCCCGCTGCCGAGGCGCTGCAGCAGCAGCGGCAGACCCTCGTCGCGCTGCAGGCGTTCTTCCTGAACAACGTGAAGTAGCCGTCCATGGGCCAGTGGTTTCTCGCGATCGCCGCGGCGTTCTACGTCCTCGCGGCAGTGTTCGGTCTGGCGTACCTCGCCGGGACCTCGGAGCGCCTGCCGCGCACGGCGATGCTCACCCTCGCCGGCGCCGTCCTCGCGCACGCGGTGCACGACGGCGCGCGCTGGGTGGGTGCGGGGCTCGGGCCCTTCGCGGGGCTGCGCGAGGCGATCTCTTCCATCGCCCTGGTGGCCGCCGTCGGCTCGCTCGTGCTCGGGTGGACGCAGCCGCGCATGGTGACGCTCGTGGCCTTCGTCGGGCCCGTGGCGCTGGTGCTGTTGCTGGCGTCCTTCGGAGTCGACGCGCGTCCTGCGTCGCCGTTGAGCGGGGCGCTGCTCGGGGTGCACATCGCGTCGACGATCCTCGCGACGGCGGCGTTCACCGTGGCCTTCGCGCTGGCCGCCGCGTACCTCGTGCAGGAGCGCCAGGTGCGCATGAAGCGGCTTCGCGGCGTGTTTCAGCGGCTTCCGCCGCTCGCGGTGCTCGACGTGGCGACGACGCGCAGCGTGGCGCTGGGCCTCGCGCCGCTCACCGTGGGCATCGTGACGGGCGTGCTCGCGGGGCTCCGCGAGGCGCTCGAGCACGGCGCGCCCATCGTGTCGTGGCGGCACATCCTCGCCGTGGCGGTGTGGGTGGTCTTCGCGGTGGTGATGCTGCTGCGCGTGCTCGCGGGATGGCGCGGACGGCGCACGGCGATGGGCACGCTGGTCGGCTACGCGACGGCGCTGGTGGTCATCGCGGGCTACGCGCTGCGAGGGAGCGGTCCGTGAGCAACGGCCTTGTGGTCGTCGGCCTGAACCACCGCACGGCCGCGGTGGAGCAGCGCGAGAAGCTGGCGGTGAACGCGGACGGCGCCGACGCCGCGGTGCGCGAGCTCGTCGCCATGGAGGGCGTGCGCGAGGCCATGGTCCTCGCGACGTGCAACCGCGTGGAGGTCTATGCCGTGGGCGACGACGCCGCGAAGGTGGCGGGGGCCGTGCGACGGCACCTGCACGAGCGCGGCGGCGCCTCCATCGCGTTCTACGAGCACCGCGGCGAGGAGGCCGTGCGCCACGCGTTCCGGGTGAGCTCGAGCCTCGACTCGCTGGTCGTCGGGGAGCCGCAGATCCTCGGTCAGATCAAGGACGCCGTGGCGTCGGCGCGCACCGCCGGAGGCCTGCGCGTGACGCTCGACCGGGTGATGTCCCGGGCGTTCCAGGTGGCGAAGCGGGTGCGCACGGAGACGGGCATCGCCGAGGGACAGGTGTCCGTCGCGAGCGTGGCCGCGGACCTCGCGCGCGGGATCTTCGGGGAGCTCCGGGAGCGCAAGGTGCTGCTCGTCGGGGCTGGAAAGATGGCCCTCGCGGCGGCGCGGACGCTGGCCCGGGCCGGGGCGACGCTGCTCGTGGCGAACCGCAGCTTCGAGCGCGCGGCGGCCCTCGCGCAGGAGCACGGCGCGACGCCGCACCCGCTGACGGACCTCCCGATGCTGTTGCAGCACGCGGACGTGGTGGTGGCCTCGGCGGCGGCGCCCTCGTACCTGCTGACCAAGCACGACGTCTCCGTGGCGATGAAGGCGCGGCGCGGGCGCGGGCTGTTCTTCATCGACATCGCGGTGCCGCGGAACATCGAGCCGGCGGTGGGCGACCTCGACAGCGTCTACCTCTACAACGTCGACGACCTCGAGCAGGCGGTGGCCGAGGGGAGCTCGGGCCGGGCGGTGGCGACGGAGCGCGCAGAGAAGCTCGTCGCCGAGGAGCTCTCGGCGTTCAAGAGCGAGGAGAGCGCGCAGAAGGGCGCCGGTCCGACCATCGTCGCGATGCGCGAGAGGTACCGGGAGGTGGCGACGGCGGAGCTCGAGCGGTCCCTCGGGGGCAAGCTGAAGCACCTCGGCCCCGACGACCGCGCGGCGCTCGAGGCGATGCTCGACGCGCTCACGAACAAGCTGTTGCACCCGCCCACGGCGGCGCTGCGGCAGGCTGCGGCGGGGGGCGGCGGCGACGCCCTGCTCCTCGCGACGAGGACGCTCTTTGCGCTCGACGCGGAGTCGGGCGGTGGACGAAAGGCCGGAGGACATCGATGACGACGTTGCGACTCGCGACACGGCGCAGCGCGCTCGCGCTCGCGCAGAGCAGGCAGATCGCGCGGAGGCTGCAGGACCTCGTGCCGGGGCTCGAGATCGAGGAGGTCCAGATCGTCACCCAGGGCGACAAGGTCATCGACCGCGCGCTCTCGGAGATCGGCGGCAAGGGGCTCTTCGTGCGCGAGATCGAGGAGGCGCTGCGCGACGGCCGAGCCGACCTCGCCGTGCACTCCATGAAGGACCTTCCCGCGGAGATGGCCGAGGGCCTGACGCTCGCGGCGGTGCCGAAGCGCGAGAGCCCGTGGGATGCGCTGGTCACCCGCGACGGCCGCGCCCTCGACGCGCTCCCGGCCGGATCCAAGGTCGGCACGAGCTCGCTGCGCCGGCGCCGTACGCTGCAGGCGCTGCGGCCGGACCTCGAGATCGTGATGCTGCGAGGCAACGTCGACACGCGACTTCGCCGGCTGAACGACGGCGATTTCGACGCGGTGATCCTCGCCGAGGCGGGGCTGCGCCGGCTCTCTCTGGACCCGCCGCGGGTGCTGCTCGAAGGGTGCATGATCCCAGCGGTGGCGCAGGGTGCGCTGGCGCTGCAGACGCGCGCCGGCGACGACGCCGCGAGGGCCATCGTGGGCTTGCTGCACGACCCGTCGACGGCGCTCGAGGTCGAGGCCGAGCGCGCCGTTCTCGCGGCCCTCGAGGGCGACTGCGGCACCCCGCTCGGGGCCCTCGCGCGATACGACGCGGCCGCGGGCTCCATGGGACTCGACGGGTACTTCGCGGACCCCAAGGGCGACGGCGTGGCGACGGTGTCCGAGCGCGCCGCGGTGCGGGACCCCGATGAGGCCCGGGCGCTGGGGCAGCGCGTGGGTGCGGCCCTCCGCGCGGGCGTGTGAGAGACGGTGGGGCGGTGCCGGGCGAGGGCCCACACCGGGTGTTGATCGCGCTCGCTCCGTCGTGAAAGCCTCGTCCGTGGCGGTCTTCTCCGCCGATGTCTGGAGTGTCGATGTCCGGCCAAGATGACGTGTTCCGCAAGTGGGCCCAGCGCCCCGTCCGCTTCGCGATCGGCGCGCCCTCGCTCGACGACCCGAAGGTGCTCCGCGCGCTTCGGGCCGAGACGCATCCGTGGGGGCTCCCGGTGCAGGCGCCGCTGGAGCCACCGCCGCCGGACAGCGACCCGCCGGCCACGGGCGAGAACCTCCTCGCGCGGCTGCGTCCCGCGGTGGTCATCCTCGCCAGCGCGGCTCCGGCGCCGGTGGTCGACGACGCCACGGACCCTCCGGTGTTGATGGTGCTGTACGTGCGCGACGGCACCCGCCTCGTGGGGCGCGTGCTGCCGCTCGACGCCGACGCCGGCGAGGTGTCCATCGGCCGTACGCCGGACAACGCGCTGGTGCTCGACGACGGCTCGGTGTCGCGGCGCCACGCGGCGCTTCGCTACGGCGCCGAGGGCTGGTCGCTCACCGACACCGGGAGCACCAACGGAACCTTCGTGAACGGCGTTCGTGTCCGCGAGGCGGTGCTGCGCGACGGCGACCGCGTGCGCATCGGCGGCGTGATCCTGCAGGGCGTGCTCGACGCGCCGCGATCGCAGCGGGTCGACGAGATCCGCACGCACCTCGACACCATCGACGTGCTCACGGACACGCTCACGCTGCGCGGGCTCCAGGGCCGCATGGACGCGTGGAGCAGCGCCGGCGGGCGCTCCGAGGCGATGCTCGTGGCCCTCGACCTCGACGCCCTCGGCGCGGTGAACGCGAAGTACGGCGAGCTCGTCGGCGACGACGCGATCCTCGCGCTCGCTGAGCGGCTGCGGCGCATCCTTCCGGGAGAGGTGACGTGCGCGCGTGCGTCCGGCGGCGAGTTCGTGCTGTGGCGCAGCGAGCCGTTGCCGGGTGGCGTCGATGCGCTGGTGGCGATGGTGACCGAGGGCGTGTCCGCCGAGTCGCTGGTGCTCCAAGAGGGACGGCTGCGGGTGTCGGTGACGGCGGCGGGCGTGAGCGTGGCCCCGGGCGGCGCTGCCCCGGAGGCCGTACTGACCCGCGTTCGCGAGGCGATGCGCTCGCGGAAGCGTGCCAAGGCCGCGAAGGCTGCGGCGGGCGCCGGAGGGGTTTGATCCCGAGCCCTCGGGGTGTGCTATAGACGGCCCCGCCAGCGCGGTCCGGCGGTCGGACGGCGCAGCGCGCAGGTGAACGGATGTTGTTCGATTGGGTGAGCGGACTGTTCTCGAACGATCTCGCGATCGATCTCGGGACCGCCAACACCCTGATCTACGTGCGCGGCAAGGGCATCGTGTCTTGCGAGCCGTCGGTGGTGGCGGTGCAGACCAACGAGCGCGGTCGCAGCGTCGTCTGGCGCGTCGGGCGCGAGGCCAAGGAGATGCTCGGGCGCACGCCCGCCAACGTGACCGCGGTGCGTCCGCTGCGCGACGGCGTCATCGCCGACTTCGCCATCACCGAGGCGATGCTCAAGCACTTCATCGAGAAGGCGCACAACCGCCGCACGCTCGTGAAGCCGCGCATCGTGATCTGCGTGCCCTTCGGCATCACCGAGGTCGAGAAGCGGGCCGTGCGCGAGAGCGCCGAGCGGGCCGGGGCGCGCGAGGTCTACCTCGTCGAGGAGCCCATGGCGGCGGCCATCGGGGCCGGGCTGCCGGTGACCGAGCCCACGGGCAACATGGTCGTCGACATCGGCGGCGGCACCACCGAGGTCGCCGTGATCTCCCTCGCGGGCATCGTGTACTCGCAGTCCATCCGCGTCGGCGGCGACAAGATGGACGAGGCGATCGTCGCGTACATGAAGCGCAAGTACAACCTGCTCGTCGGCGAGCAGACGGCGGAGCGTGTGAAGTGCCAGGTCGGCAACGCGTTCCCCCTCGACGAGCCGCTGACGATGGAGGTCAAGGGACGCGACCAGGTGGCCGGCGTTCCGCGCACGGTGCTGGTGAATTCCGACGAGGTGCGCGACGCCCTCGCGGAGCCCATTCACGCCATCGTCGAGGCCGTGATGGCTGCGCTCGAGAAGACGCCGCCGGAGCTCAGCGCCGACATCAAGGACAAGGGCATCGTCCTCACCGGCGGAGGCGCGCTGCTGCGCAACCTCGACGTGCTGCTGCGCGAGGAGACCGGCCTGCCGGTGATGGTGTGCGACGACCCGATCAGCGCGGTGGTGATGGGGAGCGGCAAGTCGCTCGACCACCCGGAGCTGCTGGAGAAGATCTCCATCGGGTGATCCCCCACCTGGTGGACCGCGTCCCATGACCCTCTGGCGGCGATATCGGGACGCGCTCCTGTGCGTGATCCTGGGGAGCATCCCGTTCTTCTTCCTGCGCACCACGCTGCGGGACCCGACGCGCTACGACGAGTTCGACCGGCTCATCCTGCCCGTCGTGGCGTTCCTGCAGAACGCGGTGGATCGCCCGGTGCGCGGCGCCGCCGACATCTGGAGCGAGTACGTCTACCTGGTGCGCGTGCAGCGCGACAACGACCGCCTGGGCGCCGAGAACGCGCGGCTTCGCGCGGAGGCCGCGAGGCACCGCAGCGAGTTCGAGGAGAACCGCCGCCTGCGCCGGCTGCTGCAGCTTCGCGTCGAGACGCCGGGCGAGGTGTACGCCGCCGAGGTCATCGCGCGGGACACGTCGCCGTTCTTCCGCGTCACGCGCCTCGCCATCACCTCGCAGGACCGCACGCGTCTGCGCACCGGGCAGCCGGTGATCACCGCGGACGGCCTCGTGGGGCAGGTGTCGCGGGTCTTCGGCGAGTACGCCGACGTGCTGCTCACCGTCGACGCACGCAGCGCCGCCGACGTCATGATCGAGCGCTCGGGCGCGCGGGGCATCGTGCGCGGCACCGGCGAGCGCGATCGCTACGCGGCGAAGGTCGAGTACCTGCAGCGCACCGACGACGTGCGCGTGGGCGACGCGGTGGTCACGTCGGGCCTCGGATGCCGCTTCCCCGCGGGGCTCCTCGTGGGGCGCGTGGCGGCGGTGACGCGACGCGAGTTCGGCCTCTACCAGGAGGTCGAGATCGCGCCGGCGGTGAACTTCTCGCAGCTCTCCGAGGTGCTCGTGCTCGCGACGGAGAGCATCGACCGGCCGGGGTGCCGTCCGGGCGCGGCGCCGGCGGGGCGTCCGCGGCGGGGCGACGGCGCGGGGGCGCGCTGACGTGCGCAACGCGGCGCTGCTGCTGGCGGGCGTGCTGCTGCTGATGGCGCAGACGGCCATCGCGCGGATGCTGCACACGGAGTACGCGGCGCCGGCGCTGGTGCTGCCGATGGTGCTCTACATGTCCGTCGGCGAGTTCTCGCTGGCGCGCGGCGTCTCCATCGCGTTCGTGCTCGGCTACCTCACCGACGTCTTCTCCGGCGGCTCGCTGGGGCTCTGGACCTTCACCCTCGTCGGCAGCTTCCTCCTCGCGCGCGTCGCGGGGCTCAAGCTGTTCCTGCACGGGGTGGTGTTCCAGGTGGTGCTGACGTTCCTCGCATCGTGCGTGGGTGGCGTGACGATGATGGGGCTGCTGCTGCTCTTCGACCGTCGGCTCCTCGCGCTGCTGCCGGCGCTCGGCGTGGTGGTGTCGCAGGCCATCGCGACGGCGGCGTGCGCGCCTTTGGTGTTCCGCTTCGTTCGCGCTATCCCAGGCACGACGCTGCGCCCCGGCGAGGCGCCGTAAGACCCTCCGACCGCATGGAACTCGTACAGAAACCTGGCCTCGGCGAGCTCCGCGAGCGCGTGCGCTTCATGGGCGTCTTCGCGTTCCTCGCCATCGCTGTGCTCATCGGGCGGGTCTTCTACATCCAGATCCTCGACAGCGCGGCGTGGATCCAGATCGCCGAGGACAACGTGCTGCGCCGGGTCGACCTGCCGTCGACGCGCGGCATGATCCGCGACGCGCACGGCCGGGTCATCGCGGCGAACCGGCCTAGCTACAACGTCTACGTCATCCCCGGGTACTTTCGCATCGAGGGCTTCGCGCGCTTCGCCGACTACCTCGGGCTGAACCGCGACGAGCGCGACCGCCTCGAGGCCCGCATGCGCAGCGCCGAGGGCTCGCGAAGGTTCCAGCATCTTCTCGGGCGCGCCGACATCGACCGCGAGGCGCTGGCCCTCATCGAGACGCACCGCGCGGAGCTCCCGGGCGTGTCCGTGATCGCGACGCCGGTGCGTCAGTACCCGTTCGGCGAGCTCGCCTCGCACGCGCTTGGGTTCCTCAACGAGGTCAACGCCGACGACCTGCGCGAGTTCGCGGGGCGCGACTACCGCGCCGGCGAGCGCATCGGGCGCTCGGGCCTCGAGCAGGCGTGGGAGTCGATCCTGCGCGGCCGCCGGGGTTGGGTGCGCCTCGAGCACGACGTGCGCGGGCTCCTCATCAGCCGCGATTCCATGGCGGGCCTCGGACCCGACCGCCGCCGCGAGCCGGTGCCCGGGCGCGACCTGGTGCTCACGCTCGACATGGAGCTCATGCGCGCCATCGACCGCGCGTTTCGCGGCAAGCCCAGCGGCGCCGCGGCGGTCGTCGACGTGCGCACCGGTCGCGTGCTCGCGCTGTACTCCCGGCCCTCCATCGACCCGAACCTCATGACCACGGGCATTCCCGCGCTGCTCTCGCACGAGATCGACGAGAACCCGTACCGGCCGCGCATCGACAAGACCATCTACGAGAGCTACTTCCCGGGCTCGACGTTCAAGCCCTTCACGGCGCTTGCGGGCTTGCAGGCGGGGCTCATCGACGCGCGCTCGCAGGTCACGTGCACCGGGCGCCACGAGCTCGGGCACCGGGTGTTCCGCTGCAAGCACGTGCACGGCGTGGTGAGCCTGCATCGCGCCATCGTCGAGTCGTGCAACGTGTTCTTCTACACGCTCGCCGAGGCCGTCACGATGGACCGCATCGCGAACATGGCCTTCGAGTTCGGCCTCGGGCGCCGGTCGGGCATCGGCATCAACCAGGAGACGCCGGGCTTCATCCCGACGCGCGCCTGGTACGCGCAGAACTACCCCGGGCAGTTTCGCATCGGCCACACGCTGAACACCGCCATCGGCCAGGGCAACACGCGCGTCACGGTGCTGCAGCTCGCGATGGCCTACGCCGCGCTCGCCAACGGCGGGACGCTCTTCGTTCCGCAGCTGGTGGACCGCGTCGAAGGCCCCGACGGCGACACCATCCAGACCTTTCCGCCGACGATCCGCCGGCACGTCGCGGTGGACCCGGCGTACCTCGCGATGATCGACAGCGCGCTCGCGGGCGTCATCGGCGAGCAGGCGGGCACGGCGCACGCGGCGCAGATCGCCGAGGTCGACGTGGCGGGCAAGACCGGCACCGCGCAGGTCTCGCGCATCGTCCGCGACCCGACGGACCCCCGGCGGAGCTGGTCGACGCAGCGCGACCACGCGTGGTTCGCGGGCTTCGCGCCGGCGCAGAACCCGGAGATCGCCATCGTGCTGCTCGTCGAGCACGGCGGCTCCGGCGGTCACGAGGCGGCGCCGCTGGTGACCCAAGTGGTGCGGGAGTACTTCACGCGCATCCGCCCGGGCGCGCCGATCCCGTCGGTGGCGGCGTTCCGCGCGCGGCAGCCGCAGCGGTAGGGGGAGTCGATGGCGCGCACGATCCAGCACCGCCTGCAGGACGACTTCGACTGGCCGCTGTTCCTCGTGATCTGCGTGCTGGCGACGCTCGGCGTGGTGAACCTGTACTCCGCGACGAGCGCGCAGACCGGCGCCCGCGCCGAGCTCTACATCCAGCAGATCTACTGGCTGGCGCTGGGCGGCGGCGTGGCCGTCATCGTCGCTGCCGTCGACTACAAGACCTACGAGCGCTACGCGTACGGCGCGTACGTCGGGAGCATCGTCGCGCTGCTCGCGGTGTTCCTGCTGGGCAAGAGCATCCGCGGCACGCACCGCTGGATCCAGATCGGGAGCTTTCTCTTTCAGCCCAGCGAGTTCGTGAAGCTCACGCTCATGCTCGCCGTCGCGCGCTACGTGCAGCGCGACACCCGCACCTCGGCGTGGACGCTGCGCGACCTCGTGGCGCCGGGCGCGCTCATCGGCCTGCCCCTCGCGCTGGTGATGGCGCAGCCGGACCTCGGCACGGCGCTCATCGTGGGCCTCGTCGCGGTGAGCACCCTCTCGCTCGTTCGCATCGACCGCCGGAGCCTGCTGACCATCGTCGTGGGCGGCTCCGCGGGCGGGGGCATGCTCTGGTTCTACGGGCTCAAGCAGTACCAGAAGGAGCGCCTCACCTCGTTCCTCAGCGACACCGTCGACGTGCAGGGAACGGGGTGGCAGGCGCACCAGAGCATGGTGGCCATCGGCAGCGGGCGCTGGCTCGGCCAGGGGTTCATGCAGGGGACGCAGAACCAGCAGCACTTCCTGCCCGACACGCACAGCGACTTTCCGTTTCCGGTGTGGGCGCAGGAGCAGGGCTTCGTGGGCGCGGTGGTCGTGCTGCTGCTGTACTTGTTCCTCGTGCTCTGGGGGCTCCGCATCGCGTCGCTCGCCAAGGACCGCTTCGGGGCGGCCATCGCCGTCGGCGTGACGGCGCTGTTCTTCTGGCACGTCGTGTTCAACGTCGGCATGGCCACGCGCAGCCTGCCGGTGGTGGGCGTGACGCTGCCGTTCTTCTCCTACGGCGGCTCGAGCGTGCTCGCGATCCTCATCGGCGTCGGCCTGCTCATGAACGTCTCGATGCGCCGCCGGGCGCTGTAGCGCGAGGCGCCGGCACTGGTGTCCGCGGCTCGTTCGGTCCATGCTTCGAAGGCCATGGACGCGTTGAACCTTCCGCTCCCGCTGCGCACCATCGACGAGGCCTCGGCGCTCCGCCGCACCCGCGCGCTCTTCGCGGTGCTCGCCGCCACGGTGGTGCCGCTGACCTTCGAGTTCGTCGGCGCCGACCACGCCCTGCCGAACGGATGGATGCCGACCGCCCTGCTCGCCGCGATCGGCGGTGCGATGGTCGCGCGCCTCGCGCTGCGCTCCCCGCTCAAGGTCTTCGCGGGCACGCTGGCCGGCGGTGCGCTGGGCGGCATCGCGGTGGCGGCCGGCGTCTTCGTGGCGTCCGCCGCGGACCTCGGACGCGTGGGCGCCGTCGCGGCGGCTTACGGAGCCGTGTATGGACTCTTCACCGGTGCGCTGCTCGGCGTGCTCTTCGCGGGGTGGTCCGTGGTCGTGCGTCGCGCGCTGGCGAGGCCTTCGGCGGACGCCGCGGAGCGCCTGTCCATCGTCGCGGCGACGGTGCTCGGCGTCGTTGCGGGGGCCGCGGCGGTGCGGTTCCGCCTCGAGGTGCCGCATGCGGCGGCGGTCGGTCTCACGGTGGTGGCGTCGATCCTCACGCTCGCGTCGATGCTCCGCGTCACGCGCCTCGCGCGCTTCGAGAGCGCCGTGTCCGACGGCGACGTGGGCGTCGTGCCGCGCGTCGAGGGGATCGCGCCGGCGCCGCTGGTCTGGGCCCCGGTGCTCGATCACGCCCTGGTGCGCCAGCATCGCTCGGCCTCGACGGACGCCGCGCCTTTTCGTGCGCAGAGCGCGCAGGAGCCCTTCGCGTTGGTGCCCGGCGACCTCGGGTTGGTGCGCAAGGCCCTGGGCCGCACGGTGCTGCTCGGCGTCGCGGGCCTCGCGATGATCGCCGGGACGCAGGTCGCGCTGGTGGCCACGACGGTGCTCTGCGCGTCCCACGCGACGCCCTGCGCGACCCCGTGTGGAACGCCTTGCTCCACGCCTTGCGAGCACTGAGCGAGGACTCCCGATGAAGGCCGCGGTGGTGCAGCTCAACGCCGGCGACGACGTCGCGCGCAACCTCGACGTCGCCGAGGCGCTGGTGCGCGGGGCCGTGGCCGATGGCGCGGCGCTCGTGGTGCTCCCCGAGAACACGCTGTTCATGGGGGACGACGACGGCAAGACGGCGGTGGCCGGCGACTATGCGGTGGGTGCGCAGCCCGTCGGTGCAGCGTCGGCCCGCATGGCGGCGCTGTCCCGGGAGACCGGCGCGTGGGTGCTCTGGGGCGGCGTTCCCGAGCGTCGCGCCGAGGACGAGCGCACCTTCAACGCTGCGGTGTTGCTCGACCCGGCCGGCGTCGTGGTGGCGCGGTACCGCAAGATCCATCTCTTCGACATCGACCTGCCGAACGGGCCGGTGATGACCGAGTCGCGCACGACGGCGCCGGGCGACGAGGTCGTCGTGGCCGACACGCCGGTGGGCCGGATCGGGCTCAGCGTCTGCTACGACCTGCGCTTTCCAGAGCTCTACCGCGCGCTGGTGGACCGCGGCGCGGTGGCGCTGGCGGTGCCTGCGGCGTTCACGGCGACGACGGGGCGTGCGCACTGGGAGGTCCTGCTGCGCGCGCGGGCCATCGAGTCGCAGGCGTGGGTGCTCGCGGCGGCGCAGTGGGGCGCGCACCCGCTCGGCCGAAGCACCTGGGGGCACGCGATGATCGTCGATCCCTGGGGCGTGGTGGTGGGCGAGCGGCCCGAGGGTGACGGCTGGGTGCTGGCGGACCTCGATCCGGAGCGCGTCGCGTCGGTGCGGCGCTCGCTGCCGGCGTTGAAGCACCGCCGCCTCTAGGAAGGGACGGACGACATGGGTTCATCGGTGCTCGGGACGCTCGCGTTCCGCAACGGGGTGCGCGCGCGAAACCGCGTGGCGCTGGCCGCGCTCACGAACCAGCAGAGCCACGACGACGGGACGCTCTCGGACGTCGAGCTTCGTTGGTTGTTGCGGCGCGCCGAAGGCGGCTTCGGCATGACGACGACGTGCGCGGCGTACGTGGCGCGCGACGGCCGCGCCTGGCCGGGCGAGCTCGGCATCGACGACGACGCGAAGCTCCCGGGGCTCGCGCGCCTCGGCGGAGCGCTGCGGGCGGCGGGTGCGCTCGGCGTCGTCCAGATCTTTCATGGAGGCGTGCGGGCGCCGTCGGCGACCACCGGCGCACAGCCTTGGAGCGCCTCGTCCTGGGACGAGGACACGCCCGACTTCGAGCGCCCTCGCGAGGCCACCGAGGCCGACCTCGCGCGGGTCATCGGGCAGTTTCGCGACGCGGCGGTGCGCGCCGAGGCGGCGGGCTTCGCGGGCGTCGAGGTGCATGCGGCGCACGTGTACCTTCCGAGCCAGTTCCTGAGCGCGACGATGAACCGCCGCACCGACGCGTGGGGCGGTGCGCTGCCGGGACGAGCGCGGCTGCTGCGAAGCATCGTGCAGGCGGCGCGCGCGGCGGTGAAGCCTTCGTTTCTCGTCGGCGTGCGGCTGTCGCCGGAGGACTTCGGCTTCGCGCGGGGCCTCGACGTCGACGAGTCGCTGCAGGTCGCGCGGTGGTGCCGCGACGACGGCGCGGACTTCGTGCACGTGTCTCTCTGGGACTGGACGCGCAAGACGACGAAGCGCCCCGACGAGCACGCGATCCCGCTGTTTCGCGAGGCCGTCGGTCCGTCCGTCGCGCTGCTCGCGGCGGGAAAGATCTGGACGCGCGACGACGCCGAAGCGGTGCTCGGCCTCGGCGCGGACATGGTCGCCCTGGGACGCTGTGCGATCGTGAATCCCTCGTGGCCGCTGCAGGTCGAGGACCCGGCGTGGGCGCCGCGTCGTCCGCCGCTGACGCTGGCGGAGCTCGGCGAGCGCGACGTGTCGCCGGGCTTCGCGCACTACCTTCGACGCTGGAAGGGCTTCGTGGCCGACGACGCCGCGCCGGTCCCCGCGTAGAGTGGTCGTGCGATGAGCGACCCCGAGGGCGAGCCGGTGATCCGCACGGTGGCGATGCCCGCCGACACGAACCCCGCCGGAGACATCTTCGGCGGCTGGCTGATGGCGCAGATGGACCTCGCCGCAGGGACCATCGCCGCGCGGCACGCGCACGGGCGCTGCGCGACCATCGCCGTCGAGGGCATGGAGTTCCGCAGACCGGTGAAGGTCGGTGACGAGGTGTCGCTCTACGGCCGCCTGCTCGGCACCGGGCGCACGTCGATGAAGATCGCCGTCGAGGCCTTTCGCCGCGAGCGCAGCGCCGAGGTGCGGGAGCTCGTGACCAAGGCGGTGTTCGTCTACGTGGCCCTCGACGAGCACGGGACGCCGCGGGCCATCGCTGGTCCTCGCTGACCGCTCGGACGGGAAATTGACCGGGTCGCGCCGGAGCGGTACCGCGGGCGGCAGTGCCGTGAAACGTTGGCTCCGCCTCGCAGCGCTGTCGGTCTCCTTCGCCGTGATGGGCGGGGCCATCGGCTACCTGCTGCTGCCCGAGCGGTCGCCGCAAGCAGCCGGCATTCCGCGGGTTCGGGTGCGCGGCCGCGTGGTGCCGCTGGGCCGTGATCCGCACGGGCTGGCCCTCGAGCTCGCGCGGTCGTTCCTGCGCGAGCACGTGGTGATCGCCGCCGAGGACCACAGCCTCGAGCGCACCCGCGAGGCCTTGGGTGCGCGCGTCGACGTGCACCTCCTCGAGCATCTGCTCCGCGCCGCGGCGGACCCGTCGAGCGCCCTCGTGCGCCATCACGCCGCCCTGGCTCGCGGACCCATCGACCTACCGCTGCCGGTGCGCCTCGAGGGAAGCGTGGCCCTGCCGCTGCTCGCGCAGCTGAAGGAGGAGGTCGACCACGTCCCCGTGGACGCCCGCATCGACGTCGAGGCGCGGCGCGTGCTGCCCAAACGTCAGGGCACCTTCCTCGACGTGTTCGGGACCCTCGCGCTGCTCGACGCGGCGTTCACCGGGGGGCGCGCCCGAGTCGACGCCGTGGTCGAGCACACCCCCGCGACGATCACCGCGGAGCAGCTCCGCGACGTGGAGATGAGCGCCGTCGTCGGGTGGTTCCAGACGAACTACAACGCCAACGAGGACCACCGCGACCGCACGTACAACCTCCACCTCGCGGCGAGCCGCATCAACGGCTACGTGTGGATGCCCGGGGCGGTGCTCGACTTCAACCAGATCGTCGGCGACCGCAGCGAGGCCAACGGGTTCCGCATGGCGACGGTGATCTCCGCCGGCGAGCTCATCGACGGCGTCGGCGGCGGCACCTGCCAGATCGCCGGGAGCGTCTACGCCGCGAGCTTCTTCGCGGGCATGGAGGTGCTCGACCGCACCCCGCACTCGCGCCCCAGCGGCTACATCAAGATGGGCCTCGACGCGACGGTGGTGTACCCGTCGATCAACCTCCGGCTGCGCAACACGCTGCCGTTCCCGGTGGTGGTGCACACGCGGCTGAACAACGGCCTCGCGCGCGTCGAGCTGCTCGGCGCCCGGCGCAGCCGCGCGGTCACCTTCATCCGCAAGATCATGCCGCGCGTCGACCGCTTCGAGGAGCGCGAGGTGCCGGACCCGAACCTCCCCGTGGGCAGCCGCGTTCTTACGCAGCGAGGTATTCCGGGCTTCCGCATCACCCGGTACCGCATTCTTCGCGAGGGCGACCAGGCGGTTCGCGAGCGCTGGAACGACGCGTACCCGCCGACGGTGCAGGTGTGGCACGTGGGCACCGGCTCGGCCCTCGGCGCCGCGCCGCCGCACCAGGACGACCACCCCGAGTACACCGCGGACCAGTACCTCGCGCTCACGCAGCCGGTGGAGAGCGAGGACCTGCAGGAGGTGCGACGCCCGGGCTTCTGCGGCGCTCCTGGATGGATGGTGCGCCAGGGCCTCACGCGGTCGCTGCCGTCGTCGACGGTGCAGGCCATGGGCGCGGCGGCGGCGGTTCGGGCGGCGATGCCGAGGGTTCCGGCTCCGGCTCCCGCTGCGCGTGGCGCCGCGCGACCGGCAGCGAGGCCGCGGTGAACGACGCCGTGCGCGATCGCGACGTGCTCCTCGTCGTGGGGGGGGGCATCGCGGCGTACAAATCCGTGATGGTGGCGCGCGAGCTCGTGAAGCGCGGCGCCCGCGTGGAGACGGTGCTCACGCGCGCGGCCGAGCGCTTCGTGTCGGGGGTGACCTTCGCGGGCATCACCGGTCGGCCCGCGCATACGAAGCTCTGGGACCCTGCGTTCGCCGGCGAGCGGCACATCGCGCTCAGCTCCCGCGCGGCGGTGGCGGCGGTGGTTCCGGCGACGGCGAACCTTCTCGCGCGCATGGCGCACGGCCTCGCGAACGACCTCGCGACGACGTGCCTGCTCGCGACGGCGGCGCCGGTGGTGGTCGCCCCGGCGATGCACACCCGGATGTGGCAGCACCCGGCGACGCAGGCCAACGTGGCGCTGCTCGCGGCGCGCGGGGTGCGCTTCGAGGGTCCCGTCGCGGGCGCCCTCGCCAGCGGCGAGGAGGGCCTCGGACGCATGAGCGAGCCCGAGTTCATCGCCGACGCCATCGCGCGGGCCCTGACACCGCAGGACCTCGCGGGCACGCGCGTCGTCGTGAGCGCGGGTGGCACGCACGAGGCCATCGACCCGGTGCGCTTTCTCGGCAACCGCTCGTCGGGTCGCATGGGCTACGCCCTCGCCGAGCGGGCGGCGGCGCGGGGCGCGTCGGTGGTGCTGGTGAGCGGTCCTGCGGCGGTGCCGGCGCCTGCGGGCGTCGAGGTGGTGCGTGTGCGAAGCGCGCGGGAGATGGCCGACGCGGTGCTCGCACACGCTGCGAGCGCCGACGCGGTGATCATGGCCGCCGCGGTGGCCGACTATCGCCCGTCGGAGCCGGCGCGCGAGAAGCTGAAGAAGACCTCGGACGAGCTGGTGCTTCGGCTCGTGAAGAACCCCGACATCCTCGCCGAGCTCGGGGCGCGCCGCGTCGGGGTGCGTCCAATGCTCGTGGGATTCGCCGTGGAGACCAGCGACCTGCTGGCGCGTGCGAAGGAGAAGCTGCTCCGCAAGCGCTGCGACCTCGTGGTGGCGAACCACGCCGACGGCGCCTTCGAGGGCGACGACAACGAGGTGGCGCTGGTCAGTGCGGACGAGGTGGAGAGCCTGCCGCGCGTGTCGAAGCGCGCGGTGGCCGAGCGCATCCTCGACCGTGTGGTGAAGCGCCCGCGCGAAGGGTGAGCACCCGCGCGTTGGTGATTGAGCTCGCGAGCCTCGCCGTGCCATCGTCGGCGGGTGGTGGCACCGGGTGATCTCTCTGCGTTGGCGGCACGTTACGGGATCGGGGGCACCCTCGCCGGCAACGTCCTGATCGTCGACGACGACGTCGGAAACCTCGACGTGCTGCGCGCGTTTCTCGACGCTGACTACACGGTGCACGAGGCGCAGAACGGTGCCGACGCGCTGGCGTTGATGGCGTCCGTCCGCTTCGACGTGATCGTGGCGGACCAGCGTATGCCCGGCATGAGCGGCATCGACCTGCTCGCGACGGTGCACGAGCGCGCGCCGGACATCGCGGGCATCCTGCTCACGGCGTTCACCGACACGCCTCTGCTCGTCGACGCGATCAACCGCGCGCGGGTCTTTCGGCACATGCACAAGCCGTGGGAGCCCGAGGACCTGCTCGGCGCCGTGGCGCAGGCGAGCGCCATGGTGCACCACCGTCGTCTCAACACCGCGCTGCTCGACGAGCTCACGACCCGGAGCGACGCGCTGCGCGTGGCGTTGGACAAGGTCGAGGCGACGCAGCAGCAGATGCTGCACCTCGAGCGGCTCGGCACCCTCGGGAGGCTCACCGCGGGCATCACCCACGATCTCCGCAACACCCTCGGCGGGCTCACCATGCTCGAGGGGATGTTCGAGGCGCAGCAGGTTCCGCCGCGGGTGCTGTCGTCGCTGCGCGTGGGCGTGGCGGCGACGAAGAACCTGCTCACGACGCTCAGCACGATCCATCAGTTCTCGGCGGGCGGGCTCACGCTGACCCGCGAGCGCGTAGACGTCGGCGCGCTGCTCCGCGACGCGGTGCTGCTCGCGGGGCTCGAGATGGAGCAGCGAAGCGCGCGCTGCGTCACGGACCTCGGCGCGGGCGTCGACGCGGTGTACGGCGATCGCGCGCGGCTCCTGCAGGTGCTCGTGAACCTCCTGCGCAACGCGATGCAGTCGATGGAAGGCGGGCAGACGATCCGCGTCGAGGCGCGGGCCGACGCCGGCGGCGCCGTGGTCGTCGCGGTGCAGGACGAGGGGCCAGGGGTCTCGCCGGAGATCGCGTCGCGGATGTTCGATCCGTTCGCTAGCACCAAGGGCGCGCAGGGCCTCGGCATGGGCCTCTACATGTGCCGGTTGATCATGGAGCAGCACGGCGGGCTGATCCGTTCGGTGGCGCCGGTGCCTGCGGGGCGCGGGGCGAGGTTCGAGGTCGTGGTTCCCGGAGGAGAGAGTTGACGGAAGAACGTTCTCGCGGCGGAGCCCCCGCTGCACGACAGAGCTGGCCTGCGAGCAACCCCGGCGCGGAATACTCAAGCCTCGCTGGCGGGCGCGGGGCGGCGGCGATGTTCCGGCCGGACCGCATCACGCGGGACCGACTCGCGGCCCTCGAGGTGTCCGTGCGACTCGCCGTGGGGGACAAGTCGTTCCGCGCCGAGCTGCGCGACATTTCGCAGAACGGGCTCGCCATCGCGTGGCCGCGGGAGGCGCCGGAGGCCCCCGTGGGATCGGTCATCGGCCCGGTCGACGTGCGCGTGGACGATCGACCGGTGTACGCGGGTCACATCGAGGTGATCTCGGTGCGCGAAGACGCCGGCGCACGGGTCGTCGGTTGCGCGTTCCGCGACGCGTTGCTCAATACCGACGACCTGCTCACGTTGCAGCAGGTGCGGAGCGCGCGGGCGGGAGGACTCCTCGACCTCGACCCGCGAACCCGACCGTGGGCGGCCGCGGCCTCCTACGACGGCTTCAAGGCCGGTGTCGCAGAGATGCGCCTCTTCCTCGAGGACGCGCGGGAGCAACTCCTGCGCCTCGAGGGCGAGCTCCCGTGGGAGCTCGTGCGCGGCTTCGGCGACGACCCGCTGCGATTGGCCCTCGTCGACGAGCTCCGCGGTGGCTTCGTCGTGAGCTTCCTCGAGCTCGCGCACAGGCTCGACGCCGCGGTGCGCGGCGCCGTGGAGGTCGACGTGCCGAAGCTCCGCGCGTTCTCGCAGCGCCACCTCGACGCGTTTCTGATGCAGGCCCCGTTCTTCCACCGCGCGAGGAGCAAGCCGCTCGGGTACCCGGGTGACTTCGTCCTGATGCGCTACATCTACGAGAGGGGCTTCGAGGGAGGCGACCTCTTCGCGCGCGCGCTGCAGCTCGCGGCGACGGAGACCGACGGCGCGTGCATGATCCGCGGTCGCAAGGCGCTGCTGCGCGATCAGCTCCTCGGCCTCGCGCATGCGCCGATCGAGCGCAAGCTGTCCGTCGCGGTCGTCGGGAGCGGCCCGTGCGAGGAGGTCGTCGAGGTCATTCGCGGGCTGCGCCCGGATCATCGTCCCATCGAGTTCGTTCTTTTCGACCAGTCGCGCGACGCGCTGTCGTTCGCGCTCTCGCGGCTGCGCCCGGCGGCAGAGGCCGCGGCGGGAACGGTGAAGCTGGTCTTTCTCCACGAGTCGATCCGCGACCTGCTGCGCGGTCCCACGACGTACGCCCGACACGGAGCCTTCGACGCGGTGGTGTGCTCGGGGCTCCTCGACTACCTCAAGCGCGAGAGCGCCGTGGCGTTGTGCGCGAACCTCGCGGCCAGCCTCGCTCCAGGGGGCACGCTGTTCGTCGGCAACGTGGTGCCCGAGCTGCGCACGCGCTGGATCCTGGAGCATCATCTCGACTGGTTCGTGCACTACCGGACACGGGCCGAACTGCGTTCCATCGCCGAGGACTCGTTCCCTGGCGCCCGCGTCGAGCACCTCGAAGAGGAGTCCGGGTACAACCCGTTCGTGGCCATCCATCGCCCCGGATGACCGTCTTCGCGCGAACCGAAGAGGTCGAACGTGCGTGGTCCGCGTGGCTGGTCGAACACAACCGCCGGGGCGCGCTCGTAGCGCTTTCGCTCGTCATCGCGCTGCACGCCGCCTTCGCGGTTCTCGACGTACTGACCGCGCCGCGCGCCGTGATCCCGCTTCTGCTCGCGACGCGGGGCACGGGCATCGCGTTGTCGCTGCTCCTCGCGCGGACTCGTTCATCCCGCTTCTTTGCGCGGTGGGAGGTGCCGCTCACCGCGGCGTACATGTTCTCGGTCGGCCTCAGCATCACCGTGATGACCGTCGCGCTCGGCGGCGTCACGAGCCCCTACTACCCGGGGCTCATGATGGTGATGCTCGGCGGCGGGATGCTCTTCCATTGGCCGCGCCGCGCGGCGATGGCTACGCACGGAGCGATGGCTGCGGCGTTCGTGTTCGCGAATGCGGGCGCGCTGCTTCCGCGGCCCAGCGCGGAGGCGTTGATCCATGTCTTCTTCGTCGTCTCGACGGCGGCGATCGTCAGCGTGGGACAGTCCTTCGGGTACGGGCGCGCTCGCGAACAGCTCGAGACGCGCGTCAAGCTCGAAGCGGCCGGCAAGACCCTCGCGAAGGCCCACGAAGACCTGCAGAAGCTCAGCGCCTTCAAATCGCGCTTCTTCGCCAACGTCACCCACGAGCTGAAGACGCCGCTGGCGCTCATCCTGTCGCCGCTCGAGCTCATGATCTCCGGCGAGTTCGGCGAGCTCACGGACCCGCAGCGGGCGACGTTGCGGTCGGTGTACCAGTCCGGCGCGCGGCTGCTCCGCCTCATCGGCGACCTGCTCGACCTGTCGCGCCTCGAGGAGTCGCGCCTTCGGCTCCGCGCGCGCCCCACGGACCTCGTGCCGTGGCTCCGCGACCTCAGCACGCAGGTGGCGCCGCTCGCCGAGCGCAAGCGGCTGCAGCTCCTCTTCGAGACGACGCTGCCGGCCTGCGAGGTCGTGTGCGACCCCGACCGCCTCGAGCGCGTCTTCGTGAACCTGCTCTCGAACGCGTGCAAGCACACGCCCGAGGGCGGAACCATCACCGTCTCGCTCGACCAGCGGGCGGGCGACGTCGTGATGGCGGTGCGCGACACCGGGCCGGGCTTTCCCCCGGAGCTCGCCGAGCGACTCTTCGAGCGGTTCTTCCAGGTCGACAGCGAGACCGCGCAGAACCGCTACACGCAGGGCGGCACGGGCATCGGCCTCGCCCTCGCGCGGGAGCTCGTGGAGCTGCACGGCGGCACCATCACCGCCGAGAGCCAGCCGGGGAGCGGGGCGACCTTCACCGTGGTGCTGCGCCGCGGGGCGGAGCCCTTCGCCGCCGACATGGTCGAGCGCCGCGCCGAAGACCGCGCGGTGGCGACGGAGCGCCGGCTCGAGGCGGCGACGGACTGGACCGCGCAGTTCGCCGCACGCGACGAGTTCCGTCTCCTGGACGTTGTGGACGCGACGGAGCGGCGGGTGGTCGAGCGCGACGCCGACGAGGCCTCGCGCAGCCGCACGGTGCTCGTGGTCGAGGACACGCCGGAGGTGATCCGCGTGGTGCACACGGTGCTGCGCCAGCACTACCGGGTGTTCACCGCGCCCAACGGCGCGCGCGGCCTGGCGATGGCGCTCGAGCACGTGCCCGACGTCATCGTGACGGACCTCATGATGCCCGAGATGGACGGCT
>CAIMWA010000567.1 GCA_903845045.1 uncultured delta proteobacterium | reverse complement strand
CCATGCGCGACGCCCACTCGACGACGAGCACGGCGTCCGCGGCCCTCTCGACGAGCCCGATCTCGAGGAGCTCGTCGGCGTGCGCGAGGCGGTACAGGTCGGCGTGGTGCACGGGGATGCGCCCTGCGTACTCGAGCACCACGGCGAAGGTGGGAGACGTGACGCGCACGTCCTCGGGGACGCCGGCGCCGCGCGCCAGGGCCCTCGCGAGCACGCTCTTTCCCGCGCCGAGAGGACCGTCGAGGGCCACCACGTCGCCGGGCCTCGCGGCGGCGCCGAGCACCGCTCCGAGGCGTCGCATGCCGGCCTCGCGCAGCACCCAGGGCGCCGCGGGGACCGTCGCGCTCATGCCAGCCGCACCGGCGCGGCGACCCACGGGAGCGTGCCGGCGCCAGTGTGCATGCGCTCGACGCTCAGCCCCTCGATGCCGCGGAGGAGCTCGTGGACGTTGCCGCGCGCGCTCCACGCACCGGCCCGGAGGCGGGCCACGGGGACGCCGTCCTCGAGGGCCACGCCGCCCTGCAGCGGGTTGTTGAAAGCCCCGGTGGACTTGTTCGCCGAGTGCACGCCGAGGAGCCCCGAGAGCAGCACCGTGCGCCCCCGAACGAGCGACGCCCGCGGGACGTCTCCAGCCGGGACCTCGAGGTGACCCATGGCCACGCGCACCGGCGCCTCGCCGGCGTCCTCGGACATCAGCGGGATGCGGAAGCCGTTGCCCGCCGTCGCCACGCCGCCGGCCATCTTCGCCGAGCGCCGGTCCGAGAGAAGCGTACGCAGCAGGCCGCCCTCGATGACGGCCTTGCGACGGCCCCGCACGCCCTCGTCGTCGACGACGTGCCCCGCGAGCGAGCCCGTTGCAGACGGATCGTCGAAGAGGCTGAACGCCGGCGCCGCGACGACGTCGCCCACGGCCGCCGGCGAGAGTCCCGCGAGCACGCGGTCGAGGCCCACGCGCTCGAGGAGCAGCGCACGAAGCAGCGTCTCGACGAGCCGCGGATCGAGCACAACCACGCACTCGCGCGACGCCCCGAGCCACTCGGCCACGCCCACGATTCGCGTCGGGAGCGTCGAAGTGAGCTTTGCACCGAGCTCCGCCGCGGCCTCGACGCCGGGGTCCGCAATGCTCGCGACGGAGTCCCACTCGCTGCCGTCGACGAGCAGGTACGCGCTCGCGCTGGTGCGAGCCGAGAGCACCGTCTCGCCGCGCCCCGTCGCCATGGCCCGCCACGCCCGCGCCACCCCCACGGACCCTTCGAGCACGAGGTCCGCCGAGCGCCGGGCGCCCTCGGCGGCCTTCGCCATCGCCGCCGCGCGCTCCCGCACCGCCGACGGACGATCGACGAGCGCTGCGGTCGCGTCGTCCCAGCCGCGCGCGTCGACGTCGCCGCCCCCGTCGAGCACGGGAAAGTCGTCGAGCCCGTCGGGCTCCGCCGCCGCCAGCGCCGCGCGGATCGCTCCAACGGCCTCGTCGACGGAGCTCCCGGTCACCGCGGCCACCGCCGTGCGCCCACGGACCCTCGCGCGCATCGCCACGTTCACCGCGTCGACCTCGAGCTCGGGCACCAGCACCGCGCCCTCGAGGCTGTACGCGACCTGATCGGCCCGCTCCACGCGCACCTCGACGTCGTCGACGGACCCCGCCACGCGCGCCCGGATCGCCTCTGCCAGCGCCCGTACCGGCGCGACGCCCCCGCTCCGCAAATCCATCATCTCACCCCTCGAAACCGAGGCTCACCCACGGCGACGCCGCGATGCGCACGTACTCCGGACCGCCCTCGGTCACGCGCCGCGTCTGCGACGATTTTCCACAGAACCCGATGCCGTGGCTGTCGATGGCCCCGGCGTAGCCTTCGACGGTCTTGAGGCAGCCCGCGGTGAGCGCCGTGAAGTTGCCCGGCGCGATCATCTCGCCGGTGAGCACGCCGTCGCGCACGAGCCAGCCGTACTGCGTCGACGACGACATGCCGTCCTTGGAGACCGCGCCGCCGAGGCTGCCGTGGAGCACCACGCCGAAGCCCACGCCGCGCAGCAGCGTGCCGAGGTCGGACACCCAGTGCTCCCCGGGCGCAGGGCAGAGCACGGTGTTGCGCATGCGCACGATGCGCCGGTCGCCGAGCTGCGAGAAGCCGTTGCCCGTGGGCGCGACGCCGTAGCGGTGCGCCGTCTCGCGGCTGTGCAGCATGCCCCGGATCTCGCCGCCGGCGACGAGCTCTGCGGGCACCACCTCGACGCCCTCGTCGTCGATGAACTCGGTGCCGAAGCCGCGGTCGGCGACGGGGTTTCCTTCGCCGTCCGGCGCCGGGCCGTCGACGATGCGCACGACGGAGGAGCCCAGCGGCGCGACCCGCGGCTCGCCCGACGGGGCGACGATGGCGCTGCCGCCGGCGCGCACGATGTCGGCCTCGATGGGGTGCCCGAGGCCCTCGTGGATGAACACCATCGCGGACTTGTGCAGCACGAAGTGCGTGAGCGCCGCGATCTCGTCGTCGCGCAGCGCCCGCGCGTCGAGGAGCCGCACCGCCGCGTCGCGCTCGTGAGCCAGCTCGGCCGCCACGTGCGGGGCCAGCGCGCCGCTCGCGTCGGTGAATGCACGGAGGCCGCCGACCTCGCCGAAGCGCACGCGGGTTCGGGCCTGGGCGGCGCCGCGCAGCGCGCGAAAGACCACCTGCACGAAGCCGACGGTCATCACCTGGGTCTTGCGCACGCCGTCGGTGTCGGCGACCCACTTCTCCTCGATCTGCTCCCACGCCCAGACCTCGGGAACGACGGTCACGCCGTCGCGGCAGCCCTCGGCGGCGATGGCCTCGACCTCGGTCGTGAGGCGCGCGAGGCGCGGCGAAGGGTCGTGGTCGCGCAGGTCGTCGACGGGGGCGATGCCGTAGCGCACGCGGGAGGGGTTCGGGATCGGCGCGAGGCCGAAGGACGGGTCCGCGGGCTCCGCGGCGAGGGCGTCGAGGCCGCGCGCGAGGGCGCGATGAAGCGTCTCCGCGGTGACGTCGCCGGCCTTCACGCCGACCACGCGTCCGTCGCCGCCGACGAGGCGAAGCTGCACGGCGCCCTTGAGCGACGCGGGCTTGATGACCCGCTGCCCCGACGCGAGGCGGTGCACCTCGCACTTCGAGACGCGCTCATACAGCGCGTCGGCGTACGCCACGGACGTCCGCGCCTCGCCGAGCGCCGCGTCGAGCGCCGAGCGCACGGCCGCGTCCTCGCGCGGAACCGGTCCTTCGATGGAGCTCATGGCGGAGCACCGTAGCAGAGCACGGCGCGTCGTTGGCGCCCACGAAGCGCTCGTGGCATTCCCGCACGCACCATGACGGTCGACGCTGCACCCGCCGACGACTTCACGCACCGCACGCTGGTCCACACCAAGAAGCGGGTGCATCGCCTCGGACTCGCACTGAATTACGGCATCGACGCCGCGGGCTTCGACGCGGCCGTGGACCTCGGCGTGAACTACGTTCTCTACACGCCGATGCGCACCGGGGCGGTGCTTCCGTCGCTTCGGGCGGCGCTCAAGCGGGACCGCGAGCGCTTCGTGGTGGCCGGCGGGCCCTCGCTGGGCTTCTTCGGCGGCAGCGTCGAGCGCGGCGTCGACTCCGTGCTTCGCAAGCTCCAGACGGACTACCTCGACGTGTGCCAGCTCTTCTGGGTGGGCGTCGGCTCGTCGTGGCGCGAGGCCACCGCCGAGGCGCTCGTGCGCTTGAAGGAGAAGGGCAAGATCGTCGCGGCCGGGATCTCCATCCACGACCGTCCGCGCGCGGCGAAGCTCGCGTTGGAGCCGCGCCTCGACCTGCTCATGCTGCGCTACAACGCCGCTCACCCGGGGGCCGAGCGCGAGATCTTTCCAACCTTCGCCGAGCGCCGGCCCGACTGCGTGGCGTACACGGCGACGTCGTGGCGCAAGCTCCTGTCGGCGCCGAAGGGCTGGGAGGGACGCGTGCCCGACGCGGGGGACTGCTATCGCTTCGCGCTGAGCTCGCCGCACGTCGACGTGGTGCTGACGGGGCCCGCGAGCCGCGCGCAGTTCGAGGCGAACCTCGCCGCCCTCGGCCGCGGACCGCTCTCCGCCGACGAGCAAGCGTGGATGCGGGAGTTCGGTGCCAAGGTGCACGGCTGAGCAAGACGTCGATCGGTGCTTGCGTTGGCTTCGGTCGCGGTGTAGAAGCGCGATCCCTTCCGCAACGTGACATGCGGTGGGGTGGTCGTCGGGGCGTAGCGCAGCCTGGTTAGCGCACTTGACTGGGGGTCAAGGGGTCGCTGGTTCGAATCCAGTCGCCCCGACCATTTGTCTCCGCGGGGGATGCTCCGCGGGTCGGACGTCCGGCATCGGGCGGCGCTTCGGCGCGTCGCCCAGCCGCAGACGTATGCGGCTGCAACCGCAGACGTGTGCGGGCGGCGGTCGCATGGGGACACAGTTACGTTGTTGCATTCGCCGCGGGGCGCACGCGGGAACTCGCGGCTCGTGGGAGCCGTCGTTGCCCGCCGAGACGTCGCTCGGCCCCGTGCGGAACCAGGTCGAAGCGGCGGCCAAT
>CAIMWA010000566.1 GCA_903845045.1 uncultured delta proteobacterium | reverse complement strand
GGCAGCTCTTCGGCCTCGACGGAAAGCTCCGCCGCGCGGGCCGCTCGGGCTCGAGCCCGCTCGCGGTGTCCGCCGGGGACCGCACGTTCCGCTGGGTCAACGGCGACGGCTACCTCGTGTCGGCACCGCTCGCGACCGGCGTCGCGTCGTGGTCCTACCCGATGCACCTCGGCGACGGCGCGCAGTACCCATGGATCGCGATGCAGGGCGCGCACACCGTGGTGCTCGGCTCCGACGGCGCGCCGAACCCCGAGGCGAAGGTGCATCGACCCAAGCAGTTCGCCCTCGAGGTGCTCGAGCTCCGCGGCGCTCCGGACGTCTCCGAGGGCGGTCTGCTGCGCTCAGCAAAGTCGCCCGGCGCGCTCGTGGGTGACGTGAAGGGCGACGTCGTCGGCACCTTCGACCGCGACGCCGTGGTGCTCGCGTGGAACGACCACCTGCTCACCGTGGGCCTCGACCTCGCCGTGCGCCGCTGCACCACCGCGCCATTCACGCCGCGCGCGATCTCCGCGGGCGAGCAGGGCCGCGTCTACCTCGTCGTGCGCACGCCCGAGGGACCGCGGCTCTGGATGCTCAACGTCGACGGCCAGCTCGCGTTCTCCGCGGTGCTCCCCGACGACGCCGCCGACACCCTGGTGCCGCCCATCGTCGCGCCAGACCACCGCGTCTTCGTCACCACCGACACGCGCGTCGTGGCGTTCTCGCCCACCGGCGATCGGCTCTGGGAGTGGGTGTCGCCAGACGGCCGTCCGCGCGCCATGGTGACCGCCGACGGGTGGCTCCTCGTCGCGGCCGGCGACAGCCTCGGCGTCTTCGACATCGACGGGAATTCGGCGTCGCTGTTCCACGCCCCGGGCGAGGTGTTTCGCACGGCGCCGGTGCTCACCATGGCCGGCGAGATCGTCGCCGCGACGGAGCGCGCGCTCGTCTGCGTCGGCCCCGAGATCGACGTGCACCACCGCACCATCGTGCGGTGATCAGGCTCCCTCGCGCTCCTTGCGAAGGTAGTCGCCGAGCCAGTGCAGGCGCTTCTCGGCGCGCACCTCGCTCTGCGCGAGCACGCCCCGCTGGTTGCGAAATTCGAGGATGCGCGCGGACGCATCGCCCTCGATGACGAAGCGCTCCACGGGACCGAACACCGCGTCGAGCTCCGCGGGCAGGCACGTCGGGAGGTACATCCGCAGCACCCGCGGATCGTAGAAGCGGAAGAGCATCCGCCGGCCGCGCGCGTCCTGCACGCGCAGCAATTTTCGAAAGTGCCGATGCAGCGCGCCGAGCCCCACCGGCGCCCGCAGGAACACGCCCCAGGACTCGCCCCAAGCGCGCTGCAGGAGGTCCTGCGTCGCCGGCGCGGTGCGGGCGAGGCGCACGACGTACGGGGCCACGCGCGCCAGCGACGGGTGCAGGTCGCCGACGTAGAGGCACTGCGACGGCAGCCCCGAGGCGACGATGGTCGGCAGCACGTCGGGGTCCCGCGCGCCGTCGAGGAGCGCGAAGGTCTGCTCGTCGTCGCCCGCGGGCCAGAGGCGAGGCATCAGTTCGGCGAAGGGGACGTCGGCCATGACGGTGCTGCGCTCCTTCGCTCAGGCCGCGGCTTCGCGCTCGCGCCGGAGACGCTCGCACTCTTCGCAGAACGGCACGCCGTCGCGCGCGGCGGTGGTGAGCGCCTGCACCTGCGCGGCGACCTCGTCGGACGGCACCGGCGTCGTCGCGTCGGGAACCATCACCGTCGCCTCCTCGTCGCGTCCGATCCAGCGGATCACGCACTGGCCGGGGTCGAGGTCGTCGAAATGCGCGAGGCCCTGGGCGTCCAGCGCTCCCTCGCGCACCGTGCCGTCGGGGAGCTTGATCCAGTAGCGCTCGAAGGGCACCGGCGCGCCGTCCATGTCGAGCAGCTCGATCTCGACCCAGGTGCGCGTGTCGCTCGCGGCGCTGCCCTGCGTCGAAGCGGGGCTCGCCGGGCTCGGCGCGCGCTGTCCCGTGGGCAACGTCGCAGGCGCCACGGCATCGCCGTCGCGGTCGAGCCAGCGGATCTCCGCGTTTCCCGGGTCGAGGTCGCCGAAGTACGCGCGGCCGTTCGCGTCGAGCGCTCCCTCGCGCACCGTCCCGTCGGGGAGCGTGATCGAGTAGCGCTCGCCGGGCATCGGCGCGCCGTCCATGTCCGTGAGCTCGATCTCGATCCACGTGCGTCGCAGCGCGGCGTCCGTGGGGGCCGCGCCGTCGCCGGGCTGTGAGGTGATGTCGCCCTCGACGATCGGCGGTAGCTCGATGTTGCTGCGCCACGCGCGGAGCACCCCGCGGGCGAGGGCCTCGCGCACGACGGAGACGGCGTCGGCGCGGGAGAACGCGAGCACCCGGGGGTGGCGCTCGGCGAGGTACCGCGCGCACTCGGCCACCGCGCGAGCACCGCTGCCGCCGGGCGCGCGGAGGTCGCGCAGGACGTCGAAGGCCTGCACCGCAGCGACGCCGTCGAGCGGGGCGCCAACGCCCGCGGGCGCGCCGCCGAAGGGCACGATCTCGAGGGCGAACGCCTCGCCGGACAGTCTCCACCACGGGCGTCGCATCGCGCGCGGCGATGGCACCATCCGCCGAGGGTGGTGTCAACGCGAACGGCACATCGTCTTGACCGGCGCGACGCCGGCGCGCTCTCCTCGCGCGCACCGAGGGAGCCCGCCGTGCCGTCGTCCACCACACGCGCCGCGCTGCCCGACCGTCTGCCCGCGCTCGCGATCCTCGACTGGGGCATCGGCGGCACCGGCCTCGCCGCGGCGCTCGTCGCGACGCACCCACGCGCAGCCTTCGTCTACGTCTCCGACGCCGGCTTCACGCCCTACGGAAAGGTCCCCGCGCACGCCCTCGCGCGGCGCCTCCGTGCCATCGCCGCGGCCCTCGCCGAGCGCGGCGTGGAGCACCTCGTGTTGGCCTGCAACGCCGCGAGCACGGTCGCCGACGCGGTGCGCGCCGCGGGCACGCTCACCGTCACCGACGTCGTCACGCACGGCGTCGCCCTCGTCGTCTCGAGCCCGGCAAGGCGCATCGGCGTCGTGGGCGGCGCGCGCACCATCCGCTCGGGAATTTTTCGTCGCGCCCTCGTCGCAGCGGGCCGCGACGTCGTGCAGCGCGTGGCCCAACCGTTGTCGGCGCGCGTCGAGGCCGGCGAGCTCTCGGGTGCCGCCGTCGAGGCCGACGTCGCGCGCATCGTGGCGCCGCTGCGCACCGTCGACGCGCTGCTCCTCGCGTGCACGCACTATCCCGCCCTCGCGCCGGTGTTTCGCGCGCAGCTACCCGGCGTGACGCTCCTCGACCCGGTGGAGCGCCTCGCGACGGCGCTTCGCGACGCGGGACTGCGTGACGGCGCGCGCGTGGTGCTCACCACCGGCGACGCCGACGCCACGCGACGCTCGGCTGCTCGAGCCTTCGGCTGGGATCCGGGATCCGTGCGGGCAGTGGCGCCGTCGGTCTTCGACGAGGCTCCGCAGGGATTCGTCGTTCGCCGTTGAATCCGTGGGTTGCGGTGGATTTGGCGTGACGGCGAGCCCCCACCCCCGACCCCGCCCCCACGAGTGG
>CAIMWA010000565.1 GCA_903845045.1 uncultured delta proteobacterium | reverse complement strand
CGCGCCCTCGCCGAGCCCGCGCCGCACGACGCCGCGCTGTTCCTGCTGCTCGGGGAGCTCTACGGCATCGCCGCCGAGTCCGACGACGCCGACGTGCTGGGCGGACGCCTCGCGCGCTTCACCCTCGAGGCCCTCGCGCACTCGGGCCACGCCCTCGTCTTCGACCGCTGCGTGCGCTGCGACGCCCCGGCCCCCGACACGGCCCGAGTCACCGTCGATCCCGTCGCTGGCGGTGTGGTGTGCCGCTCCTGCGGCGGCGGACCGCTCACATTCACGTCGGCCCAGCGCAAGACCCTCCGCGCCGTCATCGCCGGCGACCTCGACGGCGCCAAGGGATCGCTCGTGCGCACGGTGTCGCGGCTCGTCGAGGGCGTCTCCGTCGACGCGGCAGGAACCCTCGCAGGAGTCGCCGACCTCTTCGATCCGCGGTGACGCGGGGCTGCGCGCCCCCGAAACGCAACAACGTAACTGTGTCCCCGATCGCGCTCCGGCCTCCCCGCCCCCACTCGTGGGGGCGGGGCCGGGGGTGGGGGCCCCTCCTAAGCCCACAACGGCGGCGGAACCCAGCCCCCGAGGGCCTCGTCGAGGGCCAGCGCCACGGCGATGGGGAGGTGGTCCTGGCCGCGCGGACCGACCACCTGGACGCCCGTCGGAAGGCCCCGCGCGTCGAGGCCCAGCGGCACCTGCGTCACCGGAACCTCGAGAAGGTTGAACACCCCCGTGAGGCCCGAGTCCATGAACGTGAGCAGCGCGCTGTGGTGCTTCGGCGCCACCCGCGTGTGCGACGGGTACAGCATCACGGCGTCGGCGCCGAGCAGCGCGTCGAGCCTTCCACGCAGCGCCTCGACGCGCGCGAGCATCTTCTGCGTGCGCCCCGGCATCAGCGCCGGAAGCACCTCGGCGAGCACGAGCCCCAGCGCCGGCAACGTGAAGTCCGAGCGGCCCAGCACCGCCGCCGGCACCTCCTTCAACGCCGCCCACGTTCCCATGGGCGGACCGTCGCCCCCCATGAGCTCGCCGAAGGAGTCCTCGTTGCGCTGGTGCATCCCCGCGCTCCAGAGCTCGAAGGCGTCGGCCAGACCAGGCACCGACGTCGTCCGCACCCGAGCACCGCGCGCCGAGAGCGCCCGCACCGCGGCCTCCTGCGCGTCGAGGAGCTCCGTCTCGACGCGGGAGCCCTGGATGCTCGCGGCGTCCCGCACGTCGTGCACCGTGAGCCCGCGAAGATCGACCTCCGACGGGTCGCCCAGGTGCATGCGACGACAGAGCGGATCGCCGACGTCGGGACCCGCGACGAGCCGCAGCAACGGCATCAGGTCCCGTGCGCTGCGCGTGAGCGGACCCGTCGAGAGCATCAGCGCCGCCGCCCCGAACGCCTGCGGAAACTGACCGCTCGCGGGGACGAGCCCGCCCGACGGCTTGTGCCCGAAGACCCCGTTGAAGAACGCCGGCATGCGGATCGATCCGCCGATGTCGCTGCCGAGGCCGAAGGGCGACGCGCCGCTGCCGACCATCGCGCCCTCGCCGCCGGAGCTTCCGCCGCTGGTGCGACCGGTGTCGTACGCGCTCGTCGTGCGGCCGTAGAGCTTGTTCACCGACTCCATCCACATGCAGAGCTCGCTGGTGTTCGTCACCCCGAGCACGATGGCGCCGGCGGCGCGCAGGCGCTTCACCGTCACTGCGTCCTCGCTCGCGCGAACGTCGCGGCGCGAGACGAGACCCGCGCTCCACGGCATGCCCTCGACGGCGAAGCTCTCCTTGATGGTGCACGGCACCCCATGAAACGGAGGAAGCTCGCGATCGCCCGCGGCCACCGCGGCGTCGGCGGCGTCGGCCTCGGCGCGCGCGGCGTCGAAGCGGTCGCGCACCATGGCCCGCAGCGACGGGTTCACGCGCTCGATGTGCGCCACGTGCGCCTCGACCAGCGCGCGGCTCGTCACCGCTCCGGACCGCACCATCGCCGCAAGATCGACCGCCGGGGTACGCAACAAGGGGTTCACGAGGGTGCGCGCACCATCCCGCCGCGCGCGCCGAGGCGTCAAGGAGTGCCTTGCCCCCCGGAGCGAACCCGTCTACACCGCGCTTCCGCATCCATGGGCACGCTCCAGGCCGTCTCGGGCATGAACGATCTGCTTCCCGGCGACGGCACCACCGCGCGCTGGCAGCGCCTCGAGGCCGACTTCCGTGCCGTGTGCTCGCGCTACGGCTTCGCCGAGGTGCGAACGCCGCTCTGCGAGTCGCTCGAGCTCTTTCAACGCGGCGTCGGCGAGACCACCGACATCGTCGAGAAGGAGATGTACACCTTCAAGGACCGCGGCGACCGCACCCTCGCGCTGCGCCCCGAAGGCACCGCGTCGGCCGTGCGCGCGGCCCTCGAGCACCGCGTCCTCGACCGCGAGCCCGTGGTGCGCTGGTCGTACCTGGGAGCGATGTTCCGCGCCGAGCGGCCCGCCAAGGGACGCTACCGGCAGTTCCACCAGGTGGGCGCGGAGATCTACGGCGACGCCTCGGCCGCCGCCGACGCCGAGGTCATCGACCTGGCCACGTCGTTCCTCGCGAGCCTCGGCATCACGCAGTGCACCGTGCGGTTGAATTCGCTCGGCGGACCCGACGCCCGCGCGCGCTACCGCGACGCCCTCGTGGCCTACTTCACGCCGCACCGCGACGCGCTCTCGCCGGACTCCGCCTCGCGCCTCGAGCGCAACCCGCTGCGCATCCTCGACTCCAAGGACCCGCGGGACCAGCCCCTCAAGGCCGCCGCGCCGAGCATCCTCGACTCCCTCGGCGACGAGGACCGGGCGCACTTCGAGCTGCTGCAGCAGTACCTCCGCGCCCTCGGCGTTCCCTTCGAGGTGACGCCGAGCCTCGTGCGCGGCCTCGACTACTACACCCGCACGGTCTTCGAGATCGTCGACACGTCGGGCTCCCTCGGCGCGCAGGACACCCTCTGCGGCGGCGGTCGCTACGACGCGCTCTTCACCGAGCTCGGCAGCCACGCGCCGGTGCCCGCCATCGGCTTCGCCATGGGCATCGAGCGGCTGCTCCTCGCGGCGCCGCAGCCCGAGGCGCCGAAGCCCTTCCGCGTCGCCGTGGTGGCCGCGGCGAAGTCCCACGAGACGCCGGTGCTCGCCGCCGCCCTCGCCCTCGCCAAGGAGCTTCGCGCCAACGGCGTCACGGCCACCGTCGACACGCGCTTCGGAAGCATGAAGAGCCAGATGCGCCGCGCCGACGACCTCGGATCGACGGTGGTGCTCGTGCTCGGCGGCAACGAGGTCGCCAACGGCACCGTCACCATGAAGCGCATGGCCACCGGCGAGCAGCAGTCGCTCCCGCGCGCCGAGAGCATCCACACCCTCGCCACCGAAGCGCTCGGAGCGCGGTAGGATCCCCACGCCCATGCTTCGACGGTGGCTCCCCAGCGTGGCCTTCGGCCTCGCGCTCCTCGACGGCGCAGGGCTCGCACGCGCCCAGTCCGCACCCGCGCCCGCACCCGACGGCGCCGCGACGACCGACCCCGCCTCGAGCCCCGCGACCAGCGGTGATGCGCCCGCCACCACGGCTTCCGGCGATGCCCCCGCGGCCGCTTCGGGTGACGCCCCGGCCCCCGCGGCGCGCCCCGCCGCCGCAGCCCCGCCGTTGACCCCCGAGGCGCAGGCGACGCTCGGTCCCGCGCCCGGCGCCGTGCCCGGACTCCTCGCGCCCGACAGCGAGGTGCACCGCACGCTCATCCCTCCGCTGCTGCTCCTCGAGCGGTCGGCGACGCGCGCGACGACGGTGATCTTTCCGGTGTTCTACCGCGAGCGCCGCGGCGACGCAGAGTCGTGGCTGGTGCCGCCGTACTTCCACCATCGGTCGCCGACGCTGCGCGCCGACGTGCTGTTCCCGCTGTACTTCCGCTGGCGCGGACAGACCGACGAGGGCGGCACCTTCGGCACCGACATCGTCCCGCCGTTCTATCTCCATCGCTGGGAGGGACCGTCGCAGGCGCACGGCCTCGCCGTCGGCCTCGCCCCGCTGTTCTTCTACGGCGAGAGCTTCGGCCGCGACGGCGCGCTGGCCCGCGAGCACCTCGTGATCCCGCCGCTGCTCACGTACCACACGTGGCGCCCCGAGCATGCGCTCACCGTGGCGGGTCCGTTCTTCTACGACCGGCTGCGCAACGACACCGACTGGGGCCTCGCGCCCGTCGTCTTCGGCGGCAGCGACCTCACGTCGAGCTACGTGCTCATCCCGCCGTTGCTCACGTACCACCAGCACGGGCGCACCGACGGCACGAGCCTCACCGTGGTCGGTCCGTTCTGGCACCAGGCCACGGCCGACAGCCAGTCGTTCAACCTCGCGCCGATCTTCTTCCACCGCCACGACGCGACGACGTCGCGCACCACGGTGTTCCCGCTGTTCCATTGGTACAGCGGGCCCGACGAGCGCACCTTCGCGTCGCCGGTGGCGTACTACCACCGCGACCCCGAGAGCTCGACGCTCGTCACGCCGCTCTACCAGCGCCACCGCGGCACCACGAACTGGGACGCCGTGCTCCCGTTCTTCTACTCGTCGCGCGAGCCCCGCACCGGCGCGCACAGCGAGGCGTTCTTCCCGCTCTTCTACCATCGGCACACCGAGGCCTCGAACACGACCTGGGTGCTGCCGACGATCCACCAGCACAGCGAGCCGGGCAGCAACTATTTCAACATCTACCCGCTGGTGTTCACGGGCCGCACGGGTCCGCGCCGGCACACGGTCATCGCCCCGCTCGTCTTCGACTTCGAGAACGAGGAGGCGGGAACGCGCGCGACGGTGATCACCCCGCTCTTCTGGCGCTTCAGCACGCCGGAGTCGGTGCACATGCTCGCGGGCAACTTCCTGTGGATCTCGTCGGTGCGCGAGGGCGTGCGCTCCTACGAGTGGCACCTGCTCCCGATCTTCTCGTACGCGCGCCCGCGCCCCGAGGACGTCTCCTGGAACGTGCTCTTCGGCCTCGCGGGCTACCGCCGCTCGGGCACGCACAGCCAGATGCGGATGTTCTGGATCCCCATCGACCTGTAGGCGCGAACGTCTCGCGTTCACGAGCGCTCATGAACGGTTCACGAGCGCTCATGATGCGCGCTGCGTCGGTCAGCGCGAGAACGTGAACGTGCACCGCGTGAGCGGGAAGCCCACGTCGTAGAGCACGTAGAGGTAGTACGTCGTGCCCGGCACCAGCGCCGCCGGCGTACCCGTCGCGGGGAAGCGCTGCACCGCCGCGGTCGGAACCTGGCCGTAGGTGATGCCGCTGCGCACGCCCGACGCCGTCGTCGGCACGTCGACGCGCCAGCGCACGCCCGCGGGCATGTCGAGGTTCGGCGGCACGCCGGGGTTCGCCGACCCCTGGTCGAGCACGTAGATGTACCGCGCCGGAAGGCCCGACCAGTGGATCGTTCCGTCGGCGTCGATGCCGTTGGAGCCCGTGCACGCCGTCGGCTGGTAGAGCATCTGGTCGTGGATGGGGCCACCGAAGGCCGGCGTGTCCGCGAAGGACTGCTGCGTGCGTCCGCGGTGCGCGAGCTCGTTCTGGAAGAAGCGCGCCATGCGCGGCGGGTCCGTG
>CAIMWA010000564.1 GCA_903845045.1 uncultured delta proteobacterium | reverse complement strand
CCTCCAGACGAGCCAGGCCAACTGCGGCGCGTGCGGAACCGCGTGCAGCGCCGGACAGCTCTGCGTCGACGGCGCGTGTGCGACGCAGTGTCCTGCGGGCACCGCGTCGTGCACCCCCACCGGTGGCGCCGGGGCGTTCTGCGCGAACTTCACGAACAACCGGCAGCACTGCGGCATGTGCAACCACGCTTGCGCCGCGGGGCAGCTCTGCGTCGCCGGAGCGTGCGTCGCGGGGTGTCCGCAGGGCGAGACGTCGTGCGGCGACCGCTGCGTGGACCTCACCAGCGACAACGCGAACTGCGGATCGTGCCGGGCGTCGTGCTCCACGGGCTTCGTGTGCCAGGGGTCGCGCTGCCGCCTCGGCGCCTGCCCGACCGGGGCCACGTCCTGCGGCGCGCGCTGCGCGGACCTGCAGAGCGACCGTGACAACTGCGGCGTCTGCGGCCACCTCTGCCCCCTCGGCAGCCTGTGCTCCGCGGGCGTCTGCGGAACGGCCTGCGCGCCGAGCCAGACCCGGTGCACCGACACCTGCGTCGACCTTCAGCGCGACGTGCGCAACTGCGGCGCGTGCGGGACGGTCTGCGCCGCCGGCCTCGTGTGCGTCGCCGGCGCGTGCGCCCAGGAGTGCGGCACGGGCCAGATGCAATGCGGCATGCGCTGCGTGGATCTGTCGTCGAACCGAGCGAATTGCGGCGCTTGCGGCACCGTGTGCCCAGGCTCGCAAGTGTGCACCGCCGGCGCGTGCGCGGCCACCTGCGCCACGGGTCAGACCCTGTGCGGGTCGCTCTGCACCATCGTCGCGTCGGACCCCGCGAACTGCGGGACGTGCGGCCACGCGTGCGCGGCCGGCCAGGTCTGCGCTGCCGGGGCGTGCACCGCCGTCATGAGCGCCGATCCTTTCTGCCCGGCGCCGAGCGTGCGCTGCGGGGCCGACTGCACCGACGTGCGCAACGACAACCGCAACTGCGGGACCTGCGGCATGGCCTGCGCGGCGGACCGCACCTGCCTCAACGGCACGTGCGCCGCGGTGTGCTCCACGGGCCAGGTGCGTTGCAACGGCGCGTGCGCGGACCTCACGACGGACGCCTCGAATTGCGGCACCTGCGGCACCGTGTGTCCGGGCATGGAGGTGTGCCTCGCCGGCGCTTGCACCAACGCACCGCCGACGCGGTACCGCCGCACCCTCGCACCGGCCGGCGTGACCTACGTCGACGTCTGCACGCTGCCCGGCGTCGTGACGCTGCTCCCCGCGACGGACGACAACACCGTGCGCACGACGATGCCCATCGGCCTGCGCTACTGGGCCACGGACATCCCCGCGGGCTCGCAGATCTCCGTCTCGTCGAACGGCTGGATCGGCATGGACGCCAACCTCACCATTTCGCTCGGCGGTACGATCCCGTCGGCGAGTGCGCCGAACGCGGTGGTGGCGGCGTTCTGGCGGGACCTCTACACGAACACCCCGGGCATCTGCGTGGCGACGCTCGGCACCGCGCCGAACCGCCAGTTCGTGGTCGAGTGGAACCACACCCACAACTGCTGCCCGGACACGAGCGACATCAACGCCGAGGCGGTCTTCACCGAGTCGAGCAACACCATCGACCTCGCGTACGGCGCCATGACCACGACGGGTACGGCGACCGTGGGACTCGAGAACGCCACGGGCACCGCCGCGATCAGCGGCTGCACGACGGACACCGTGTACGCGTGCCTCCCGGCGCCGAACACCAGCGTCCGCTTCACGCCGATCCCCTGAAGACCCCGAAAGCGCCGTGGAACCTGCCATGCGAACCTCGACCCCCTCTCTTCGCTTCGTCGCCGCGCTGTGGGCGCTGCTCGCGTCCGCGTGCGGCTCCACGGACTCCCGCTTCACCGCGCAGCCCGACTCCGGCGTCACGCAGGACATCGGCGGCATCACGTGCACGGATCCGCAGTCACAGTGCGGCCAGGTGTGCGTCAGCCTCGCGGCGGACCCGACCAACTGCGGCGCGTGCGGCTTCACGTGCGCCAGCGACCAGATGTGCGTCAACGGCCGATGCCTCGGCGCGTGTCCGACGGGCGAGGCGCGGTGCGGCCAGAGCTGCGTCGACTTTCAGACCGATCGAACGAACTGCGGAGCGTGCGACCACGCGTGCGCGGCGGGGCTCGTGTGCTCGCAGGGGAGCTGCACCGTCTCGTGCGGTGCGATGTACGCCCGCTGCGACCTCCAGAACGATGCGGGCATCGCGACCGGCGCTGCCTGCACCGACACGCGCTCCGACGAGCGCAACTGCGGCGGCTGCGGCATGCGCTGCCCGCTCGGCCAGATCTGCGACGGCGGCGCCTGCTCGCTCGTGTGTCCTGCGGCGCAGACGACCTGCGGCAACAGCTGCGTCGACGTGATGACGAGCAACACGAACTGCGGGGCGTGCGGTACGGCGTGCGCTTCCGGTCAGCGGTGCGTCGCCGGCGCCTGCACGGCCGTGGGCTGCCCGTCGGGGCTCATCACCTGCGGGAGCGCGTGCGTCGACACCGCCAACGACTCTACGAACTGCGGGTCGTGCGGGCACGCGTGCGCGTCGCCGAGCTTCTGCCGCATGGGCGTGTGCCACGTCGACTGCCCGGCGGGACGCACCGCCTGCGATGGCATGTGCGTGAACGTCGACACCGACCGGTTGAATTGCGGCACCTGCGGGCACGCTTGCGGGGCCGGCCAGGTGTGCAACGGCGGCGCCTGCATGCTGATCTGCCCGACGGGTACCGTGCAGTGCGGCGCGCTGTGCGTCGACGCCACTACCGACCGGCTGAACTGCGGGTCGTGCGGCGTTGCGTGTCCTGCGGGGCAGGTTTGCACCGGCGGCGCGTGCGCGGCTTCATGTGCGGCGTCGCAGACCACGTGCAGCGGGCGCTGCGTCGACCTGCAGAACGACCCTGGCAACTGCGGCGCCTGCGGCATCGCGTGCCTCACCGGCTTCGCGTGCCAGACCGGTCGCTGCCGGCCGCTCGTCGGCGTCGACGCGGCCGTGTGCGGAGCGCCGAGCCTGGTGTGCTCGAGCGTGTGCGTCGATCCCCGCACCGACAACACCAACTGCGGCATGTGCGCGCGGGCGTGCGCGCCGGATCGCCTCTGCGTGGGTGGTTCCTGTGTGGCGCCATGCACCACGGGCCAGGCCCGCTGCGGCGCTGCGTGCGTCGTGGTCGCGTCGGACAACGCCAACTGCGGCGCGTGCGGGCACGCGTGCGCCACGGGTGAGACCTGCACCGCGGGCGTGTGCCGATGCACGCTGACCGGCGGACGCATGGGCACCACCTGCGGCGGCACGTGCCTCGACACCACGACGGACCGGAACAACTGCGGCGCCTGCGGTCACGCGTGCATGACCGGCGAGACCTGCACGGGGAGCGCGTGCGTGTGCACCTTCGCGGGCCACACGGGCACGACGTGCAGCGGGACGTGCATCGACACCACCGTCGACACGCACAACTGCGGCGCGTGCGGTCACGCGTGCGGGACCGGCGAGTCGTGCGTGGCCGGAGCGTGCCGTTGCACCAACGCCGCGGGCGGCCTCGGCACGACCTGCGGCGGCGTCTGCACCGACCCGACGACGGATCGGACGAACTGCGGCACGTGCGGGACGACGTGTCCGGCGAGCCAGGTGTGCGTCGCGTCGCACTGCCAGGCCTGCGGTACGGGCACGACGTTCTGCAGCGGGGTGTGCTCCAACACCCAGAGCGACGCGCGCAACTGCGGCGGCTGCGGCATGGCCTGCGGCAGCGGCATGGGGTGCGCCTCGGGCCACTGCGTGACCGGGATCCTCTACCACGGGTGGACGTCGCCCATCGCGGGCTGCAGCACGAGCGGCTACACGGCGACGGCGGCGACGAACCAGGGCGGAACGTATCCGTACAACACCGGCGACTCGCTCGCGTGCCGGGCGTGGAAGCTCGCGGCGACGGTGTGCACCACGCAGCCGACGGCCTACACGGACAACAACAACTGGACCTGCCCGGTGGCCGGCGGCTTCACGGACCCGCTCTTCGGGACCTTCTGCATGGTCTCGAATCAGTATGCGTGCTCGACGTGCCCCGGCGCGTGCAACGCGGCGTGCATCTACATGCCGCTGTCGCTGCGCGACTGCACGGGCAGCGAAGCCGACCAGAACTGAGGATCGGACGAGGGGGGAGGCGCTGCGCGGCCCGGAGGACGGACCGCGCGGCGGGGGGCGCGATCAGAGGCCCGCGACGGCGGCCGGGGCGGGGCCCGTGCCGCCGACGTTTCCGCGACCGAGCTGGCCGTTCATGTTGCTGCCCCAGCAGAGCGCGGTGCCATCGCCCTGCAGCGCGCACGAGTAGTCGAAGCCGGCGCTGACGGCGATGGCGCGGGTGACGCCCATCGCGGTGACCGGCGCGGTGCTCGCCATGGTGGTCCCGCCGCCGAGCTGACCCGCGGTGTTCGACCCCCAGCACTGCACCGCGCCGCTGCGCAGCACCGCGCACGAGTGCAGTCCGCCGGCGGCGACGCGAACGGCGCCGGTGACGCCCGTCACGGCGATCGGCGACGAGTGCGTCGCGGTGGTTCCGTCGCCGAGCTGTCCGCCGGTGTTGCCGCCCCAGCACTGCACGCCGCCGCCGCTGCGCACGATGCACGTGTGTCCGGTGCCCGTCGCGAGGGCCACCGCGTCGGCGATGCCGGGCACCGCCACGGGCTGGGCGCTGTTGGCCGTGGCGCCGTTGCCGAGCTGCCCCTGCGATCCGTTGCCCCAGCAGACCACGCCGCCGTTCGAGCGGATGCCGCACGTGTGGCTCGGCCCCGCAGCGATCTGCGCGAAGTCCGTGGGACCGCTGACCGTGGTCGGGAACGAGCGATCCGAATTGGTGCCGTCGCCGACCTGCCCGGCGCCGTTGCTGCCCCAGCACGAGGCCGTTCCCGAGCGCCGGAGGATGCACGAGTGCGAGTCGCCGACCGCCACGGCGATGGCGTCGGTGATGTTGAGCACCTGCGTCGGCGTCGCGGCGTCGACCATCATGCCGTTGCCGATCTGCCCGTTGCGACCGGCACCCCAGCACCAGGCGCTGCCGTCGGTCTTCACCGCGCACGCGTGGTAGCGGCCGACGGCGATGTCGGCGACGTCCGTGAGGCCCATCACCGCGGTGGGCGCGCCCTGCGTGTTGTGCGTTCCGTCGGCGATCATGCCGCTCGCGTTGCTGCCCCAGCACGCCGCGGTGCCGTCGCTGCGTCGCGCGCACGCCGTCGCCTGCGCCGCTGCCAGGCGGATGCCGCGTCCGTCGCCGAAGTTCGTCGTGCCGGCGTCGCAATTCGCCGTGGACGTCGTCGCCGCCGTCGCCGACGTGTAGTGGACGATGGTGCCCATGTCCCCGCCGGCCCAAACGTTCCCCGACGCGAAGCCCAGGATCACCCGGAGGTCGTTGGTCGTGCCGGTGGTGACCGGCGACCACGCCGAGCCGTTCCAGTGCACCGAGGTGCCCGCCGCGCCGACGGCCCACACGTCCGTTGCGGAGGCGCCCCACACCGCGCGCAGCACGTTCGTCGTGCCGGTGAGCACGCTGTTGAACTGCCGCCCGTCCCAGTGCTGCGCAGCGCTGGTGCCGACGAGCCAGACGTCGCCCGTCGCAGCGCCCCAGACGCCGTAGTAGTAGTTCGATCCCGGCAGCGTCTGCTGCGTCCACGTGGTGCCGTCGCCGCGGTAGACCTTGGAGCCGACCGCCCAGAGGTCGTGGCCGTTGAAGCCGAAGACCGCCTGAAGGTCGCTGTCGGCGACGATGCCCATGGAGTGGTTCGTCCAGTGCGAGCCGTCGTAGTGCCAGGCCTGGTCGCCGCCGACGGCCCAGATGTCGTTCATGGCCGCGCCCCAAAACATGCGCAACTCGAGGTTCGTGCCGAGGGTGACGTTGAACGACCGCGTGGTCGTCGGCGTGACCGTCAGCATCGCTCCGTGACCCGACTCGGCGGACCCGTTCGGCGGAATCGACTCGCCGGACGCGAACACCGTCGTGCCCACGCCGCCGATGGCGATGAGGCGAAGGTTCTGGTTGCCCATGTCGTCGGCCAACGAGAGCGTCGGGCCGGCCACGAAGGCCGAGCCGTTCCACTTGCGCAGGTCGTTCTCGGAGAGCGCCAGGAAGTTCGCCGGATCGGTGCCCCACATGGAGAGCACGGCCTCGGTGAAGCCGCTCGAGACCGTGCGCCAGCTGCCGGACACCGCTCCGGAGCCGGCGTTGCAGCTGGGGTTCCCATTGCCGTTGCCGTTGCCGTTGCCGTTGCCCGAATCGCTGCCGCAGCCCGGCGCGAAGGAGGCAGCGAGGCAGGCACACACCACCTGAGCGAGCTTGGAATGCTTCATGGCGATCTCTGTTGTGGGGGGTCTCGAAGGGT
>CAIMWA010000563.1 GCA_903845045.1 uncultured delta proteobacterium | reverse complement strand
GGGCAGAGCCCGGCTGCTCGTCCGCCGGGCGTGGGCGATGCGAGCCGTTTCGTCGGGAAGAGTGAGGAAATGATCCTCCCCACCGGGAGCTCGTAGATGTGTAGAAGTGAGAGGGCTTCAGCCCGCGGCGAAGCCGATCGCGAGCGAAATCGATCTTCAGAACTTCGCGGACAGCTCGGTCCAGCGCTTGAGGAACGCGCTCATCGTGGGGCGCTGCGCCGGGTCCATGCGCGTCGACTCCTGGAGCAGACGCACGACGCCCGCGCGCTCGGGCATTTCGGGCAGGTCGGACCACGGCAGCGTGAGCGAACCGTGGCGCACGAGCACCGTCTCGAGGTCCGGCTCGCCGACGAGGAAGGGGTTGCTCCCGCAGAGCATCTCGAAGACCACCACCGCGAGGGCGTACACGTCGACGGCGGGGCCGAAGGGCTCGATGCCGCGCACCACCTCCGGCGGGATGTATCCCGGCGTGCCCGTGATGCCCTCGTGCGCGCCGGCGCTCGTCGTCTCGATGGCGATGCCGAAGTCGATGAGCACCGCGCGCACGAGCTCGACCTCGGCGAGGGACTCGGCGGTGAGCTCCTCGCCGTCGGGGAGCTCGAACTGCGCGAGGAGGTTCGCGGGCTTCACGTCGCGGTGCAGCACGCCGCGTTGGTGCAGGTACGCGAGCGCTCGCGCGACGTCGCGCACGATGGGCGCGAGCGCCGTCGGGGTCATGTGTCCGAGGCGGTTCAGGAGCGTCTCGAGGGACGCGCCGGGGATGTACTCGAGCGCGAGGTACGCGCCCTCGTCGACGAAGCCGGCGTCCACGATGCCGACGATGTTCGGGTGCACCACCGCGGCGAGGCGCTGCATCTCGCCCTCGAAGAGCGCCCGCGCGGTCTCCGACGACGCGCCCCGCAGCCCCGACCAGGGCAGCAGCTTCACGACCACGCGCTTGCCCGGCGCCGGTCCCTCGGCGAGGAACGTCGAGGCCATGCCGCCCTCGTGCGCGCTCGAGAGCTCGCCGAGGACGCGCAGCCGCCCGATGTGGCGCACGTCGCCCTCGGCGGACTCCGACGACACCGACGCCGCCGTGCGCACCGCCACCATCGCCCGCGCCAGCGCCCCGCGCACCGCCGGCTCGAGGAGCGGACCGCACGCGTTGGCGATGCCCTCGCAGAGCGACCCGAGCTCGCCGAGGTAGTTCTCGACCACTGCGGCGCGGCGCGCGGCGTCGACGAATTTGAGCGACGTCGACGTGAGGAGCCGGTCGAGCTGCGCCGCCCGCTCGGCCAGGGGCACCGCCGCGGCCCGCGGGGGACGGTGCGCCGCCGGTGCCCGCTCTCGGTCGAGGGTGAGCGCGAAGGACGCATCGTGCGAGACGCGCGAGAGCTCCTCGGCCGCCGCCGCGATGTCGCCGAGGTCGAAGCGCGCGAGGCCGGACCAGTGGGCCTCGGGGCGGCGGTCGGCGATGGCGGCGCAGCACGCCGCGAGGGTGCCGAGGGCGCGACCGAGGCGGCAGCGCGCTCCCACCATGTCGGCGAGCGAGGCGACGTCCGCGGCCGCGTCGCGCCCGGTGCGGGACATCAGCTCGACGAGGCGGAACCACTTCTGCACTCGATCGCCGGCGGCCTCGTCGGTGATCCAGCGGCGCAGGCGCACGTGGCCGGCGCCGAGCACGCCGCGCTGGGCCATCCACGTCGTGACGGCCACGATGGCGCCGTCGCCGAGCGTGGGGGCCAGGGCCGCCGCGAGCTCCACCAGCGCTGCGGCGACGTGGCGCTCGAGGGCGCGCTGGCCGGCGAGCGGGTCCTCGGCGATGCGCTCGAGGGTCTCGATGACCTGCTCGCGCACCGACTCCTCGGCGGCGTGACGGTTCGTCGGGGGCACCCGCGGGAGCACCGTGGCCGTGCGCAGCAGCCAGCGCCGCCACGCCGCGGCCGCCGGCGTCGAGCGACGCAGCCCGGACCACACCATCTTCAGGAGCTGATCGCGCAGCCGGTCGACGAGGGCCAGGGCGACGGTGCGGCCGCCGGCCTCGCCGACGTGGTTGGCGATGACCTCGAGGTCGCCGTCGACGGCGAGGTCGACGATCTCCTCGAGGGCGAGGCACCCCAGCGCCACGTCGCGCGGCGCCTCGCGACCGAGGTGCTTCATGGACCGCGCGATGCGCGCCTCGATCTCGCGGCCGCAGGTCTCGAGCGTCGCCCGCACCGCCATCGCCGCCGGCGCGTGGCCCACGGACCGCGCGACCTCGGCGACCAGCGCCTGCGGACACGACGGCTCGTCCTGCCCGAGGATGCGCGAGGTGATGGCCGCGGCGCGCTCGGCCCGCTCGTGGTCCGCGCTCGACGACACCACCCCCAGGGCCCGCGCCTGCACGCTCGCGGCGACGCCCCGCGCGGCCGCCAGCACGTCGGGGTGCCGTCGAACGACCTCTTGCAGCGCCCGAGCGACGGCGAGCCACGCGTCGGGACCGCCCCGCTCGGCGAAGGCGATGGCGAGCGTGTCCCAGCGCGGATCGCCGAGGGCCACGCGGTCGGGCAGCGCCACCGCGAAGGCCGCCGCCTGCGCCGCGAGGGAGAGCGACCAGCTCCCGGTGTCCGACCCGCCCGTGGGCAGCGGCGTCGGACGGTCCTCGATGGGGGTCTCGACGGCGATGATGACGTCGTCGCGGTGCGCCACGAGCGCCGCGTCGGCGCCGTCGCCCACGTTCGCGAGCGCCGCGAAGGCCCGTCGGCGGCGCAGCGTCGCGCCCTCGGTGGCGAGCAGCTCGGCGAGGCTTCGTCCCACCGCGGGAAGGCTCCCGGCGAGCAGGCCCAGCGCCCGCGCGCACCCCGACCAGATGCGAAAGCGCGGGTGCTCGAGCCCGGCGATGAGGGCCTCGGCGGCGCGGGCCGCGACGGCGTCGGGGAGCGCTCGCGCGAACTGGTCGTGCTGGGCGAGGGCCGCGGCGAGGCGCATCGCACGCAGGGCGTCGCGCGGCGCCTCCCGGCGCGAGAGCAGGTCGCTCCACACGTCCGGCGCCACGAACGGAAGCCGCGCCAGCGCAGGAACGTAGTGCCCCCGGAGGTCGCCCTCGAGGAGCGCGAACTCGAGGTGCATCGCCGCCCACGTCGGCAGCACCTTCGGCGGCTCGGCGCGCATGCACACGGCGAGGAGCTCGGCGCACTCGTCCGTCGGCGCGCGCTCCATGCGACGGCGCAGCGACGCGATGAGCGTGGGGATCGCCACCGGTCCCATGGCCGCGGGGCGACCCGGCTCCCGCGCCCGCAGCAGCTCCGCGGCCTGCACGATGGTGAGCGCGGCGCCGAGCACGACGCCGGGCTGCGACTCCCGCGCGCGCATCCATCCGAGCAGCGCCCGGGTCACCGGCACGAGGTCCGCGGGGTCGAGGTCGCGCACGCGGTCGGCGTCGCCCACGAGGCGCTCGAGCTCCGCGATGAGCCGCGTCACCGCATCGGCGAGGTCCCGGAGCTTCACGCCGAGGGGCACCGGCACGCCGGCCCAGTCGATCCATCGGAGCAGCGCGGCCTCGCGGTCGCTCTGGTCGCCGATGGCGCTCAGGCCCGACCACAGCGTGACCGCACGCTCGTCGTCGAGGTCCTCGGTCCATCGCAGCAGCACGTCGAGCGGCGCCGGGGCTCGGCCGCGGCCGCGCTCGAGCTCCTCGCCGGGAGGTCGCGACGACCAGTGAAAGGGGCCCGTCGCGGGCGGGACGCGCGGAGGCCCGTCGCCGGGACCTTGGGTCTCGCGCGCCGCCGGGTCGCCGTCAGCGGGAGGGGTGCTCTCGTTCACGCTGCGCTCAGCTTGGCATCTTAGGGCAACGCCGTCCGCGCAGCGCGATTTTCCGCGCGGCGGCTGCGGTCACGCGCGGCGCAGCGCCAGCACGAAGAGCACGAGGCCCACGGTCACCGCCGTCGCCGTCGCCGCGAGGGTGCGGGCGCGCGGGCGGTCGTCGTCGTCCCAGCCGTGCCGCGCCGCGTAGAAGGCACCGCCGAGCCACAGCGCCACGCCCACGCCGAGCACCAGCACCCACGCCGGATCCGGGGCGCGGTCCTCGAGCAGCAGCGCGTAGTGGAGCTCCTCGCGCCGCGCCACGGACACGTCGCGCTCCTCGGCGGGCGGCGGCAGGAGGGCCATGAGCCGCGCGAGGCTTCGGTTCGCACGGTCGAGGTGCGCCCGGTACGGCACCACGAGCCACCGCGTCGCCAGCGCGCTCGAGCGGATCGCGCGCCAGGCCTCGACGGCGCGGGCCTGATGCCCGAGGGCCTCCTCCTCGCGGGCGTAGCGCTCGAGGGCGTCGCAGGCGTCGGTGTTCACGGCGTTGCCGGGGAGGTACAGGTGCGCGGCCCGGCGCAGCGCGCGCACGCCACGGTCGCCGTCTCCTCGCGCGAGGGCGGCTCGTCCCTCGGTGAGGGCGTCGCGGGCGTCGCCGGCCACGCGGACCACCGCGATGCCGAAGAAGAGCAGCAGCGCCGCGGTCCAGCCGACGGCGGCGCGGAGCCGCGGGGTCATACGAGGTCGCGCCGGCGGAAGAGCAGGCACGACCCGGCGAGCAGCCCCACGGACCACACCGCGGCGTAGGCCACGGCCAGCAGCAGGTAGCCCGCGATGGGGTGCCCGGGGTCGTCGGTGACGAGCACCGTGCGGCTCGGAACGAAGAGGTGGAGGTTCGGTACGACCCGGGCGAGGGCCCCCAGCACGGCCCGCGCGCCGCCCGCGTGGGCGCGGCGGGGGAGGTGCTGCATGAGCCACGTGCTGCGCGCGATGACGAAGACGCCGAAGGAGAGCGCCGCGGTGACGAAGGGCGTGCTGAACGCGGAGAAGAGCATCGCGACGGCGGCGGTGACGGTCACCTCGGCGAAGACGAGCAGCGAAGCGCCGAGCACGAAGTCGGCCTCGGCGGGCACCACCGCGCGGGCGAGCGTCGCGCAGCCGGCGAGCAGCGCGAGGCCCATGGGCAGCACCACGGCCACCGACAGCGAGCGCCGGAGCTTCGGAAAGGCCAGCGGGAGCGGCACGAGCAACGCGAGCGCGGCGAGCACGCCGACGCGGAGCCAGCGCGAGCGGGCGAGCTGCATCGCGGGGCCCACGGCGTCGTTGAAGCGCGCGGCGCCGCCGGAGGTCTCGTCGCTGCCGACGAGCGCCACCACGGCGAGCAGCAGCGACGACGTGAGGGTGATGAACACCGCGACGGTGAGAAGGATGCCCAGGTACTTTCCGAGCACCACCTCGTGCCGCGACACGGGCTTCGCGAGCAGCACGTAGAGCGTGCGCAGCTCGAGCTCCTTGTAGAGGAACGTCGTGCCCAGGAAGATCGCGACGAGGTTCGAGAGCAGCGACAGCGTGACGAGGCCGTGGTCCACGACGATGCGCACGGCGTCGACGTAGGAGAGCGAGCCGAGCGCGAGGCCCGACAGCACCGACGCCGCGCCCATGGCGAGCACGGCGAAGAGGATGCGGTCGCGCAGCGCCTCGCGAAACGACGTGAGACCGATGGCGAAGGTGCGGGCGTTCACGGCGGCTACTCGGCTCCGTCTCCGGGGGTCATCGGTCGTCGCTGGCGTCGGCCGCCGGAGGCCCGGCGTCGGCATAGCCCGCGGGGATCTCGCCGCGCGACCGGGCGCTCTCGGCAGACATCACGTTGCGGCGCATGGCGTAGGCCTCGGTGCCGAAGAGGTACTCGCCCATGCACGGGTGCGAGGGCAGCTCGACGATGGCTCCGTCGACCTCGAGGGTCACCTCGACGTCGGGCCGGATGCGCCGGATGGAGCCCGTCTGCCAGTACGCGACGTGCACGTGGAGCTGCGTGTCCTCGCCGAACAGGGAGAGCTGCGGGAGCCGCGAGTACTCGTCGTGGAGCAGGCGGTCGAAGCGCAGCCGGTCCTCGCGGCCGGAGATGATCCAGGTGCCCTCGCCGAGGGCCGCGTGGGTCATGCGCCCGCGCTCGTCGGGCTCGACGCGCGCGGTGTCCGTCGCCGTCTCGTTGAGCACCCGAAACGCCGGCGCGTGGGCGGCCGCGCGCTGATCGAACCAGTCCTGCAGGTGGCAGAGGTCGTCGTAGGTGATGTGCCGTTGGTCCGCCGTCGCGAGCTGGTGCCGGATGCCGGGACCGCAGCCGCCGACGACCGCGAGGGAGAACAGGGCGAGGTAAGAACCGATGGGGCGGCGCCGGAGCATCGTCGGCGATCATGCCACGGCCCGTCGGAACCCCGCGTAAGTCCGCGTCGAAGCCCTCGCCGGGGTGCCGCGGGATCGCGGAAGCACCTGGAGTTCCAGCGGAGACGAGGGCGGCGGGGCGTCGATGCCGCGGCTCTCGCGGGGCGTTTCGGTGACGGCGGACAGGGTATCTCCCCCCGGCGGAAAAATTGGCTGTGAATCCCGGCGACGCGAGGCGCGTGCCGGGGTTCCGGGTGCCGAGACGCTGGCGTGGACCCCCGGGGTCGTGCCACCACGGTTTCCCACCTGTGAGGCGGCCCTAGCGCCGGAGCGAGGACGAAGCTCCGGAGCCGGGTCTCAGGGGCACAGGTGCATCCAGCATCGAACGCAGGGAGGACCGACTTTGAGCATCGACGGACCGATTCATGGGAAAATCAGCCGAGTGACGAAGCCTTCGGCAACGCCCGCGAACGGAACACGCACCTCCCGGGGTGTGTCCGAGCTGCTGCAGCGCCGCTACACCTCGGCGGGAGTCGATCCCCTCGCCAAGGTCGAGTACGAGCGCCGCGACAGCGTCATCAGCAACCCCGACGGCACGGTGGTGGCCGCGACGCGCGGCGCCGAGGTGCCCGCGTCGTGGTCGCAGCTGGCGACGGACATCGTCGTGTCGAAGTACTTCCGCCGCGCCGGGCTCCACGGTGATGCCGCGCTGGGCGAGACCAGCGTGCGTCAGGTCGTGCACCGCATCGCGCACACGATCCGCGAGGCCGGCGAGTCGCGCGGCTACTTCGCGGGCGTCGAGCAGGCCGACACCTTCGAGTCCGAGCTCTCGTTCATGCTCGTGAACCAGTACGGCGCGTTCAACTCGCCGGTGTGGTTCAACTGCGGGCTCTTCCAGCGCTACGGCATCACCGGCCAGGGCGGCAACTGGGCTTGGAGCGACGCCAACGCGACGGTCTTCGAGACCAGCACGGCGTACGAGTTCCCGCAGTGCTCGGCGTGCTTCATCCAGAGCGCCGGCGACGACCTCATGGCGATCTTCGAGCTCGTGAAGAACGAAGCTCGGCTGTTCAAGTACGGGTCCGGCACGGGCTCGAATTTCAGCGCGCTCCGCGGGCGGCAAGAGAAGCTCTCCGGCGGCGGCACGTCGTCGGGGCTCATGTCGTTCCTCGAGGTCTTCGACCGCGCGGCGGGCAGCACCAAGAGCGGCGGCACCACGCGCCGCGCCGCGAAGATGGTCTGCCTCGACATGGACCACCCGGAGATCGTCGACTTCATCGAGTGGAAGATGAAGGAGGAGAAGAAGGCCCACGCGCTCATCGCCGCGGGCTACCCCTCGGACTTCAACGGCGAGGCCTACCACACGGTCTCGGGCCAGAACTCGAACAACTCCGTGCGCGTCACCGACGCGTTCATGGCGGCCGTCGAGGCCGACGGCGAGTGGCAGACGAAGGCCCGCACCAACGGCGCCGTCGTCGACACGCTCCGCGCCAAGGACCTCTGGCGCAAGGTCGCCGAGAGCGCGTGGCACTGCGCCGACCCCGGCGTGCAGTACGACTCGACGATCAACGAGTGGCACACGT
>CAIMWA010000562.1 GCA_903845045.1 uncultured delta proteobacterium | reverse complement strand
CTGAGGAACGGGCCGACCGGTAGGCGACGTGCGCCGCAGGCACCGCGTTGAGAATCCGTCGGCGCTCACCCCCCCATGAAGTCGCCCTTGGTCAACGGGACTCCCTCGTGGCGTAGGATCGCGTACGCCGTCGTCACGTGGAAGAAGAAGCCTGGGACGGCGAACTGCGTGATGAACCGATCGCCCCGGTACGTCAGCACGCCGCCGCGGTGGGGGATCTCGATGGTGCGCGCGAGGCCCGCTTCGAGTTCATCGGCGTCGACCCCTTCGAGCGAGGCGATCGCCGCGTCGAGGCGCTCGTGGATCGCCGCGAAGGTCCGGGCGTCGTCGGGCAGCGGCTCGAGGGTGGCGCCGAGCAGGCGCGCGGTTGCGAGCTTCGCCCCTTCGGCGGCCCAGTGCGCCTGCGCTGCAAGCGAGAACATGTCGCCGGCGAGCCGGGCTTCGAGCAGCGCTGACGGCGCGATCCCGCGCTCCTCGGCGAAGGTCTCGCCCTTCCGGAGTATCGTCTCGAGGTTGGTGAGTCCCCGAAGGAACACGGCGACGGAGATGTCGATGGCGTGGAGCATGCGCGTCGTCTACGTCCATCGTGAAGGTGTGTATTGAACATTCCCGACGGAACTCCGCCGCCCCCGCGCGGCGTCGTGCTCGCACCCCGGGCCGACGGCTTGCTCGATGTCCGCCGCGCGCTGCCCGGCGCCGCGCTCGCGCCCTACGTTCATCACCTCTGGTCGGTGCGCTGGCGGCTGGACTCGCCGTTCGTGGGTGCAGCGCTGCCGCACCCTTCCGCACAGATCACGGCCGTGAGCGCCGTCGGCGGCCCACGAGCGGAGGTCGTGGGCGTGCGGCGCGGTCGGCTCGCGGCTCGCCTGGAGGGCGAAGGCTGGACGCTCGGGATCGCCTTCCGCCCAGCGATGTTCCAGCCCGTTCTGGGCGAACCAATGACCAGTGTCACCGGCCGGGTCGTGCCGCTCGGCGAGCTCGTCGCCTCGACGGCGAAGACCGCCGGGTGGCTGCGGGCGATCGCAGCAACGCGCGATCCCCACGAGCGCTTCGCCATCACCGAGTCCTTCCTCGCACCGCGGCTCCCGCCTCCGCCGCCCTCCGTCGTACGCCTGCGCGACCTCGTCGAGCGCATGGCCGCCGATCGATCGATGCTGCGCCTCGCGGACCTGTGCGACGCCAGCGGGCTCGACGAGCGCGCGCTGCAACGCGCCTTTCGCACGTACGTCGGCGTGAGCCCCAAGTGGGTGATCCAGCGATATCGCCTGCACGAGGCAGCGGCGCAGCTCCGGGGCCCCCATCCGCCGGATCTCGCCACCCTCGCGGCCTCGCTCGGCTACGCCGATCAGGCGCACTTCACCAGAGACTTCAAGCGCTTGGTGGGAGAGACCCCGGGCTCCTTCGCGAATCGACGGTGAGGCCGGCGACCGATGTCGTACGTGGACGGAGTGCGAGCGGGCGAACGGGGCCCAGCGCAGCAACCGACTTTCGGAGGTCCGACCCCGTTGACTTCGATGGTACCGTCGAGCGCAGGATGAAAATTCTGCGCCGCACGCTTCCGCTCGTGGTGATCGCGTCCGGCGCGTGCGCACTCCAGAACCCGTTGTTCCTCGCGGCGCCGGATGGTGCGGCGACGGCCGACGCGGTGGTCCTCGATGCCGGCGACGCGGCAGCGGACGATCGCACCGACGCCTCGGACGCAAGCTCCCTGGACGCGAGCGCCCCCGACGCCGCCACGACGGACGCGCTGGTGGACACCGCTCCGTCGGACGCCACGACGACCGACGCGGAGCCGTTGGACGCGGGATCCCCCGACGTGGGCACGCCCGACGTGGGCACGCCCGACGTGGGCACGCCCGACGCGGGCACGCCCGACGCAGGACCGCTCGACACGGGCACGATGGACAGCGGTCCCTCGGACGCCGGCTCCGTGGACGCGGGATCGCCCGACACCGGCCCGATGGACACCGGGCTCCGCGACACCGGCCCGTCGGACACCGGTCCGTCGGACGCCACCGCCGTGGACGCGGGACCGCCCGACACCGGTCCCGTGGACGCCGGACCTTCCGTCGTCGCCGGCGCGAGCGATCGTTGCTCGGTGACGGGCACCGCGCAGGTGAGCGGTCCGGGCCACTACATGCTCACGGGCACCACGTCGGGCGCGACGAACGACTACCGAGGGACCTGCGCGGCCGGCTCCGACATGGCGCCCGACGTCGGCTTCACCGTGACCTTCGCCGGCGCCATGCACGTGACGTGGAGCGCGCGTCCCACGACCTCGGGGCAGTTCGCGCCGGCGGTGTACTGGACGCAGGACTGCACGGTGCAGGACGCCCGTAGCGACCACCGCTTCTTCGACGAGGTCGCGTGCGCGAACAACGCTGGCGCCGCGGGACAGGCCGGCGGCGGCACCATGGATCTTCCCGCGGGAACGTACTTCGTGGTCGTCGATGGTTCGATGAGCATGACGACGGGGAACGCTGGCGCCTTCGAGGTCGACCTCGTGGCGACGCCCGCCGCCCCTGCGACGAGCTACACCGTGGACCCCGTTCCTGCGCTCGGGTGCACGACGGTTCCGATGTCGGGAGTGACGACGCTCAACGACGGCGACGACGTCGCCGCGCCGATCACGGCGCTGGGCTTCGGGTTCACGTTCTTCGGCCAGGCCTTCGACCGCGTGGCGTTCTACAGCAACGGCTTCCTGAGCTTCGTGACGACGGAGACCATGGCGTCGGACCCCGGCGGGAGCTGGCGCAACACCACGCTTCCCTTCGACCACCTTCCGCGCGGCGTGGTGGCGCCGTTCTGGGACGATCTCGTCCTCACCGCGGGCGCGTCGAGCGTCGCCCAGGCGTGGACCGACGGTGCCGCCGCGTCCCGCGTCGCGCACGTCAAATGGACCAACGCTTCATTCTATTGGGACAACGCCAGCGCGGTGACCTTCGAAATCCGTCTGTTCCAAGGAACCAACGTCATCGAGTTCGCGTACTGCAGCGAGAGCCGCATGAACGCGAACACCCGCGGGGGCTCGGCCACCGTCGGCATCGAGTCCTACGACCAGACCGCCGGGCGCCTCGTGGGGCTCGACGTCGAGGGCACCATCGCGCCGGGCGCGGGCTACCGCTTCACGCCGCGCTGACGCTGGCTCCCGCGGGGACGCACGGCGGCCTGCGAGCGGCTGCTACGCCCGGACCTCACCCGCCGCCGGGCCGAGCCACCGCGCGAGAAGCGTCATGAGCCGCTCCGGCAAGAACGGCTTGGCGAGAAAGTCGTCCATGCCCGCCTCGCGGCACCGCGCCTCGTCCTCGGCGAAGGCGTTGGCCGTCATCGCCAGGATCGGCGTGCGCTGGCCCCGCGGGTCCGCGCGAAGCCGCCGCGTCGCCTCGAGGCCGTTGAGCACCGGCATGTTCACGTCCATGAGGATCGCCGCGTACGTACCGGTCGTGGCCCGAGCCACCCCCGCCGCGCCGTCCTCGGCGGTGTCGACGAGCAGCCCCAGCATCTCGAGCTGGATCTGCGCCACGTCCCGGTTGATGGGCTCGTCGTCGACCACCAGCACGCGCAGCCCGCCGAAGCGCTCGCGAAAGCTCGCCTCGCTGGGCGACGCGGCCCCAGCCGGCGCCGCCGCCGGCCGCTGCACCCGCTCGAGCCGCGCCGTGAACCAGAAGGTGCTCCCCACGCCGGGAGTGCTGACCACGCCCGCATCGCCCCCCATGAGCTCCGCCAGGCGCTTCGAGATGATCAACCCCAGCCCGGTGCCGCCGTGCTTGCGCGTCGACGACGCGTCGACCTGGCTGAACGGCTTGAAGAGCCGCGACCGCTGCTCGGCGCTGATGCCGATGCCCTCGTCGGCGACCTCGACGCGAAGCCGCACGGCGCCGTCGTCGAGGGGCTCGGCGCTGGCGCACACCGCGATGAGCCCGCGATCGGAGAACTTCACCGCGTTGCCGACGAAGTTCAGCAGGATCTGCCGCAGCCGGAACGCGTCGCCCAGCAGCCGCGGCGGAACGTCGTCGGCCATGAAGCTCTCGAGCCTCAGCCCCTTGGCGTGCGCCGACACCTCCTGCATCGCGAGCACGTCACGGATCACCTGCGCCGGCGCGAAGCTGCTCGCGTTCAGCGGCAGGCGGTCGGCCTCGATCTTCGCCATGTCGAGGATGTCGTTGATCACCGAGACCATGTGCGCCGCCGCGGTCTTGCTCTTGCCGAGCATTTCGACGAGCTTCGGGTCCGTCGCGCGCCGCAGCGCCAGCTCGGTCATGCCGATGACGCCGTTCATCGGGGTTCGCAGCTCGTGGCTCATGTTGGCGAGAAAGACCGTCTTGGCACGATTGGCCGCCTCGGCCTCCTCCTTGGCCTGCGCGAGCGCGCGGGTGCGCTCCTCGACGATCTGCTCGAGGTGGTGGCGGTGCCGCTCGAGCTCCTCGGCCGCCATCATCTGGTCGGTGATGTCGTAGCAGAAGCCGATGTATCCGATGAACGCTCCGCGGCTGTCGAAGCGCGGGTTGCCGTCGTCGCGAAGCCAGCGGTACTCGCCGGCCGCGTTCGAGATGCGGTAGTTCATGCTGAACGCCTCGCGGGCGTCGAAGGCCGTGACGTAGGTGTGCAGGCAGCGGTCGAAGTCGTCGGGGTGCACGCCCTCGGCCCAGCCGTTGCCCATCTCCTGGGCGAGCGTCCGCCCGCGAAAGCGGAGCCATGGTTCATTGAAGTAGTTGCAGAGCTTGTCGAGGCCGGCGGTCCAGATGAGCGTGCTGCCGCCGTTGGCGAGGTTGCGAAAGTGCTGCTCGCTCTCGCGCAGCAGCAGCTCGGCGCGCCGTTGCTGGGTGACGTCACGGAGGATCTGGGCCACGCCGGTGACGGCGCCGCGGTCGTCGCGAATCGGCGAGCTCGTCGCCGACACCTCGACGGACGATCCGTCCTTGCGCCGCCGCACCGTCTCGAAGTGCGTGACCACCTCGCCGCGGCCGATGCGAGCGAGCAGGTCCGCCGCCTCGGCGCGCCGGTCGTCGGGGAACAGGACCTCCGAAGCCGTCGCGACGATCTCCGCCGCCGCGAAGCCGAAGAGGTGCTCGGCGCCGGGGTTCCAGCTCGTCACCGTGCCGTCGAGCGCGAGGCCCACGACGGCGAGGTCCGTCGACTGCACGATGGCGTCGCTGGCCTGCAGCCGCGCGTTGGCGTGCTGCAGCTTCAGCTTGGCGAGCCCCATCTCGCCGATGACCGTGGCGAGCCGCGTCAGGAACGCCATGATCGCCTCGGCCTTGGCGACGGAGATCACCGGAGCCCGCTCCATGGCGGCCAGGTACGCCGCCTCGTCGAAGCCGAATTCGCGGGCCTGGCGCTCGAAGTGGCCGCGGTCCGGCGCCTCGAAGAAGAACTGTCCGGTGAAGAAATTCGCGACGTGCTCGTCCCCGATGGTCACCGGCACCGCCACGTCGACGAGGCCGTTCTTGCAGCGGTAGGCGTTGTATTGGGCGCCGGCGCCGAGGCGGCTCGCCAGCACCGTGTCGCTCTCGCGGCACCGCGCCGCTGTCTGCGGATGCACCCGATGGAACCGGGTGCAGATGTCCTGCCAGCCCGTGGCGACGAGCACCTCGCCGTCGAGGTCGAGGAGCGCCGTCACCGCCCCCGTCGCGGCGGTGAAGCTCTCGCACAATGCGGCCAGCTCGCGGACGTCGATGAGCTCGGAGAGCTTCACGGGAACCTCCTGCCGTGGGCGGCGCCGGACGACGCCGGCGCATGCACCGCGCTTCTCTACCATATCGTCCGCGAACGCACCACGCTGGAGGTGGCTCGACGACTTCCCCGGGCGTTTCTGGGCGCCGACCCGCGGGAGACCGTTGACGAGCAGGACCGCCAGACCCCAAATTCGCAGCTCCGTCGCCGCCGCGATGCTCGGCCTCGCGGGACCGATGTCGGAGCGCCCTCGCCGAGCAAAGGCACACCCGTTCATGCCCGACCCCGTCGACCCCCATGACGCCCTGCTCGCCCGGCGCGCTGCCGTCTGCGGGGCCGTCTTCCATCGCAAGCCCGCGCCCGTGGCCTGCGGCTGGGTCGGCGCCGACGGCGACCTTCACGTCGGCACCACCAACGCGGCGTGGCAGGCCGTGGCCCCGGTGGCGGGCACCGCGCTGCACGACGCCACCCCCGGCGTCGCCGAGCCCGCGCAATGGGACGCCCTCCGCGCCGCGTCCGCCGACGGTGCGCCGCACCGCATGGAGTTTGCCGGCGCCACCACCGCGAGCCGCTGGCGCCTGGAGACGTTCTGCCCCGAGCCCGGCGTCTGGATCGCGGAGCTCGAGGACTTCGGCTCCGAGCACGCCGACCGCACCAAGGCTCGCATGTTCGAGGCCGTCGCCGGCACCTCCGAAGTGTCCATCGTGGCCCAGGACGTCGACGGCACCGTCACCTTCTGGAACCGCCACGCCGAAGAGATCTTCGGCTACGACGCGGACTATGCGGTCGGAAAGAAGCTCGCCGACCATCTTCCGCTGGAGGACCTTCCGCGCGAGCAGCACCTGCTCGAAGCGGTGCGCCGCGGCGAGGCCATTCCCATGCTCGAAGTGACACGCCAGCCCAAGGACGGCGTGCCCGTGGAGGTCTCGCTGGTGGTGACGCCGGTACGCGACTCCACCGGCCGCGTCACCGGGTCGGTGCGCATCGCCCGCGACGTCACGTTGAGGAATCGCGCCCTTCGCGAGCTCGCCCGCGCCGAGCAACGTCTGCGCAGCATCGTCGAGGCTGCCGCGGTGCCCCTCGCGCTCAACGACGCCGCCGGGAACATCCCCTACCTCAACTCGGCGTTCACCAAGGTCTTCGGCTACACCCGCGAGGAGCTTCCGACCCTGGAACACTGGTGGTCCGCGGCGTACCCGGACCCGGCCTACCGGCGATTCGTCATCGATGAATGGCGCCGACGGCTGACCGAAGCCGGGAGCTCCCAGCAACCCTTCCGGGCTCTCGAGGTCGTCGTCCGCTGCAAGGACGGCGCGGACCGCACGGTGATCGCCAACGCGTCGGACCTCGGCGCCTCGCTGGCCGACACGCATCTGGTCTCGCTGTTCGACGTGACCGAGCTCGTGCAGGCGCGCCAGGCCATCGCGCGATCCGAGCGCTATGCCAACCTCGTGCTGGCGTCGGCGGGCGACGGCCTATGTCAAATCGACGTCGACGGCGTCGTCACGTACATCAACCCGGCTGGCGCGGCGCTGCTGGGCTACGACCCCGCGGAGGTCATCGGAGAGCCGGCGCATGCGCTGTTCCACCACAGCCGCGCCGACGGCAGCCCGTACCCGATCGAGGCCTGCGCTGCCCATGCATCGTTGAGCCAGCGCACCGAGCGGCTGAGCGACACCGATGTGTTCTGGCGCAAGGACGGCAGCAGCTTTCCCGTCAATTTCGCCAGCGCGCCGATGACCACCGGCAGCGAGCATTTCGGCGTGGTGCTGACCTTCCGCGACATCACCGACGAGGAGCGGATGCGCCAGACGCTGGTGGACAACGAGATCAAGATCCGCAAGGCGCAAGAGATCGCGGGCTTCGGAAGCTACGCCACGGACCTCACCACCGGCAAGTGGCAGAGCAGCCCCGTGCTCGACTGGATCTTCGGCATCGACGACACCTATCCGCACGACATTCCGCACTGGAACGGCCTGCTCGCCCCGGAGTTCCAACGGGCGGCGCTGGACCACTACATGGACGTCGCCGCAGGCAGGTGCGACTTCCGCATGGACTATCAGATCATCCGTCCCCGCGACGGCGTGCGCCGCTGGGTCGCGGCCAACGGCGAGCTGGAGTTCGATGAAGCCGGCAACCCCTCGCGGCTCATCGGCACCATTCAAGACATCCACGATCGCAAGATGATCGAGGCCGAGCTCCAGCGGAGCCGGGACGAGCTCGAGCTGCGGGTGGAGCAGCGCACGCACGATCTGGCGCTGGCCCTCACGCAGGCGGAGCTCGCCAAGAAGAGCCGCGGCGACTTCCTGGCCAAGATGAGCCATGAGATCCGCACGCCGCTCAACGCCATCCAGGGCCTGACCTACCTGGCGCTGAACCTGGACGCGTCGGCGGAGCTGCGAGCCCAGCTCACGAAGATCCGCGACTCGGGCCAGCACCTGCTCTCCATCGTGAACGACATCCTCGATTTCTCGAAGATCGACGCGGGCAAGATGGTGCTCGAGGTGGACGACTTCGACCTGTCCACGGCGCTGCAGCAGGTCATCGACCTCACGAGGGTGCGGGCCCAGGAGAAGGGCCTGTCGCTCTCCATGCATCTCGACCCGGACGTGCCCGCGCGCCTCCGCGGCGACGCCCTTCGCATCTGCCAGGTGCTGCTCAACTACCTGAGCAACGCGGTGAAGTTCACCGAGCACGGCGGCGTGGAGTTGCACGTGCGCCGCGCCGCCCAAGCGGACGCGGACTCCACGGCGATGCTGCGCTTCGAGGTTCGCGACACCGGCATCGGCCTGACGGCAGAGCAGCAGGAGCGCCTGTTCCAGTCGTTCGAGCAGGCCGACAACTCCACCACCCGCAAGTACGGGGGCACGGGGCTGGGGCTTGCCATCAGCCGCCAGCTCGTGGAGTTCATGGGCGGTGACGTCGGCGTGCGCAGCCAGGTCGGGCGCGGGAGCACTTTCTGGTTCACGTTGTCGTTGCCGCTGGCGCGCGGCGCTGCGGCCGTGGCTGCGCCTGTTGCGTCGGTGTCGCTCGCGCAGTACCGCGCCATGCTCCACGACAAGCGGGTGCTGGTGGTGGACGACAACGAGTTCAACCTCGATGTGGCCACCGGCCTGCTCGCCGAGGTGGGCCTGACGCCGATGGTGGCGCACGACGGCAGCGAGGCGCTGACACGGCTGCACGACGCTCCCTTCGACGCGGTGCTGATGGACGTGCAGATGCCCGTCCTGGACGGACTCGAGGCCACGCGCCGCATCCGCGAAGACCCAAAGCTGCGCGCGCTGCGTGTCATCGGCCTGACCGCGAACGCGCTGTCCGAAGACCGGCAGCGCTACCTGCGTGCCGGCATGGACGACGTGCTCACGAAGCCCATCGAGCCCGAGCAGCTCTTCGCCGTCCTGGCGCGGTGGCTCGTCGAGGGCGGCTCCGTGTCGAGCGCTCCTGCGGAGCCCGCGCCGGCGGCGGCGACCTCGCCGTCTTCGGAGAGCGCCCCGCCGTCCGCGTTGTGGGACGCCACGACGCTCGCCCGCTACGTCGGTGACGACGCGGCCGTGCAACGTCGGTTCATTGCGATGTACCTCGAGGGCGCGCGCATCCAGTTGACCGAGCTCGACGCAGCGGTGCGAGCGGCGGATTGGGAGGTTGCGAGCGCCATCGCGCACAAGCTCAAGTCGTCGTCACGCACCACCGGTGCGATGCGGATGGGTGATCACTGCCATGGCATCGAGCTCAGCGCCCGCGCGGGCGACGCCGACGCGTGCCGCGCTCACCACACCCGACTTCAAGACTGCGCGCGCACCACGCTGGAGCGGGTGCAACACCACCTGCGAGACCTTGGCGGACCGATCGATGGGAACCCGCACGGACCCGCCGACGTCGAGGGTTGACGGCATGTTCCATCGCGCCGCCTCGCGAGCGACCTCGACGTCGAACGCGCTCCGCTGGCATCGAGCCGGCGCAGGGCCCGATGACGGGCCCCGGCGCATCGGGTACGAAGGCGCACCATGGAGAACCTCCCCCCGCTCACGCCGGAGCACATCCGCGCGATCTTCAGCACCCAGCCCTTCGACGAGGCATGCGTCGACCGGGTCGCGCCGTACTACGCCGACGACGCCGTCTTCGTCGATCCGATCCAGACGCTGCACGGCCGCGACGCCTTCGTCGCGATGAACAAGCGGCTGCTCGCGCGCGTTCGCGAGCTCCGCTTCGACGTGCACGCGCTCGCGGCCGACGACGGCAACGTCTTTCTCGCGTGGACCATGCACGTGACGATGAAGTCCCCCGCCAAGTCCATGAGCGTCGAGGGGGTCACGCACTGCGTGCTGCGCAACGGACAGATCGTGTCGCACCGCGATCACTGGGACCTCGTCGGCTCCATCGTCGGAGCGATCCCCGTCGTCGGCCCGGCGTATCGCTCCATCGTCGCGAAGCTCGGCTGAGCGTTGGCCGGACGCGTGCCGTTCCTCGTGCGCTGAACGCGCCGCGCCCCCGAGGCGGTGCCGCGAAGCGCGACGCCGTCGGGGGCGCAGTCCGTCGTGACGGAGGGTCCTACTCCGCGGTCTCGCGGCGCGCCGGGCGGAACGATGCGTTGAGCACCGCCTTGCGCACGCGCACCGAGCCCGGCGTGACCTCGACGAGCTCGTCGCGGTCGATCCACTCCATGGCCGTCTCCACGGTGAGCACGCGCGGCGGGTAGAGCGCCACGTTCTCGTCCTTGCCGTGGTTGCGCACGTTCGTGAGCTTCTTCTCGCGGATGATGTTCACGTCGGCGTCGTTCGGGCGGTTGTGCTCGCCGACGATCATGCCCTCGTACACCGGCGCGCCCACGCCGACGAAGAACTCGCCGCGCGGCTGCAGGTGAAAGAGCGCGTAGGGCGTCGCGGTGCCGGTGCGGTCGGCCACCATGGCGCCGTTCGCGCGGCGCAGCATCGGGCCGGTCCACTCCTTCCAGCCGTGGAACTCGGTGTTCAGGAGCCCCATGCCGCGGGTGCTCGTGAGGAACTCCGAGCGGAACCCGATGAGCGCCCGGCTCGGCACCTCGAACTCGAGGCGCGCGCGCCCGTGGCCCGGGTTGCTCATGCGCACCATGACGCCGCGGCGCTCGCCGAGGCGCTGCGTCACGACGCCCACGAAGTTGTCGGGCACGTCGGCGACGACGAGCTCGAGCGGCTCGTGCAGCTTGCCGTCGATCTCCTTGGTGACCACCTCGGGGTTGCCGAGGGAGAGCTCGTAGAGCTCCCGGCGCATCGTCTCGACGAGCACCGCAAGCGCGAGCTCGCCGCGGCCGTACACCAGGAACTGGTCCGCGCTCTCCGTGTCCTCGACGCGCACCGCGGGGTTCTTGCGGGCCTCGCGGTGAAGGCGCTCGCGGATCTGCCGCGACGTGAGGTACTTGCCCCCGTCCTTGCCGGCGAAGGGCGAGGTGTTCACGCCGAAGCGCATCTTGATGGTGGGCTCCTCGACGTGGATGCGCGGGAGCGCCACGGGCTTCGAGAGGTCCGCCACGGTGTCGCCGATGGTGATGTCCTCGATGCCCGCGATGGCGACGTTCTCGCCGGCGCCGGCGTCCGGCGCGCGCTTCCGCGAGAGGCCCTCGAAGGTGTAGAGCGCCGCGATCTTGGCCTCGTAGGTCTTGTCGGCGCCGATCACCGCCACGCGGTCGTTCTCGCGGATGGTGCCGTCGACGACGCGCCCGATGGCCACGCGGCCCACGTAGTCGTCATGGTCCAGGCTCGTGATGATGATCTTCAGCGGCGCCGTCGGATCGCCGTGCGGCGCCGGCACCTTCGCCACGATGGTGTCGAAGAGCGGCGCGAGGTCCGTGTTCGTGTCCGTCAGCGCGTAGCGGGCGATGCCGTTGCGGGCGATGGCGTAGAGCGTGGTGAAATCCGCCTGCGCGTCCGAGGCCTCGAGGTCGCAGAACAGGTCGAACACCTCGCTGTGCACCTCGTCGGGGCGCGCGTCCTGGCGGTCGATCTTGTTGATCACCACGATCACCGGAAAGCCCCGCGCCAGCGCCTTGCGCAGCACGAAGCGCGTCTGCGGCAGCGGGCCCTCGGCGGCGTCGACGAGCAGCAGCGCCGCGTCGGCCATCATCAGCGTGCGCTCGACCTCGCCGCCGAAGTCCGAGTGTCCAGGCGTGTCGACGATGTTGAGCTTGTAGTCCTTCCAGCGCACCGAGGTGTTCTTCGCGAGGATGGTGATCCCGCGCTCGCGCTCCTGGTCGTTGGAGTCCATCACCCGGTCCACCACCGCCTCGTTGGCGCGGAAGATCCCGGCCTGGCGGAGCATGAAATCGACGAGCGTGGTCTTGCCGTGGTCGACGTGCGCGACGATGGCGACGTTGCGGATCTTCTCTCTGGGGATCATCGCGCGGCGCCCTACCACGGCTTGGGCCGCAAAGCGATGCACCCTTGCCCCGAATGCCACCCCCGGGGGAGACTCGACCCATGGGTGAACCCGCGTTGGCCCTCGCCGATTTCGACGTGCTGTACCGGCAGATCCAGAGCCTTCCCGAGGGGACCACGGGCGAGATCGTGGAGCCCGGCGGACTGCGCACCATGGGCCGCCCCGGCAAGGCGCACCGCCGCGCGCAGCTTCGGGTGCTGCTCGGCCTCGGCGGCAGCAACCAGTCCGCCGACGGCACGGGCTGGTGGATCGAGCTCGAGCCCGAGGTGCGCTTCGGCCCGCGGCTGCTGGTGCCCGACCTCGCCGGCTGGCGCGTCGACCGCGTGCCCGACCTGCCCGACGAGAACCCCATCACCCTCGTCCCCGACTGGTGCTGCGAGGTGCTCTCCGGGAGCACGGCCCGCGTCGACCGGCTGCGCAAGCTCCCGCGGTACCTCGCCGAGGGCGTCGGCCACGTGTGGCTCGTCGACGCCGCGCAGCAGACCGTCGAGGTCTACGTGGCCCGCGACGGCCTGCCGGTGCGCGTGGCCGCGGGAGGCGCCGACGAGCGGCTCGTGCTGCCGCCCTTCGACCTCGAGGTCGACCTCGCGGGGTGGTGGCTGCCCGAGGCCGCGCCGGCGCCCTGACCTCGTCTCGAGCCCCCGGGCGTCTGGGGGCCGGTGTTCAGCCGGCTGAACACCTCCGGGCCGCGCCCACGCCAAAGGTCGTTCCGCGCCGATGACAGGACCCGCGATTTCGTGCAGGGATGGATGCGGGAGCCCTCGCACCGCATGTCGTCTGCCACCGACCCGTCCGCGTCGTTCACGCTGTCGCACCCGCGCTTCACGATCCTCCGGCAGCTCGGCGCCGGCGGCATGGGCGTGGTCTTCGAGGCCCTCGACCACACGCGCGGCACCCGCGTCGCGCTGAAGACCCTGCAGTTCGTCGACCCGGCCTCGCTGCTCGCCTTCAAGCAGGAATTTCGGGCGCTCTCGGCGCTGCACCACCCGGGCCTGGTGCCCCTCTACGAGCTCTTCGCCGACGGCGCGCAGTGGTTCTTCAGCATGGAGCTCGTCGAGGGCGCCGTGGATTTCGACACCTGGGCCACCGGCGGACCGACGCCCGCGGGCGCGGCCACCGATCCCACCGTCGCGGCCTCCGGCGAGCGCGTCCGCCCCGACCTCGACGCCACCGCCGCGGCCCCGGACCCTGCCACCGGCGCGACGCTCGCGGCGACGGGTTCCAGCAGTGTTTCCGGTGTCGAGGCGACGGCGGTGCACGTGCCTGCGTCGATGCGCGGCCGCGTCCAGGTCGCTGCTGCTCGCGGCGTCACGCCGGTGCGCGATTTCACCCGCGTGCGCTCGGCCTTCGTGTCCCTCGCCGAGGCCGTCGCGGCGATCCATCGCGCGGGCAAGCTGCACCGCGACCTCAAGCCCGGCAACGTGCTCGTGGGCGCCGACGGACGCCTCCGCGTGCTCGACTTCGGCCTCATCGTGGACCTCGACGACGGCCCCGCCACGACGCCGCAGCCGTCCGTCGGCGAAGGGTCCGAGCGGCCCCGCGCGAGCGCCACTGCGTCGCACGTGAGCGCCATCGCCGGCACCGTCGCGTACATGTCCCCGGAGCAGGCTTCGGCGCGGCCGCTCGGGCCCGCGAGCGACTGGTACGCCGTCGGCGCCATGCTCTTCCACGTGCTCACGGGCCGGCACGCTTTCGACGGCTCCGCCCAGGACGTTCTGCGCGCCAAGGCGCACCGCGACGCCCCGTCGCCGCAGTCCGTCTGCGACGGCATCCCGTCGGACCTCGGCCGGCTCTGCGCGGACCTCCTCGCCCGCGACGCCGAGCAGCGTCCGAGCGGCGCCGAGGTGCTCTCGCGGCTGCGCGTGGGGCTCCCCGAGGGCACCTCGTCGTCGTCGAGCGCGGCGCCCCTCGACGACGCCCTCGCCGGCGATGCGCCGTTCCTCGGACGCGAGGCCGAGTCGGCGCGCCTTCACGATGCCGCCGCCGCGGCGCGCGCGGGCGGGACGACGGTGCTCCTCGTCACCGGGCGCTCGGGCATGGGCAAGTCGGCCCTCGTCGACCGCTTCGTGCACGACGCCAGCGAGGCCGCCCCGTGGCTCGTCCTCGAGGGACGCTGCTACGAGCAGGAGTCGCTCCCCTACAAGGCCTTCGACGGCATCGTCGACAGCCTCGCGGCGCACCTCGCATCGCTGCCATCGGAGCGTCGCCGCGCCCTCCTCCCGCAGGACCTCGTGGCGCTGCCGGTGATCTTTCCGACGCTCGCGCGCCTCGACGAAGCGTCCCCGCCGGCGCCCGGCGAGCTCGATCGCAAGAGCCTCCGCGACCGCGCGTTCACCGAGCTCGCGGAGCTCTTCGCCGCCCTCGCCGCCGAGCGCCCGCTGCTGCTCCACGTCGACGACGTGCAGTGGGGCGACGCCGACTCCGCCGAGCTGCTCTCTTCGTTGCTGTCGCGTCCGAGCCTCGGGCGCGTGCTGTTCCTCTTCGCGGCGCGGGCCGAACACACCGGGCGCTCGGTGTGCCTCGCGGCCCTCGCGGCGCTGCGCGGTCCCAACCCCGGCGGGCTGCGATGGCACGATGTGGTCGTCGAGCCCCTCGCCGAGGCCGACACCGCACGCCTCGCGGACGCGCTCCTCACGCGCGCCGGGCGATCGACCCCCGAGGCCGTGGCGTGGATCGCCGCGCAGTCCGCGGGCACCGCGCTCTTCGTCTACGAGCTCGCGCGGCACGTCGCGTCGCAGGAGGCGTGGCGCCCCGGCGATCGTCGCGAGGAGCTCGACGCCATCCTCCAGCGCCGCGTGCGCGCGCTCCCGGCGACGGCGCGAGCCTTCGTCGAGGCCCTCGCGGTGGCGGGACAGCCCCTCGCGCTGCGCCACGTCGAGGCCGCCGTGGGACTCGGGGCGCTGCCGCCGGACGTCATCCAGCGCACCCGCGTGGAGCGCCTCGTGCGCGGCGCAGGCGTGGGCTCCGACGACGACGTCGAGACCTTTCACGACCGCGTGCGCGAGAGCGTCGTCGCGGGCCTCGACGCGGCCCGGCGCACCGAGCTCCACCGCGGCCTCGCGCGCGCCCTCGACGGCGCCGCGGGCGTCGCGCCGGAGCTCGTGGCCACGCACCTCGAGGCCGGCGGCGACGCGGCCCGGGCGGCCGTCTACTACCGTGACGCGGCCGAGCGCGCGGTGGCGGTGCTCGCCTTCGACCGCGCCGAGGCGCTCTTCCAGAAGGCCGCCGCGCTCGCCGTGGATCGCGAGGTGCGCGCCGACGTCCTCGAGAAGCTCGTGCACTTCTACACGGACCTCGCGCGCTTCGCCGAGGCCTACGAGCACGGCCGCAAGGGCGCCGCGCTCTTCGGTGCGTCGCTGCCGGAGAAGTTCGCGCCGCCGCGGCTCCTCGCCTCCATCGCCGGCATCGAGCTTCGCCTCCTCGGCAAGGACGTCACCACCCTCGCGGCGCTCCCCGAAACCCGCGACGAGGACACGCGCCGCGTCGTGCGCATCATCGCCGCGTGCGCCAAGGCGGCGTACCAGCTCCGCCCCGAGCTCTGCGTCACCGTGTCGGCGCAGAGCGTCGGGCTCTGCCTGCGCCACGGGCTCACCCCCGACAGCGCCATCTGCTTCATGGTCTACGGCGCGATCTTCAAGGGCGGCGTGCTCGGCCGCCACGGCGTCGGCCACGCCTGGGGCAAGCTCGCCCTCGCCCTCGTGGACCGCTTCGCCAACGACGCGCAGCGCGCCGAGGTGAACTTCGTCGTCGGGTATTTCGGCACGTCGTGGCGCGAGCCCGCGGTCAACGCCGAGGCCCTCTACCGCCGGGCGCGCGAGGCCGGGCTCGCGTCCCGCGACTCGTTCCACGTGGGGTGCGCCACCGCCGGAACGCTCGTGAGCATGATGATGCGCGGCGCGCCGCTGCCCGACGTCATCGCCTTCGCCGACGACGCCATCGCCCAGTGCGAGCGCCTTCGCCTCGACGAGCCCCTGCTCTGCGCCCGCGTCGCCCGCTGGATCGCCCTCTCGCTCGTCGGCGGCGACGCCGGACCTTCGCCCCTCGACGACCCGTCGGTGCGGGCCGCGGTGGCGCGCTTCGGATCACGGCACTTCGTCCAGCACATGCACGTGGGCGCGGCGCGGCGCGCGTGGCTCCTCGGCGACCCCGGCGCGGCCCTCGCGGCGCTCACCGCGTCGGAGGCCTTCCTCGCGGACTCTCCGGGCATGCTCCACGCCGCCGAGCACCACTTCTGGATCGGCATGACGCATGCGTCGCTCGGCGCCCGCGCGACCGGCAGCGCGCGCCGCAAGCACCTCGCCGCGGTCACCGCCGCCGCCAAGAAGTTCGCCGCGTGGAGCGAAGGCTGCCCGGAGAATTTCGCCGCCAAGGCGCGGCTCCTCGAGGGCGAGCGCGACGCCCTCCGCGGCCGTGACGCGGACGCCGCCAAGGCCCGGCGCGACGCCCGCGAGATCGCGCGCAGCCTCGCCCATCCCGACGTCGAGGCCATGGCCGCGCAGGCCCTCGGGGACCGCGCCGCCGCAGCCGAAGCCTATCGCCGCTGGGGCGCCGAGGAGCTCGCGCGGCGGATCGCGGGCTGATCCCGCGAAGGGTCAGCGCAGGGCGTCGTCGAGGCTCTTGCGCTCGCCCCGCGCGACGCGCAGCAGCGCCGCCACGTAGGCGTCGAAGGAGGGCGCGCAGGGCTCGAAGCGCCCCACGTCGGTGTCGAGCCGAAGCACCGCCCCGGCGTTGTCGCCCGCGAGCACCAGCGCGAAGCGGTCGCCGCCGATGTCCGCGCCGATGTCGAGATGGTCCGCGGGCCACGGACCTTCCTCGGTCCAGATGTCCTCGGCGCGAACCTCTTCGTTCTGCGCGACGAGGGTCCCGAGGTCGGGGTAGAGCCAGCACTCGCGGGGCGCGAAGCCGTCGTTCTTGGCGAGGGCGACGAGCTCCGCGGGGTAGCTCGCGAGCGTCGCGACGACCACGGCGGGCAGCGGGTGCCCGACGAGGCGCGCGATGTCTTCTTCGGCGGTGGTCATGGCGCCGTGGGGCGGCTCAGCCGCGCGTCGGAACGGGGCCGGCGTCGTACGACGGGATGCCGGTGACCTCCTGGCCGAGGACCAGGGTGTGGATGTTGTGCGTGCCCTCGTAGGTGATCACCGTCTCGAGGTTCAGCATGTGGCGCCCGATCGGATAGTCGTAGGTGATGCCGTTGCCGCCGAGCAGGTCGCGGCACTCGCGGGCCACCTGCAGCGCCATGTGCACGTTGTTGCGCTTGGCGAGGGACACCTGCCCCGGGGTCATCTTCTTGGCTTCCTTCAGCTTGCCGAGGCGCCACACCACGAGCTGCGCCTTGGTGATCTCCGTGAGCATGTCCGCGAACTTCGCCTGAACGAGCTGAAAGCCCGCGATGGGACGCGAGAACTGCTTGCGCGACTTGGTGTAGTCCACCGCGCACTCCATGCAGGCCTCGGCGGCGCCGATGGCCCCCCAGGCGATGCCGTAGCGCGCCTGCGTCAGGCACCCCAGCGGACCCTTGAGACCCTGCACGCCGGGCATCAGCGCCGACTCCGGCACCTCGACGTCCTCGAGGATCAGCTCGCTCGTCACCGACGCGCGCAGCGAGTACTTGCGCTCGATCTTCTGCGCCGTGAAGCCCGGCGTCTTGGTGTCGACGACGAAGCCGCGCACGACCCCGTCGAGCTTCGCCCACACGATGGCCACGTCGGCGAGGTTGCCGTTGGTGATCCAGCGCTTGGTGCCGTTGAGCACGAAGCCGTTGGCCGTGCGCACGGCCTTGGTGATCATGCCGCCGGGGTTCGAGCCGAAGTCGGGCTCGGTCAGACCGAAGCAGCCGACGGCCTCGCCGCGCGCGAGCCGCGGGAGCCACTCGGCCTTCTGCTCGTCGCTGCCGTAGGCGTAGATCGGGTACATCACCAGCGCGCCCTGCACCGAGCAGAACGACCGGATGCCCGAGTCGCAGCGCTCGAGCTCCTGCATCACGAGGCCGTAGGCGACGTCGCCCATGCCCGCGCAGCCGTAGCCGTGCAGGTTCGCGCCGAGCACGCCGAGCCGGCCGAACTCGGGGATCAGCTCCGTCGGAAACGTCCCGTCCTCGAAGTGCCGCCCGATCACGGGCATCAGCTTCGCGTCGACGAAGGCGCGCACGCTGTCGCGCACCATGCGCTCCTCTTCCGTCAGCAGCTCGTTCAGATCGTAGAAATCCACGGACATCTTCGGGTTCTCCTTGCGGGCGGGACCGTACCACAGCGCCCTCGGAAGATTTCCGAACGTTCTTCGCTTGACACCCGCCCCGCGCCCGGGGCACATAGCGCCTCCCGAATCGGGGCTGTAGCTCAGTTGGGAGAGCGCTAGAATCGCACTCTAGAGGCCGAGGGTTCGACTCCCTTCAGCTCCACGACAACGAAGGCCGGACGCGAAATACCGCGCTCCGGCCTTCGGCTTTTCCGGGTCCGCGGAAACAAGTGGTTGCTTCGCCCGGTGCGCTTCGGCATGCTGGGCGGTGCCCCGGCCGGGGCGCTCCCGTCCTGAAGGATCCGCCATGCCGACCCGCGCCACCATCGACGATCAGCTCAAGCACCTCACCGATCTGCTGGCCGCGCAGGACGAGTCCGTGCTCGCGCATTTCCAGGAGCGCCTCGACATGTCGTGGATCTTCCACGACAGCTCCCTCGAGGGCACGGTGCTCTCGTACCACGAGCTGAAGAGCGCCATCGACCGCGACGTGGTCTCCGACGTGTCGTTGATCCCGACGTACGACGAGATCCGCGCGCACAAGGCCGCCATCGACCTGGTGCGCGAGGTCGCGGCCGCCGGCAAGAAGCAGCCGGTGTCCGTCGACGTGCTCCGCAAGCTGCACCTCGCGCTGTCGCCCGACGACCCCGAGCCGCGCGACGGCACGTGGCGCAAGGAGACGCCGGTGCACCGGCTGTACTTCCACGACATCTCGGCCCCCGACAAGATCGCCGGCGAGATGAAGAAGCTCGACGACTGGCTGCAGGACCCTGACACCCGCAAGGTCAGCTCGCTCAGCACCGCGGCGAAGCTGCACTTCAAGCTGATGCAGATCTTCCCGTTCTCGCGGCACACCGGAAAGCTGGCGCGGCTCGGCATGAACCTCGTGCTGCTGCGCGCGGGCTATCCGCCGGCCATCATCCACTCCACGGAGCGGCAGCGGTACTACGAGGCCCTCAAGGGTCCGAGCAGCGCGCTGTCGGCGTTGATGATGGACTCGCTGCAGAACTCCATCGAGAGCGCCATCAAGCTGTTCTCCGAGCATCGCTCGGGGCGCCGCGCGATGACCTGACCGACGGGCGCACGGCGGGAGAGGGACGGGGGTAGGAAAGTAGGTTGCCCGAACCGCGGGCGGTCCGCGCGTCGCCGTGCGTCCGAAGGGCCGTGAAATTACGGTTTGCTGCGAAGGTCGCGGGGGCGGCGAGAGTTTCCTACTTTCCTACCCCCGTCCCCGGAGTCGTCCCTACCGCTTCTCGCGCTCGCGCTGCCGCTTGATCTCGTCGCGCACGGCGCGGGCGCCCATCGCGTAGCCGATCATCACCCCGAGGACGAGCACCATCGGGATGAACACCACGTGCTCCGGCGTAGGCATCATCGCGGGGCGTCGCCCCGCTTCGCGAGGGCGTCCTCGAGGTTGCGAACGTCGTCTTCGAGGCGCGCGGCGCTGCGGGCCACGAAGGCCACGTAGCCGCCGATCACCACGAGCGCGAAGGCGTACGCCGCGAGCACGAGCTTGCCGCCCGGCACGCGCTCCTGCGCCGCCTCGCCGAGCCCCGGCTCGAAGGCCATGGAGCGCTGCCCCTCGCCCTGCGCCTGCGCCATCGCCGGCGCGCCCAGCAGCGCCAGCATCAACCCCGCCCGTACGAACCTCGAACGCATCGTGCTCCTCATGGTCATCCTTCGATCCAACCGCGCGACAGCGCCTCGGTGCGCATCGCCTCGAGCTTCGCGCCCTGCAACAGCAGCCGCGCGCGCAGCACCAGCAGCAGCGACGCCAGCAGCGTGAACGCCAGGAACCCCACGCTCAGCGTGATGCCCATCTCCCGCGCGAGGCCGCCGCCGCGCGACGTGATCACCGTCGGGTGCTGACCGCGCCAGAGCTGCACGCTGAAGTGGATCACCGGCATGACGCACGCGCCCATCACGGCCAGCGCCGCGGAGAAGCGCCGCTCGGCCTCGCCCGCCGACGAGCTCGAGCGCAGCACGAGGTACGACACGAAGATCAGCGACCCCAGCAGCGTCGTCGTGAGCCGCGGGTCCCAGGTCCAGTACGTTCCCCAGGCCTTGCGGGCCCAGAGGGGACCGGTCACCAGCACGATGCCCGCGAAGAGCACGCCTAGCTCGGCGCCGGCCTGCGCGAGGGCGTCCCACCCCAGCGAGCGCTGCGCGAGGTACCCGATGGATCCCACGACGCAGGCGATGACGCCGATGTACATCCCGTACGCGCTCGGAACGTGGATGTAGAAGATCTTCTGCGTCACGCCTCCGGCCGCGAGCTGCGCCACCGGCGCATACTCGAACGCCATCACCACCGTGAGCACGAGACATCCGAACGCCAGGACCGAGAGCCACGAGAGCCAACGCATGATCGGCGCGCACCCTACCATCGCATCCCCTTCGTCTCCACCGTTCGCGCACGCCCATGGAGCGCGGCGATGATCGCGTGGCTCCCGCCGGTCGAGGCTTCGTGGCGCGACGTGCTCGCCGCCGCCCTCGGCCGCGCCATCACCCCGAGCGCCCTCGCGACGATGGTCGCGAAGCAGTCGCAGGCCTACCTCGGCGAGCCCGTGGTGCTCTCCCCCGACGACTCCCGCGCGGCACGCACGCTCTTCTGGTTCCCGCGGGACCTCCCGAAGCCCGCGCGGGCCATCGCCGAGCTCCACCGCGCCGGCGCGCTCCCCGCACGCCCGACGACGGTGCTCGACCTCGGGGCGGGCATGGGCGCCACCAGCGTCGGCGCGCTGCGCACCCTCGCCGCCCTCGCCGCTCCGCCCGCGCAGAGCTGGACCGCCGTGGACCGTGATCCGACGTCGCTCGCGCTGCTCCGCCGCGTCGCCGAGGGCGCCCGGCGCGCGGGTCTGCTCCCCGCCGAGACGCCGCCGCCGGTGACCTCCGTCGTGGACCTCGCGGCGCCGAACTGGTCGCGCGAGCTCGGCACCCACGACCTCGTCCTCGCGGGCCTCACGGCGGTGGAATTCACCCGCTCGCTCGGCGGTGAAGCCGCGCGCGGCGAGGCCGTGGCGACCTTCGCCCGGGAGGCGCTTCGATGCGTGGCCGAAGACGGCGCGCTGGTGCTCCTGGAGCCCGCGTCGCGCACCGAGTCCCGTGCGTTGCACCACGCCCGCGCACGGCTCCTCGCCGACGGCGTCGGGGTCTTCGCGCCGTGCCTGCACGCCGGTGACTGCCCCATGCTCCGCAACGACCGTGACTGGTGCCACGAGGACCTCTCCGACGTCTCGCTCCCGCCCTGGCTCGTCGACGTCGCGCGCGGCGCAGGGCTGCGCTGGGAGGGCCCGACGTGGTCCTACCTGGTGCTGCGCCACGACCGTCGCACGCTGCGCGATGCGCTCCCCGCGGGCGGCGTCGCGCGCATGGTGTCGCGGCCGCTGGTCACCAAGGGCAAGACCGAGGCGCAGTGGTGCGGCGCCCCTGGGAACGGGCGCGTGCTCGAGCTCGATCGCGCGGTGAAGGGGCGCCCCGGACCGCACCTGCGGGACCTTCCGCGGGGCGAGCTGGTGACCTTCGACGAGGCTGCGGGAGCGGGTGCCGAGGAGCGAGCGATGCGGCTCGAGCCGTCGGCGTGGCGGGCGGAGTGGCCGACGTTCAGAGGCTGAACGGCAGCACGAACTCCTGGCGGTCGTAGGTGAAGTTGAAGCTGTACGCGCCGACGATGCGGCCGCCCACGGCGATGGAGAGCGTGACCGGGGTGCTCGGCGACTGGCACATGTCGTAGGCCACGAGGCGCACGCGGTACGTGCCCGACGGCGGCTGCGCGCCCCAGTACACGTTCTCGACGGTGGGCGGAGAGACGCTGCACGCCGCGTTGGCGTCGCGGTCGAGCACGCCGCCCGACGCGCTCTGCCGGTGCGCGTAGTAGATCTCCTCGTTGTTCGGGTCGATGACGTGCAGGTCGATGTCCGACGACGAGTTCCAGGCCGCGGTGACCTGGATGTTGCCGCTCGAGTAGCCGCAGCCCTCGTCGATGACGCCGTTGCAGTTGTCGTCGAGGCCGTTGCACTGCTCCGGCGCGCCGGGCGTGCACTGCGACTGGATCACCGTGACGCCGCTGGGCACCACCACGTTCGCGTTGAGCGACAGGCGCGGCGCGACGATCTGCGGCGTGGCGACGGCGACGCCGACGCGGCCCGCGCTGGTCACGGTGCATCCGTCGAGCACCCACGCCGCCCCGGCGGCCACGATCAAGGACGAGAGAACCCGGTACTTCATCACACGCTCCTTCGCGACGATGGCGAACCCACGGCCCGCCAGCCACCCTCGGCGACGGGCTTCTACACCAGAACCCCCGCGGCAGGAACCCCACGGGAACGCCCGATGATACGGTCCGGACGATGAGTGCGTTCACGCGCGAGGTCACGGTGGCGCTCGGGGCGGCGCGGCGCGCGGCCCTGCGGGTGCGGGAGCTCTACGCCGCCGGCGTCACGGTGGCCTGGAAGGGCGTCGACGACCCGGTCACCACCGCCGACCAGGAGGCCAACGCGCTCATCGTCGCGGAGCTTCGCGCGGCCTTTCCCGACGACGGCGTGTGCGCCGAGGAGAGCGACGCGGCGGCCTCGGCGGCGGCGGCGGCGCGCGGCGGGCGGTGCTGGTTCGTCGACCCCCTCGACGGCACCCGCGACTTCGTCGACCGCACCGGCGAATTCTGCGTGATGGTGGGCCTCGCGGTGCAGGGCCGCGCGACCGTCGGCGTCGTCGTCGCCCCGCAGGACGGCACGGCGTGGATCGGCGTCGTCGGCGAGGGCGCGCGGCGCGAGGCGCCCGACGGCGTTCGCGAGGCGTTGCGCGTCGGCGAGCCCGCGGACCCGGCGGCGGTGCGCATGGTGGGGTCGCGCTCGCACGCCCACCCGCGCGTCGCGGCCGTGGCGCGGCACCTCGGCGGAGCGTCGCTGCGTCCGGTGGGGAGCGTCGGGCTCAAGGTCGCGGCGGTGGTCGACGGCGCCGGCGACCTCTACGTGCACTGCGGCAGCGGCATGAAGCTCTGGGACGGCTGCGCCCCGGAGGCCATCGCGCGCGGCGCCGGCGCCACGGTCACCGATTGCAGCGGACACCCGCTCGCGTATGGCACCGACCGCCTCGCGCTGCCCGACGGCATCGTCGTCGGAGCGCCCGCCGTGCACGCCGCGGCCCTCGCCGCGCTGCGCCTCGCGCCGTAGGAATCGCGCGCCGCGGTCTGTGCGGGTGGTATCATGGGCCCGTGCCGATCCACCCCGAGGCCCCGGTCACCTGCCACGCGTGCGACGCCGAGATCGAGGGCGAGCCCGCGGGCCACGGGATGCTGCTCTTCGTGCGCGGCGACGACGTGCTGCGCGAGGAGCTCCCGCTGTGCGAGCGCTGCGCGCTGGCCGTGTCGATGACCGCCCTGGACCGGCTGGGCTTCGAAGAGGAAGAGGGCTGACGCCGCCGTGTGGCCCGCGCGCGCCGCGATCCGTCCGGTGTCTGCGCACGCGCAGGTCGGCGAGCACGCGGTGTGGCACGCCGAGGAGGGTCTCGGCGCGCCCGAGGGCCTCGAGGAGCGCCTCGAGGACGCCTTCGTGACGCTGGAGACGTCGCAGCCGGCGCTCGGGGCGTGGCTTCGCGAGGAGCTCGACGGCGTGCGCGACGAGACTTCGCGGGCCCTCGGCTTCGTGCTCGCGACGGTGGTGCATCGGGCCTTCGCCGAGAGCTTCGGGGCGCGGCTGCGGCGCGTCGGCGACGACGCCCTCGCCTCGGTGCGCGCGGCCTTCGCCTGGGACGAGGAGCTCCGCCGGGGCTTCGCCGACGAGATGCTCGAGAGCGACGACCTCGTGGCCATCGCGCAGCCGCACCTCGTAGCCTTCGTGCGCGGCGAGCTCGAGGCGGCGCTGGTCCTCGACGAGGACGGCGAGGCGCCGGACGTGGACCTCGACGCCGCCGCGAGCGTCTACCGCGCGGTGCTCATCGAGATCCTCGCGCTCGGCGAGGCGGTGGCTACCGGCGTGGGGCCGCAGCCGTCGCCGCTGCTCGCCTAGACCGAAGCCGTCAGCGCCGCTTCGCCTTCTTCATGCCCACGAAGGTCACGCCCACGATGCGCTCCTTCTGGAGCCGCTCGACGGTGGCGCTGAGGTCCTCGGTGGTGGTGTGCCCGGCCCGGGCGACGACGATGTATTTGTCGACGAGGCCGTGCCACGCGAGCGTCTCGGCGGTGCCGAAGACCGCCGCGGAGTCGACGATGATGTAGCGGAACTCGCGCCGGAGCTGCCCGACCAGCACCGCCGCCGCCTCGGAAGACAGCGCCGCGTGCGCGCTCGCCACCGCCGGCCCCGCGGGGATGAGGTTCAGGCTCGCCGTGATGCGGATCACGTCGACGGGCAGCGAAGGGTCGTTCTGCCGCGCCGCCAGCACGCTGGTGAGGCCGAGGTCGCCGTTGACGCCGAAGAGCCGGTGCTGCGCGGGGCTGCGCAGCGACGCGTCGATGAGAAGCACCTGCATGCGCCCGCCCTCGGCCAGCGCCAGCGCGAGGTTCGCCGCCGTGACGCTCTTGCCCTCGCCGTCGCGCGCCGACGTCACGACGATGACCTGCAGGTCGGGCTCCTGCTCCAGGCGGTAGCGCAGCGTGCGGAACTGCCCCGCCGCGTAGCCGTCGGGGTGCGAGAGCAGCACGAGGTCCGGCGAGAAGCTGTCGACGTGCTCCGCCGGGTTGATGCGCAGGATCGAGTAGCTCGGCGGGCTCCAGGACCGCGCCACGGGCTGCCCGGCGTTGGCGTCGTAGGGCACCAGCCCGTAGTCGCCGCCGCCCTCCACCACGGGCTCGCCCTGCTGGTAGTCCTGCGCGCCGTAGCCCTGGGCTCCGTAGCCGCCCGGGTCCTGCACGCCGTACTGCTGATCGTAACCGTAGCCGGGGTCGCCGGGGTGCCCGTAGCTGCCCGGCGGAAGGTGCGCGTGGAGCTGATCCGCGGTGAGCGTGAGCGCCTCGGAGCCGTCGTCGACGGGGTGCCACCCGTCGGGCTGCGTCGCCACGCCCTGCGGGATGCCCCGCGAGAAGATCTGGTCCGTCGTGGCGATGCGCGTGGCGGCGTCGGAGTCGATGAAGTCGTGGTGCGACTGGCCAGCCAGCGGATCCGCAAAGAAATCCGAGGCCGCGGGCCGCGCGGGCGCCGCGCCGTACCCCTGCTGCATGCGACCCGGCGGGATCGTCGACTTCTTGAAGGGAGGATCGGCCATCGTTCAGCGCCCCCTCGGGACGCAGGGCCACGGACCGTACGCGGTCGCGTCGCCCCGCGTCAAACCAACGGTCGCCATGCTCACCGGCCGCGACCGCCGACCATGACGAGCGGCGTGCGCACCATGATCTCGAGGTCCGTGCGAAGGAAGGTCCAGAAGTCCTCGAGGCGCGCGGCGTAGGCGAGGTCGTAGAGCAGCTTGGTGCGCATGTCGTCGGCCACGGAGCCCTCGAGCTCCTCGAGCTTGAACGGGTTCAGCAGCGTGTCCTTCAGCGTCGCCATGGCCGAGTCCTCGGGCATGCGGCCGAGGTAGTCGAGCTCGACCTGCGCGAGGCCCGTGATGCCCGGGCGAAGCATGCGGGTGCGCTCCTCGAACATCGGAATCGCCGCCGACAGCGTGCGCACCAGCTCGGGCCGCTCGGGGCGCGGACCGACGATGGACATGTCGCCGCGCAGCACGTTCCAGAACTGCGGGATCTCGTCGAGGCGCGTCTTGCGGAGCACCCGGCCGACGCGCGTGATGCGGTCGTCGTTGGCGTTGGCGAGGCGGGCCTTGCCGTCCTTCTCCGAGTCGATGCGCATCGACCGGAACTTCCACATGCGGAACGTAGGGAGGTTCGCGCCGTTCCACGCCGCCGTGGGGTGCGTGCTGCCCACGCGCTCCTGCGAGTAGAAGATCGGACCGGGGTTGTCGGCCCAGATCGCCGCGGCGATGAGCGGGTACAACGGTGCCGTGATGGAGAGCGCCGCGAGGGAGCCCGCCACGTCCACGGCCCGCTTCACGATCGCGACCTTCCAGTCCATGCCCGACGGTCCGGGGTGATACCGGCCGCACCGCGCGGCTGCAAGCACCGCCGTGACGCCGCCACCCGGTCAGAGCTCCCGTGCGAGGCCCCGGGAGCGGTGGCCGCGGCCCGGCGCGCGTCTTGACAAAGGGTGCGCGATCCGTAGTCTCCCGCGCTCCCAAGGGCCCCACACGGTCCGCGGCCTTGCCCCGATACCCGTAAACACCCCAGAAATAGAGCGCTTCGCCATCATGGACACGTTCATCGCCAAGCCTGCCGAGATCACCCGTTCGTGGTTCATCGTCGACGCCGCCGGCCGCCCCCTCGGGCGCCTCGCCAGCGACATCGCCCGGG
>CAIMWA010000561.1 GCA_903845045.1 uncultured delta proteobacterium | reverse complement strand
CCCGGGAGCTTCGTCGGGAGCACCCTCGCGGTGCTCGCCACCGGCGACATCGCGGCCGCCGTCGTCGCGTCGCCCGCGCGCCGCGTGCTCGTGCGCAACCTGGGCTCCGAGGCCCACGACGGCGCCCTCGCCTCGGTGGACCCGCGCGCCCACGAGCGCGTGCTCCGCGACCACCTCGTCATCGGCAGCGGCGGCGATCCCGTGGTCTTCGACACCCTCTCGCACGACCCCGTGCGCCGTGATTTTCGCATGCGCGAAGACCAGAGCGTCGAGTGCCTGCATCCCCTCGCCAGCGACGACGGACGGCACCACGACCAAACCCTGCTCGCGGCCGCGTTGCAGCATCATTTCGACCTGCGCACCCGGGTGACGACGCCCGCGCCCATCGCCGAGGCCGGTCCCGAGGCGAGCGCGATCTTCGCTCGGTACCTGCGCTCGGCCCGAGCGCGCCTCTTCGGCACGTGACCCCATGCAGCTCATCATCGCGGAGAAGCCCAGCGTCGCCCGGGACATCGCCCGCGTCCTCGGCGTTCGCGGCGGCGGCGACGGGTGCATCGAGGGCGACGGGCGGGTCATCACCTGGTGCCTCGGACACCTCGTGGAGTTCGCCGAACCCGACGCCTACGACGCGGCGTGGAAGCCCTGGCGCCTCGCCTCGCTGCCGATGCTCCCGAAGGCGTTCAAGCTCCGCCCGGTGCACCGCTCGGCCTCGCAGTGGCGGGTCGTGCGCGCGCTGCTCCGCGACCGCCGCTTCACCGAGGTCGTCAACGCCTGCGACGCCGGGCGCGAGGGCGAGCTCATCTTCCGGCTCTGCGTCGAGCTCGCCGGGGCGCGCATTCCCACCAAGCGACTCTGGATCTCTTCGCTGACCGAAGCCGCCATTCGCGAGGGCTTCGCGCGGCTCGAGCCCTCGTCCCGCTACGACGCTCTCGGCGACGCCGCCCGCAGCCGCGCCGAGGCCGATTGGCTCGTGGGCCTCAACGCGACCCGGGCCGTCACCGTGCGCGGACGCGACGCCGGCGGCGACTGCCTCTTCTCCGTCGGACGGGTCCAGACGCCTACGCTGGCCATGCTCGTCGCGCGCGACCAGTCCATTCGCAGCTTCGTTCCAACGGACTACTGGGAGGTTCTCGGCGAGTTCGCGACGGCGGAGCGCACACGCTTCACCGCGCGATGGACCTTCGAGGGACAACGACGCCTCGGCCGCGAAGACCTCGCGCGCACCCTGCTCGAAAGGCTGTCGGAAAGCGTCGGCGCGCCCCACGGCCCGCGGGTGGAGTCCGTGGAGACGAAGCGCCAGCGCGTTCCACCGCCGATGCTCTTCGACCTGACGTCGCTGCAGCGCACGGCGAACGCGCGCTTCGGCTTCGCGGCCCAGCGCACCCTCGACCTCGCGCAGTCGCTCTACGAACGCCACAAGGTGCTGACCTATCCGCGCACCGACTCGCGGAACCTTCCGAAGGCCATGCACGCCGCGCTCGGGGCGACGCTGCGCGCCGTCGCCGAGGTTCCCGACTACGCGGCCTTCGCACGACGTCTCGCCGAGGCGCCGCTCTCGCGCAGCGCGCGGGTCTTCGACGACGCCAAGGTGCGCGACCACCACGCCATCATTCCAACGGACCACCGTGCGTCGCCGTCGTCGCTCTCGAGCGACGAACGCAAGCTCTACGACCTCGTCGTGCGGAGGTTTCTCGGGGTCTTCTACCCGGACGCGGAGTTCGACCAGACGACGGCGGTGGTGGTCGTCGGTGCGCCGACGAAGCGTGCGGCCCCCAAGCGACGTGCGTCGGGAGACGAGGCCGCCGAGGGGGTGCTCGACGCGCTGCCCGCGCCTCCGGACCGCTTCGTGGCGCGCGGACGGGTGCGCGTGGCGGCGGGCTGGCAGGAGGTCGCGGGCTTCGGCGATGAAGATGCCCCGGCCAAGGGCGCCAAGGCGGACGGCGACGACGCACAGCCCCTCCCGCGGCTGCGCGACGGCGAGCCGCTCCAGGGTCGCTATGCGACAGAGAAGAAGCAGACGCAGCCGCCGCGTCCGTTCAACGATGCGACGATGCTCGGCGCCATGGAGTCGGCGGGACGCCAGGTCGAGGACGAGGCCCTGCGCGAGGCCTTGAAGGAGCGCGGACTCGGCACACCCGCCACGCGTGCGTCGATGATCGAGACGCTGATCCATCGGGGGTATGCGGTGCGCGAGCAGAAGTCGTTGCGTGCGACACCGCTGGGCGAAGCGCTCGTGAACGGGCTCCCGGTGCCCGCGCTCGCGTCCCCCGAGCTCACCGGCGCGTGGGAGGAGCGCCTCGGCCGCGTGGCCCGCGGCACCGAGACCCGCGCCGCGTTCATGCGAGACATCGAGGACATGGTGCGCGACCTCGTGGCACGGGTCATCGCGGCGCCGGGCATCGCGGGCGTCGCTTCGGCTCCCATCGCTCCCAAGCGGCGACCGGCGTCGACGGCACGAAGGCCCATCGCGAAGAAGACCGCGCCCGCGATCGCCACGGCCCTCGGAGCGTCGACGGGTGTGCCTTGTCCTTTGTGCATGAAGGGCACGCTCATCGTGGGAAGGCGTGCGTGGGGCTGTTCGCTGTGGAGAGAGGGCTGCGCCGCGGTGTTTCCCTTCGACGCGGGATTGCCTGGGGCGGCGAGCGCTCCGAAGCGGCGGAGGCGGCCCGCGACGGGTGCCACGGGGGCGAAGCGCACACGGCGCAAGCGGACGTGACGGGTCGTAGGCCTCAAGCCCGCGGCGGCGCGAAGTCCTCGCCCGCGGCCAGCTTCGGGTCGGTGCGCGCGACGTCCGCGAGCGTCGCGTCGAACCACTTCGTCTCGAGCTCCGTCATCCGGTGCAGCAGCGAGCCCGTGAGGTCGGCGTGCGTGCAGTCCGCGCGGTCGAGCTTCGCGTGCGAGAGGTCGCAGTAGCGCAAGGTGCAGAGCGAGAGGTTGGCCTCGCGGAGGTCGCACCGCGCGAGGTTCGCGCGATCGAGGTCGGCGCGCGTGAACAGCGTGCGCACGGCGCTCGTCTGGACGAAGCTGGCCATGCGAAGGTCGGCCCCGCGAAGGTCGCTCGCTTCGAGGTTGGCACCGTTGAACTCCGCGCTGCGGCACTTCGCCTTCACCCACGAGGTGCCCTGCAGCTTCGCGTCGTGGAGCGTCGCGCCCTCGAGCGTCGCCTCGTCGAAGCGGCACCCAGCGAGGTCGGCGCCGCGGCCGTCGAAGTCGCGGAGGTTGGCGTTGCTGAACACCACCCCCGCGGCGGCGGCGCCCCGCAGGTCGGCGCCTTGCCACACGGTGTCGCGATCGACCCGGCACGAGCCGAGCTGGAGCCCGCGCGCGTCGATGCGCGTGAGGTCGGCGCCGCACAGCACGGCCTCGACGAGCTGCGCGCCGGCGAGGTCGCTTCGATAGAGCTGCGCGCCGGTGAGATCGGCCCCGGTGAGGTCGGCCTCCACCAGCACCGCGTCGTGCAGCCGCGCCCCGGCCAGCACCGCCCCGGCGAGGTGCGCGCCCGTCGCGTCGACCTCCGTGAGATCGCACCCGCGAAAGGACACAGCGTCGGCGAAGACGCCGGCGAGCGAGGCCTCGTTCATCGCACAACCGTCGAACGATGCGCCCTCGAGCCGGGCCTCTTCGAAGTTGCACTCCCGGAAGGACGCGTGCTCCGTCCGCGCATCGGTCCAGAGCGTCTGGTCGAACAGGCAGGCTGCGAAGACGGCGTAGCGGACGTCGCTCGCGCGCAGGTCGGCGCCGGAGAACACCGTCGACGCGGCGTCGCGCACCCGGAGGTCCGCCGCCTGGAGCACCGCCTGGGAGAAGTTGGCCCCGGCCACCGCCGCCGCCTGGAACGACGCCCCGGGCGCCATCACCCCGGAAAGGTCTGCGCCCGCGAGATCGGCGGCGCTGAAATCGGCGCGCGTGAGCGTCGCGCCGACGAGGCTGGCTCCACGCAGCGACGCGCGGGTCAGGTCGCGATCGGTCAGGTCGCACCCTTCGAGGTTTGCCCCGTCGAGCAGCGCGGGCATGGAGACGACCCCGGCGAAGGAGAGCCCGGCGAGCGCGGCCTCGGTGAGGTCGGCGCCGGCCCACGCGATATCTTCGAAGCTCGCGGCTTCGAGGGACAGGCCCGGGGCGGCGAGCGCACGAAGGTCGCACCGGACGAAGGATCCATCTTCGAAGAACGCCTCGTCCCAGCGGGTGCGCTCGACGGTGCAGTCCTCGAACGCGAAATCCGTGAGGCTCACCGACGACCAGACGACGTCGCGCAGCGCACAGCGGACGAAGTGCACAATACCGAAGGCCGAGTCACCGAGCGTCGACTCCTCGAAGCCGCAGGTCTCGAAGCTGACCTCGTTGCCGCTCCACTCGTCACAGCGCGTGCGGACGAAATACGATGCGCCGCCGGACGCGTCCGGGCCGAAGATCACGCCCTGGAGGCTCAGCCCCGACCACGTGCAGTCTTCCCAGCGGCACCCCTGAAACGCCACGACGCACAGCGCCGCATCCGCGAAGGTGACCTGCCGGAACACGCACTCCACGAACGCGACGGCGCTCATGCTCAGCCGCTCGAAGGAGCGGTTCTCCAGGGTTACGCCCCGCACGCGCACGCCTGCCAGCGAGCCGCTGGCGGCGGCGGCCTCGAAGGCCTCGACGGTGGTGATGTCGCTCATCGGTCCCCGGCGCCGGCGATCAGCCGAACTTGCCCTCGTCCGTCGACATGAGCTTGTTCTTGGCGACGAACTTCCCGTTCACGTTGAGGTTCTTCCTGAAGGTGACGGCCTTGTGCATCTTGAGATCGCCCTTCTTCTCGCCCTCCTTCTCCACCTTGAGGTTGCCGTCCATCACGGTGTCCTTGTCCTTGATGACGTTGAGCTCGTCGTGCAGGGTGCTGTGCTCTTCGACGGTCAGGGTCTTCGTCACGAACGTGTCGCCGTCGAGCGTGCTCAGCTTGGACGCCTTCACCGTCGTCTTCTGGGTCTTCACCAGGCCCCGCGCGAGCGCCTTCATCTCGAACTTCCGGCACTTCACCTCGATCTTCGCACCCGCCCGGATCTTGAATTGGAACGCCGCGAAGGCTCCCCAATTCGTCGTGGAGAACTCCACGGACGCGATGGCGTTGACCAGATAGGCACCCCCGACCTTCCAATCGATGCCCTCCGGGGCGTTTCCCGTGATCTTGATGTTGCAGCACTGATGGATCTGCGCCGCGGATCGCTTCTCGATGTCGAGAGGACCGCCGCCGCCGTGCGCAGCGGCGCCGTGACCACCGGCTCCCGCGGGCCCGGCACCAGGAGGAACCTTCGACGCCGCGCCGTCGCTCCCCTCGACGGGGCCGTCCTCCTTCTTGTTGATCACGCTCGTCCCGGTCTGCGCGCCGGAGATCGTCGCGAGGCCGCCGATGATGCTCGAGTACATGCCCGCAGGATCATCGCCGGGCTTGGTCAGCGCCGTCGCGACGCCGCTCGCGATGTTGAGGAGTCCGGAGGCCGTGTCGAGCCGCTCGCTCGTGGTCTTCGCGGTCTCCTTCTTCGTCCCTCCCAGACCCATGGCGACGGCCGAGCCCTTGTTGACCGCGTCGACGCTGCCCTTGGCGATGGCGACGCCCATGGCGAGCTTCTCGAGACCCGTGTCCGATGCGCCGGCCGCGGCGTTGCGGATGTCGTTCCCGGCCTTCACCACGCCGAGCGCGTTGCACCACGCGTTGGTCATCTTCTCGGCGTTCGCCGCAGGCTTGCCGGAGTCCTTGGGGACCGCCGGGCTGCCGACGCCGCAGGCGCCGGGTGCGTCGCCGCCGCCCGCGAAGATCTCGAACTTGCTCTGCGAGTGCGCGATGGTGCCGGCCGTGGAATACAGCCCCTGGGTGTCGTTGGTCTGTCCCGTGAACGCCGCGAGGGACTGCATGCCCAACTTGCCCGTCGCGCCCACGAAGACGTTCCCTTGCGTGGTGATGGACGCCCCGCAGCCGCCCGCGGAGGCCGACGATCCCAGCTGCAGCGAGCTCGTCGAGAACGGGACCACCGCGTGGTAGGTCTGCGGCGTCTTGTCGCCGCCGGAGGGTGACGACGCCGCGCGCTTCTCCGCGGCCTTCTTCTGCTCTGCCTTCCCGGGAGCCTTCTCGGGAAACTTCGCGACGTCGACGTGCCCGTGCGCGCCGCTCGCGTTCGCCTCGAGGTCGCTGTCGGCCTCGACGGTGCCGCCCTGATTGTCGACCCCCGGCTGGCACACCGGCGCGGTGTTGTTCAGCTCTCCAGTGATGTCTTCAGGCATCGTCGGGCTCCTTCAGGCGACCTTGGTATCGCCGCTGACCGTCGCCATGTCCTTCGCCGTCGTGGCGTCGGCCACCGTCAGCTTGTCGTTCGCCTTCAGCTCCTTCTTGACGAGGAGGGTCTTCACGATGAGCACGTTGCCCTTCACTTCGAGCTTGCCCTCGAGCTTGGAGTGCTTCTTCACCTCCAGGCTGTGCACCTTCGTGTCCCCGAGCACCGTGAGGGTCTTCGTCACCTTCAACTTGCTCTCATAGAGGATCGTGGGGCTCTGGAACGTGAGAAAGGCCTTCGCCTTCATCTTCGCGTTGATCGACGCCTCGACCTCGACCTTGCGGGTCTTGGCCTTCACCGCCGCGATCGCCTTCACCTCGAACTTCAAGAGCGTGAACGCGCTCCAGGCCGTCGTCGTGAAGCTCGTGAGCGCACCCGCGGTGACGGAGAACTTGTTGAGCGTCTTGTACTCGAACCCCACCGCGGCGGAGCCCGTGATGGACGTGCCCGCGACCATCTTGATCTCGTTGACCGCGCGCTCCTCGAGGTCGGCCCCGCCCGCCAATCCGGCGATGCCCGACGCGAGACCCGCCGCCTTGCCGAGCGCACCGGCATAGTCGCCCGACGCCAGCGCCGTGAGGGTTCCGATGGCGCCCGCCGCGGTCTCGAGCCCGGGAACGAGCTTGCTCTCCTTCTCTTCGCCTTCCTCCTTCTTCTTCCCTTCGGGCCCCTCCTCCTTCTTCTTCCCTTCGGGCCCTTCCTTCTTCTCCCCCTCGCCCTCGCCCTCGCCCTCGCCCTCTTTCTTCTTCTTCTTCAGCAGCTCGGCGGCCTCTTGCGTCCCCTCGGTGCCCTCCTTCCCGGCGTCGACCGCCGTCCCGACGATGCCACCCGCGATCAACGCCTTTTCCCCGGCCGACAGGGTCTTGCCGGCCTCCGCGGCCGCCTCGGCGGCTTCCTTCGCCTCGCCGACGGCCTCCTTCAACTCCAGGACGCCCTTCAAGAGGCTCGCCGCGGCGAGGGCGACGGTGACCGCCTTCTCCGTCGTCGCGCCGGGCTTGGACTTCCCCGGAGAGCTCGCGGGGGATCCCGCTCCGCAAGCGCCGGGCGCGACACCGCCGCCGGCGTAGATCTGCAGCCCCGCCGCCGTGTGCACCTGCGTGCCGGACTGCGAGAGCCACGACATCGCCGCGTTGGTCTGCGCGACGAACGCGCCATCGGACTGCACCGTCAACGTCCCGGCGGCGTCCGCGAGGACGCTACCGACGGTCGTCAGCGAGGCCCCGTCGGGGCACGCGCAGCGCCCGAGCGCGAATTGGCTCGAGGCGTGAGGAACCGAAATCGCGAAGGTCTGCGGTGTCGCCATGATCGTGTCTCCGTCCGCGGACTAGAACCCCAGGATCACCTTGGCCTTGAAGAAGACGCTCTTGGTCTTGACGTCCTTGGCCACCGTGGTGGTGTCCTTGACCTTCCCGTCCATCTTGACCTCCAACGTGCCCTTCACTTCGGTGTCGAGGGACACGGTGAGCTTGTCGTGCATGAGCGTGTCGTGCTCCACGGTGAGCTTGTTCTTGCACTTCGTCTTGCCGAGGACATCCATGATCTTTTCGACCTTGGTATCGCCCTTCATCTTGATGATCTTCGCCTGACCCGTGAACTCCGGCGTCGTGATCTCGACGCTCGTCGTCCCCTCGACCTCGAACGCCAGCGAGGTCGTCTTGAACCAGACGAGGGACTTCACCTCGAATTTCGCGAGCGCGAAGTTCGAGAAGAGCACCGTGGTGAAGTCCGTCACCAGCAGGGATTTCACCTCGAATTTCCCGAGGGTCTTGGAGCTGATCATCTGCGGCGCGAGGCCCGAGATCTTCTTCCCCGCCACCATCTTGACGTTCATCTTGGCGCGCTGCTCGAGATCCTTCGGGCCGCTGGGCGGGCCTCCGGAGCTCAGCGCCCCGAAGGCGCCCTTCACCCCATACCCCGCGATGCCCGCCACGATCACCGCGGGGATCTTCGACGCGATGCCCGGCACCGCGAGCGAGTCCCGGAAGCCGAAGCCGGCGCTCGTGGCCGAGAGCGCCGCGCACACCTTGCTGGTGACGTTCTCCATCGCCGCCCCCGGCGGACCCGCATCCGCGGGCGCGGAAGGTCCTGACATGCCGCAGGCGCTCGGCCCAAGACCGCCGCCGGCAAACATCTCGATCTTCCCCTGCGAATGGATCTTCTGGATGGACGCGGAGAGCATCGAGAGCGCGGCGTTCGTCTGTCCGACGAAGGCCGACTTGGACTGGATGTCCATCACGCCGACGCAGTCGAGGAGCACGTCTCCGGCGGTGGCCAGGCTCACGCCGGGGCCGCCCACGGACGACCCCATCTCGAACCCCGTGCTCTTGAACGGGACCTCGACCGACAATAGCTGCGCCGTCATCGCTACCTCCGCTCCACCGCCGGGCCTTCAGCCCCGCGAGGCTATCACGGACCCGGCCGGTCCCGCCCCGGCCGCGGATCCATTTTCGACCCGCAGGAAGGCGCCCGCCGCGGGGGTCGCAGCGTCGCTCGCAAACACGACGCGAAGCGGTGTCGGAGGGGATCCGCGCTGCACCGTCCAGAGCACTCTCCCGACCTCCTCGAGCTGCGCGACGAGCTCCGCGTCGGCCCCCGTCTCCGCCACCACCGCGAGCTCGCGCGAGACCGTCGTCACCGTCGCCGCGGTGCTGCGTTGGAGCGCCGCGTTCACCAGGCCGGCGACGAGCGCCGGGTCGACCGTCGCGTCCATGAGCGTCGGGCACTCCACCAGCGCCGCGGCCCGACCCGACGCGTCTGCGTACGGAGCGACGTTGATCGCGAAGCTCTGCCGATCGAGGTCGAGCGCGGCCTGCGACCGCAGCGACGCGAGGGTGCGCGGGCGCGCGGCCAGGAGCGGACCGAGCGCGTAGTCCACGTGCCGCTCGCACGACACGGCGAAGACCCGCACGGTGCCCGAGCCATCGTCGCCGTCGTCCGTGCGCAGCAGGTCCGAGGGCGGCGAGACCAGCGTCGCGAGGTCGTCGGGGCGCCACCGGTGCATCGAGACGGTGCGCGCCGCGCCGCACGGACAGACCCTCCACGGATCGCTCCACGCGGGGCCCTCCTGGAGGTGAAACCGCAGGTCGCGATCGAGGGTCTCGGGGTCGGGGATGGGCCCGAAGGGCGCCACGCGGAGGTCCATCGCACGCCCGGTGACGCCGTCGCGCGACGGGACGAGCTGCATGCCGTTCACCGTGAAGGTGACCCCGGGGCGCAGCTTCTCGATGGCGCCGATGAACGTGTGCAGGGTCTCGATGCGCTCGCGCGCGTGCGCCACCGCCGCCGCGGCCATGGTCGACAGCGAGAACCCCCGGCGAAATCCCTCCTCGGCGACGGTGGGCAGCTCCACGGGCCAGCGCGCGAGGCCGTCCTCGACCCACACCGTGTCGCCATCGCGCCGCGCGCCGATGCCACGGACGGCGGTGAGCGCCGCGATGCGGGCGGCCAGGACGTCGTGGCGCAGCATGGTCACGAGCACCGTGCCGGGGCGGGCGAGGAGGTTCGCGTCGGAGCGCAGCCATTGCCACGAAGGGTCGGCGGTGATGCGCGGCGAGAGGCCGTAGGCGCGGAGCTCGGGCTCGTCGCGCAGGGCCTCCTCGAACTGCGCTCGAAAGGCCTCCGAGGTGGCCGGAAACGCCGCGAGCGCGTGGCCCTCCTCGATGGCGACGATGCCCCCGTCCTCCACGGCGATGACGTCGCGCCACGCCGCCCACACCGTCAGCGGAACACCGAACACGGCGTGGATCACCGCCTCCGAGGCGTCTTCGAGGAACGTCACCGCGCCGCCCACGACGGAGCGCCCGAAGCGCAGCGACGCGACGCCCTCGTCCTGGTAATGGACCTCCGCGAGGAGCTCGGCGCCGCTGCCGGGCATGGCGTGGATGAAGCGCGCTGCCGCGAGGGAGAGGCACACCGCCGGGGCGCCGCAGCGGCACGCGTCGAGGCGGTCGGTCTTGTGCAGCGCGAGGTGCTGCGACGCGACGAACGACCGCAATTCATCGACGCTCCAGCAAGGCCGGGCACCGCCGTCGGCGACCTGGAGAAAGCCCTGGTAGACGCGGGTGTCGAGGTTCCATTGCCGGCAACGGGTGCAACGGAGCACGCGGTGGAGGCTGTCCGGCGGAAGGCTGCTGTCGCGGGTGAGGGCGCCGCGGTGGGCCCGGCACTGCTCGAGCACCGCCGGAAGGTCGTCGGGCACGGCGGCGCTCATCCCTGGTTGTCGAGGTCGAGGATCGTTCGATGGAGCAGCGCGAGCTCGAGCTGCGCCCTGTCGGTGCGGGCCCTCCAGAGCTGCGCGCTGGTGAGGTTGGCCCCGCGGAGGTCGGCCTCCACGAGCACCGCGGCCTCGAAGCTTGCCTCCATGGCGTCGACCTTGAGCATCACGGCGCCGGTGAGGTTTGCCTCATGGAAGCGCGTCTTCTTCAACGAAGCCGCCGTGAGGTTGACCCTCTCCATGGAGGCGCGCGCGAACTCGGCCTTGTCGAAGACTCCTTCACCCATCTGCGCCCCGCGGAGGATGGCCTCTTCGAAGTGGGCGTCCGCGGCCTTCACGCGGCGCATCGACGCCTCGGTGAAGTCGGCCTTCGCGTCGGCCCGGAGGTTGGTCATCACGGCGTCGTCGAACACCGCGCGGGCGAAGCGCACCGTCTCGAAGGTCGCTCCCACCAGCGACGCGCCTTCGAAGTGGGCCTGCTCGCCGCTCGACCCGCTGAAGTCCGCCCGATCGCACGTGCTCTCGCGAAAGTCACACGCGTTCAGCGCGCACTTCATGAACTCCGCGCCGGTGAGGTTTGCCTTGAAGAAACGGGAGCCGGTCCACGCGGACTCCTCCGCGGCGGCACCTTCGAAGTTGGCTCCCTCGGCGTTCACCCGGATCGCCGTGACACCGGTGAGGTCGGCGCCTTCAAAGGAGGCTCCCGCGAAGTCCCCTTCGGTGAGGTCGGCGTGGTCGAGCACGGCCTCGGTGAACAGCGCGTCGCGCAGCACGCACCCCCGCAGGTCGGCGCGGGCGAGGATCGCTCCGGAGAAGTCCTGGCCGGTGAGGTCGAGCTCCGACAGGTCGAGGCCCGTGAGGTCCACGCCCACCAGCGGCAGGCCGTAGGCGCGGTGGCGCAGCACGTCGGCGCGGGACAGCCCCGGCGGCGCCGCGACCGCCTCTTCGGGCTGCGGGGGGACGTCGTCCGGCGTGCCGCGCAGCTCCTCCGGCACGTCGAGCCCCGCCGCGTCCATGCCCGCGACCACCTCCGAGGGCTGCGGCGACGGCGGCGGAGGCGGCGCGGTGGCCAGCGCCAGCACCTGCGCGACCTGCGCCGCGTGCGTCTCAGCATCCACGCCCGCGGGAGGGCCCTGCAGCTGCATGGACTTCGCGAGGTCCGTGTAGAGCTGCGCGTCGGTGAGCTCCGGCGGCGGTGGCACCGGCGGGAGCGCCTCGTCCGCGGGCGGGGCCACGGCCTCGAGGTCCTCCTCCTCCGCGTCGGCCTCGCGCCGCTTGCGCTCGAGCCATTGCTGGTAATGCGCGAGCGGCTGCCCCGCGTCGAGGGCTTCATGCACGAAGAAGAACGTCGCGACCTCGGTCATCTTCTCGGAGACGCCCTCGAGGAGCCCGCGCCACACGCACTGGCACTGCTCTTCGTCGCCATCGAGCAGGATGGTGTCGAGCCGCAGCGGGACCTCGACGAACTCCAGCGCACCGCCCCGGCGCAGCTCCGCGAAGCAGCGCGCGCGCAGCCCCGGGAGCCGCGAGCGCAGGACGGTCTGCGACGCCGCGAGGTGCTGGAGACCGAGGGCCTCGTCGCCGCGCCAGTACCCGTCGATCTGCTGGCCCGGCGGCGCGCTCAGATAGTATCCGTAGTCGAAGTCCTCGGGGAGCCAGGGCCAGCGGGTCTTCAGCCATCGCTGGTCGTAGGTCCCCGCCTTGCGGGTGCGCTCGGCCCAGGTCGGCGGCACCGGGGCGAAGCACGCGGGGCGCGGCCGGTCGCTCGCGCTCGTGACGAGCTCCGCCGCGTCTTCGAGGTTCGGAAGGAGCACCTTGCGGCCCTGCTCCGTGTCCACCGCCGCGATGCCGCGGCCCACGGGGTTGCGCGCATGGCCGGGTCCGCCGAACGCGAGCTCCCAGCGGATGGGGATGCTGCGAAACGGAGCGGGCGCGCTCACGGCGCCGTAGCCGTCGAAGGTGCGATCACCGAAGACGGCGAGGTTGCGCGAGACGGCCCCGACGCGGAACCCCGCGAGGACGCTGCCCGCGGGCTCTCCTCCAGGTGCGTGCGCATGCCCCACGAAGTGGCACTCCGCGCGCGGCTTCAGGATGGCGAAATCCCCGTCCACGCGCAGCGACTGGTCGGGGTCTTCGTCCCAGTTGAGCGGGCCGGTGATGAGCGCCTGCTCCTCGGCGATGGTGCAGACGCCATCGTGGACGAGGTCGAAGGTGCCCTTGACGAACACCATCAGCGACCCCTCCGGCGGCCTGACCTGCCAAGGGAGGAATCCAAACTCGAATGGGGTCTCTTTGACGATGCGCAACGTCGGTCAATCTTCGCTGGACGGAGACGCTCTGGACGAATCGCCGGCGTCTTCAGCCGACAATGATGACCGTGGTCTGGCTCGGCGCGATCTGCGCGCCCGCCGGTGCGTTGGCGCTGGTCCCGTTCTGCCCCGTGGGCTTGAGCACGGTGATGGCGTCGGCGCCCTCGAACTTCACGTTGGAGGCGCCCATCTTGTAGCTCGTCTTGTTCATGTTGACGCCGCTCATCATGCCGAAGAGCGTCCCCGCCTCGTCGCCCTGCGAGCGCCCGATGTCACTGGACTTGGTGACCGCGTCCTTGCCGCAGATCTTCACCTTCCCCGCGGTCCCCGAGGCCTGGTTGACCATGGAGATGTTGGGAAACGGGACGGGCACGAAGGGCGCCGGCGGCGCCGGAACCTTGCAGACGTCCGGGAACGCCATGCACTGGCCGCCGCCCTTCGAAGATGCTGGGAACATCGCGTGTCTCCTTGCGAAGCGCCGGCCCTTTCAGGCCAGGTAGACCTTGTCGCCCTTGATCTTCACATCTTCCCGCGCCTTGATGACCGCGCGCTGCCCGAGCACGCTCACGGCCTTCTCGGCCACGAGGCGCAGGCGCCCGGCGCGGGTCTGCGAGAGCTCTTCGACCTCGCGATAGCTGTTCTTCGCGCGTTCGAGGATGCGCACCGCGCTCGTCTCGAGCACCCCGACTACGGTCTTGATGCGCTCGAAGGTGGTGCTGAGCGACCTTCCCTCGATGCGCGCCTCGCCGACCTTCGCGTGCACCGAGGGCGTCTCGAGCTCGAAGCCCCCGCCCGCGACGATCTTCACCTTGCCGCGGAGCGCACGCAGCTCGAGGTCGCCCTCCGGCGCCACGATGATGGTCCGAAGCGTGCCTGCGTCGTGCTCGAAGAGCAGCCGGCCAGAGGCATCGACGACCCGGAGCACGTCGGCCGCGACGGCGGAGCGGGTGATGGACGCCGAGACCCCGGACACCGTCGTCAGCGTGCCCAGGACCTCCACCGTCTCCGCCGGCCCTTCGCTGTCGTCTCGGGTCATGTTCCCGCCGCTTCCCGTTGCCGCGATCCGTCTGCGGACTGTTACCCGCCGCTCCTGCCACCGTCAAGGCGGAGCGCGAGCCCGCAGGCTCCGCAGCGGAAGCACGGTCTCCGGCGCGACCTCGACGGCGGACTGATCAGCTCTGGTCGTCGAGCGTCACGGTGATGCCGTGGCGCGTGGCGATCTTCGACTGCGATGCGTTGGCGCTGGTGACCGGCGACGCGGTCTCGTGG
>CAIMWA010000560.1 GCA_903845045.1 uncultured delta proteobacterium | reverse complement strand
TCGGCGAGGGGGCGCGCGAGGTCCATCACCGCGAAGACGCGGCGGGCCATGCCGACCGGCAGCGCGTCGCGGTGGACCACGACGTTGAGCACGTATCGATGGCTTCGGACGCGCCCTTCGAGGCCGCCGCGCGGGGGCGGCGCGTCGGGGTCGCGGAGCAGGCGGCGCACTTCGGTGGTGTCGATGCCGGCGAGGATCCACTCGGCGCCGAGCTGCTCCTCGATGCCCGAGAGCTCCACGCCCACGGCGCGACCGCGGCGCTGCACGATGCGCCCCGCGGCGTCGCGCAGGCGCACCTCGCCGCCGTGCTGCAGCACCTTCTCGAGGAGCGCGCGGGTGATGCCGTCGCGCTCGTCGCCGTCGAGCATCGCGGCCCGCGCCACGGCGTGGGCCCGAACGCGACGGAGGGGGTCGATGCGGTCCGGGTCGCCGGTGCCGGCGAAGCGAACCTGGGCGTCGACGAACGCACGAAACGGGTGGTCCGTGGCGAACGCGGCGAAGGGGTCCGAGCCCGGGCGCGGCGAGACCGCATCGGCCAGCGCGCGGGCGCGACGTCGCTCCCAGAAGCCGTCGGGGGGCCAGGTGAGGTCTGCGTCGAGGAGCGCGTCGAGGTCCGGCTCGACGGCGTCCAGCGCGTCGTAGAACTCCTCCACCGCACGCGTCACCTCGGGGAACTCGCGGAGGACCTCGGTGACGCGGACAACGCGCGCCAGGGGCACGTCAATGCGGTGCCGTGGGAGCACCACCTGCCACGCTGGATCGAGCGGGGCGAGGCGGCGGCGAACCGCGGGGAGCAGGCCGAGCTCGGCGAAGACCCTGCGAAACGCCGGGCTCTCGTGCGCCGTCACGGCGCCGAGGTCGCGATACAGCGCGTGCCCCTCGCGCTCGTAGCGAAAGGGCCGCGCATGGTGCCCGAGAACGGCGACGCGGAAGCCGCGGCGGGCAAGCAACGCCCCGGCGGCGAGGGCACCCACGGAGAGCCCGACGACCACGACGTCGAAGGAGCTGCGCGGCGCGCTCACGGCCTACGAAGCACCCGGCGTCCCTCGCGGCGAAGGCGCCCCTCGGCGAGGTCGCGCACGACCTCCCGCAGAAGCCGGTGCTCCTCGACGAGGATGCGCGCGCGAAGCGTCTCGGCGTCGTCGTCGTCGCGAACGGGCACCGCGGACTGCGAGATGATGGGGCCGCTGTCGAGGCCGGCATCGACGAAGTGCACGGTGCAGCCCGTCACCTTGACGCCGTGCGCGAAGGCCTGCCCCTGGGCGTCGACGCCCGGAAAGGACGGCAGCAGCGAAGGGTGGATGTTGATCACCCGCCCCGCGAAAGCGTCGAGGAAGACCGGGGTCAGGACGCGCATGAAGCCAGCGAGGACCACCAGGTCCGCGCCGAGGGACGTCACGCCCTCGCGGAGCGCGGCGTCGAAGGCCGCACGATCGGCGAAGGACTTGTGGTCCAGCACCAGCGCCGGGACGCCGGCGCGCTCGGCGCGGAGGAGGGCCCCGGCACCCGGTCGATTCGAAATCACCCCGACGACGCGCGCGCTCCCCAAATCGCCGGACGCGGCGGCGTCGAGGAGCGATTGGAGGTTCGTCCCGGAGCCCGAGACGAGCACCGCGACGCGGAGCGGCTCGCTCACCCGTGGAACTCCACGCGGTCGTCGTCGACGCCGCTCGACGGGATCACCTCGCCGACGATGTCCGCGGGCTGCCCGGCCGCGCGGAACGCCGCCACGACGGCGTCCGCCCCCTCGGGAGCGGTGACCACCACGAGCCCGAGTCCCAGGTTGAAGGTGCGCCGCATCTCGGCCTCGTCGACGTCGCCGGCGCGTTGGATCATCGAGAACACCGGGGGGCGCGGCCAGCGGCGAAGGTCCAGCGTGACGCCGGTGCCGTCGGGGAGGACCCGCGGGATGTTGCCCGGAAGCCCCGCGCCGGTGATGTGCGCCACCGCGCGGAGATGCCCCGTGGTGAGGGCGCTTCGCACGGACCGCGCGTAGATGCGCGTCGGCTCGAGCAGCTCTTCTCCGAGGGTGCGTCCGAGCTCGGCGACGTGGCCGTCGAGAGGGAGGCCGGCGACCTCGAGCAGCGCGCGCCGCGCCAGCGAGAAGCCGTTGGAATGAAGCCCCGACGCGCGCACGCCGATGACCGCATCGCCGACGCGGACCCGCGCCGCTCCCAGCAGCGCGTCGCGGTCGACGACGCCGACGCAGAAGCCCGCCAGGTCGTACTCGTTGCGCGGGTACATCCCGGGTAGCTCGGCGGTCTCGCCCCCGAGCAGCGCACACCCCGCCCGGCGGCATCCCTCGGCCACGCCCGACACCACCGCCGTCGCGATGCCCGCGTCGAGCGTGCCCGTGGCGAAGTAGTCGAGGAAGAACAGGCAGTCGGCTCCGGTCGTGGCGACGTCGTTGGCGCACATCGCGACGAGGTCGATGCCCACCGTGTCGTGGCGACCCGTCGCGAAGGCCACCTTCAGCTTGGTCCCGACGCCGTCGGTGCCGCTCACCAACACCGGATCGCGGAGTCCGTGGGGAAGGTTGCAGAGCCCCGCGAAGCCGCCGAGGTCGCCGATGACCTCGGGCCGCCGCGTCGACTCCACCATCGGCCGGATCTTCTCCACCACCGCGTCGCCGAGGGCCGCGTCGACGCCCGCGTCTCGATAGGTCAATCGTGCCATCGCCGCGAACACCTACGGGATCGCGCGTCGCAGCGTCAATGCCCGCTGGCCCTCGGACGTCCAGTATCGTAGAACCGCCGTCCATCAGGGTGACGGCGCGGGCCGTCGGCGCAGCGACGCGAGGAGCACGATGGCGAAGTCGTTTCAGGACATCATGGCGGAGACCCGCAAGGCGATCCGCGAGATCTCGCTCGAGAGCCTGCGGGATCGTCTCGAGGCCGGCGAGTCGTTCACGCTGCTCGACGTGCGCGAGGGCGAGGAGTTCCGCGCGGGGCACATCCCGGGGGCCGTGAACGTTCCGCGGGCGCACCTCGAGAGCAAGGCCGAGGCGACGATCGCGGACCGCGACGCGCCGGTCATCGTCTACTGCGCGGGCGGCGTGCGCTCGGCGCTGGCGGCGAAGACCCTCGCGGAGATGGGCTACACGAACGTCGAGAGCGCCAACCCGGGCTTCGTGCAGTGGAAGGACCGTCGCTACCCGATGGTCGTTCCGCGGGTGCTCACGGCCGATCAGCGCGACCGGTACTCACGGCACCTGCTGCTGCCCGAGGTCGGCGAGAAGGGGCAGGCGAAGCTCCTCGACGCGAAGGTGCTCTGCCTCGGCGCGGGCGGCCTCGGCTCGCCGGCGGCGCTCTACCTCGCGGCCGCGGGCATCGGCACCATCGGCCTCGTGGACCCGGACGTCGTCGATGCGTCGAACCTGCAGCGCCAGGTGCTCCACAACACGTCGCGCGTCGGCAAGCCCAAGGTCGACTCCGCCGAGGAGACGCTGAAGGGACTCAACCCCGACGTGCGCGTGGTGAAGTTCCAGGAGCGCCTCACCAGCGAGAACGTCGACCGCATCTTCGACGGCTTCGACGTCATCATCGACGGGTGCGACAATTTCCCCACCCGCTACCTCGTGAACGACGCGTCGGTGATGAAGCGCAAGCCCGTGGTCCACGGCAGCATCTTCCGCTTCGAGGGGCAGGTCACGACCTTCGTCCCGTACGACGGTCCGTGTTACCGGTGTTTGTATCCCGAGCCCCCGCCGGCGGAGCTCGCGCCGTCGTGCCAGGAGGCCGGCGTGCTCGGCGTTCTCCCCGGGATCATCGGCGTCATCCAGGCTACGGAGGCGATCAAGCTGGTGCTCGGCGTCGGCAAGCCGCTCGTCGGGCGGCTGCTCACCTACGACTCGCTGGGCATGCGCTTTCGCGAGCTCAAGCTGCGCCGCGACGACGACTGCCCGATGTGCGGCAAGGCCCCGACGATCACGTCGTACATTGACTACGAGGGCTTCTGCGCGCTTCCGTCGCGGGCGTGACGACGAAGCCCGCGCCCCCGCTCAACGCCACCTTCGAGGTCGAGGCACCGGTCGACGAGGTCTTCGCCGTGCTCGAGGACCTCGCGGCGTATCCGAGCTGGTGGCCGTCGGTGTTCTGCGCCGCGCAAGAGGTCTTTGCAGGCGGCGACGGCGGCGTCGGGCGCGTGCTCTCGTTCGCCACCAAGGGGTGGGCGCCGGGACGGCTCCGTTGGAGCGCTCGGCTGGCCACGGTGGAGCGTCCGCGGGTGCTGGCGCTGGAGGCCTTCGGGGATCTCGAGGGGCCGCTGACGTTCACGCTCGAGGAGCGAGGCTCGCTGACGGTCATCGCCTTTGCGTGGGCGGCGCGCGTCGAGGGATCGCTGCCGGGCCTCGCGGGCCTCGTCGCGCCGTCGAACCTCCGCTGGGCCGTCGCGCAGTGCGGTCCATCGTTGGATCTCGAGGTGCGGCGCCGACGCGCGGCCAACGAAGCCGAGCGTGCGGCGATCGCTGCGGCGCCGCGACCCACGCCGTCGACGTCGCTGCCGTTCACGCTTGGCGCCGCCGGGCTGCTGTCGGCGGTGGCGGGGGCCGCGGTGCTGTGGCGCAAACATCGCGATTCGTGATCGGTCGGGTATCCTCCGCGGCGCTGCGATGAAGCGCGCGTCCGCAGGCCTCGTCGTCGCCTTGCTCGCCGGGTGCGAAGACGCGTCGCCGGCGACGGGGGTGGACGCGCGAGCGCTCTCCATCGATGCGTCGCGGGACGCTCTTGGCGACCTCGCGGCGGACGTCGCGTCGCCGCCGTGGGAGCTCTCGGCGTCGGGAGCTGGCTTCGACCTGTCGCTCCGCGGCTCGCCCGCGGCGGTTCGGCTTCGACGCGGCGATCAGACGCTGCTCGACGCGGCCATCCCCTGGCTCGTGGTGGGCGTGCGCGACGGCGGCGTGAACGCCACGAGGATCTCCGATGCCCGCCTCGCGACGCCGCCGGGCATCACTTGGATCGTGCCGACGCAGGTCCGCGCGGGTCCGACGCCGGACAGCGTCACGCTCACGCACCCGGCGACCGGCGACGTGGTGCTGCGCCTCGTGCGCACGAACGACGATGCGCTCTCCGTCGTCGTCGACGCGATGGGGCCCGACGTGGCGATGCTGCGCTTCGACCTGCCCATGGACGCTGGCGGCTACCACGGCCTCGGCGAGCAGTTCGCGGGCGCCGATGCGCGGGGCCGCGTCGTGCCGATGCAGCTCGAGGTCGGCGGAGGTCCGTCGGGAACGAACGAGGCGCACGTGCCGGTGCCGTTCGTCGTGTCGACGCGCGGGTACGGCTTCTTCGCCGAGACCACGGAGGCGGGCGCCTTCGACGTCGGCGCCTCGGACCCCATGCGCTGCACCGCGCGCTTCGAGGGCACGCACGCGACGGTGCACTTCTTCGCGCGGGCGACTCCGCGCGACGTCGTCGCCGCCTACACGCGCCTCACGGGCCTCCCGCGGCTGCCTCCGTCGTGGGCCTTCGGGCACCAGCAGTGGCGCAACGAGTGGGACAGCGACGCCCAGGTGCTCGAGGACGCCCGGCGCCTGCGCAGCGAGGGCATCCCTACGTCGGTGATGTGGATCGACAACCCGTGGCAGGTCTCGTACTCGGACTCGACCATCGACCGCACGCGGTTCCGCGACCCCGAGGGGATGATGGCGGCGCTGCGCGCGATGGGGTTCCGGGTGATCTTCTGGAGTGTCCCGTTCCTCGACGCGGTGACCGACGGCGAGTCGCCGATGAATCCGGCCGAGCGGCTGTGGGTGCAGGCGCGCGACGCCAACCTCCTCGTGCGCACCGCTACCGGGCGTCCCTACGTCTCGATCACGCGCTACGGGACCACCGACGGACGCCCTGCCAACGGCTCGCCGATGGACTGGACGAACCCAGCTGCGACGCCGTTCTGGACAGAACAGCTCCACGGGCTCATCGACCTCGGCGCCCGCGGCTTCAAGCTCGACTACGCCGAGGACATCGTCGCGGACGTCGCGGGCCTTCGTCCGGGTTTTCGCTTCTTCAACGGCGACACCGAGCGGCGCGGGCGCTGGTTTTACCCACAGGGGTATCATGCGGCGTACCGCGCGGCGCTCGACCGCTACGCCGCCGGCGACGGCTTCGTCATGGGGCGCGCGTCGTCCTGGGGCGGGCAGCGCGTCGTCGACGTGATCTGGCCCGGCGACCTCGACACGGACTTCTCGTCGCACGACGACGCCCACGTCGGAGGGCTCCGCGCTGCGATCCACGGGATGATGTCGCTGAGCGAGAGCGGGTTCCCGTCGTTCGCGTCGGACACCGGCGGCTACCGCGGCGGCATGCCCGGGCGCGAGGTGCTTCTGCGCTGGGCCGAGCAGACGGCGATGAGCCCGTTCATGCAGCTCGGCGGCGGCGGGACATCCCACAACCCGTGGGAGTACGACCCCGACGCGGTGACGATCTACCGCGGACTCGCGCGGCTCCACGACGACCTCGCGCCGTACTACATCGCTCGCGCGACCGAGGCGTCGACGCTCGGAACGCCACCCGTGCTCTCGCTCGCCATGGCCTTTCCCGACGACCCGGGGGCGACGGATCCCGAGGAATACCTGATCGGGTATGACCTGCTCATGGCGCCGGTGGTCGTGGCCGGGGCCACGACGCGCGCGGTGCACGTTCCGCCGGGGACGTGGGTGCACTGGTGGAGCGGTCGGCGGTACACGGGGCCCGCGGACGTCATGGTCCCTGCACCGTTGGGACAGCCGCCGCTCTTCGCGCGGGGCGGAGCCGTCGTGGCGATGAATCCGTCGGAGGTGCAGACGCTGGTGCCGACCGCGGGCGATCAGGTCGTCGACGTCACGGACCGCGCCGCCGTGGCGCGGGCGACGGCTTTTCCGACGGGTGCGGCGGCGAGCCAGACGCTGCCCGGCGGCGGACGCCTCGGCGTGCTTCGGGGCGCGGGCATGACGCAGGTGGACTGGGCACCGGCTGGAGCGGCGACGCAGCTTCGCCTCTCGGTGGTGCTCGGGCCCGAGGTCTCGACGGTGAGCGGCGTGACCCTTGGCGGAGCGAGCCTGGTGCGCGACGCGGGCGCTCGCGAGGGCACGTGCACGCGATGTTGGGACGTCGACGCCGCGCGTGGCACCGTCTGGCTCGTTCTCGACGGCGCGGGAACGGCGTACATCGCCGGAGCGGGAGCGTGACGTGCTGCGGGCGGTGACCTTCGATTTTGGACAGACGCTGGCGGAGCTCGACACCGCGATGCTGGCGGCGCGCCTTGCGGAGCGCGGCGTCGGAGTGGACGCGGCGGCGCTCGACGCGGCGCGGCCCGTGATGTGGCGACGCTACAACGCCGCGATCCGCGAGGGCCTCGGCGGGCACCCGTGGGTGCTGCTCATGGCGACGCTGCTCGGCGAGGCGGGCGTCGCGACGGAGCGTGTTCCGGAGCTCGCCGGGTGGCTCTTCACGGAGCAGCCCGCGCGCAACCTCTGGCGCCGGCCCATCGACGGAATGATCGACGTCGTGCGGGAGCTTCGCGCCAAGGGGCTTCCGGTCGGCGTCGTCTCGAACTCCGAGGGCGGCCTCGCGACGCTCATTGCGGAGATGGGGTGGACCGCCGATTTCGATGCCGTGGCCGACAGCGGCGCGCTCGGAATGGAGAAGCCCGCCCCGGAGATCTTCGCGTGGACCGCGGCGCGCCTCGGCGTCGGCCTTCACGAGATCGCGCACGTCGGTGACTCGTGGTCCGCCGACTACGTGGGGGCTCGGAACGCGGGGATGCGGGCGGTGTTGTTTCGCGGCGCCGATCTTGTGCCCGCGGGCGAGGCTCTGGTGCGCGACGACCGCGGTGCCACGTGCGACACGCCGGCGGGGCTGCGGGCGGCGCTCGCGGAGTGGATGTAGACCATGGCCGAAGGGCTGCGAAAGAAGCGTCGCGGGTGGATCGTCTGGCTGCTGCTGCTCGCCGGCGCTGGCGCGGGAGCTGTCGCCTGGAAGAAGCGCCATCAGCCACCGGGCGTCGCCGTGCGCGCCTGGCGCGTGCGTCGCGGGAGCGTGCGCGATCTCGTCTCGTCGGTGTCGACGGGGCGCGTCGCGGCGCTGCGCGAAGCGACGCTGCGCGCCGAGGTCATCGGGCGCGTCGTGCGTCTGCATCACCATCGGGGTGACCGTGTGGCCGCGGGCGAGGCGCTGATCTCCTATGACACCGCGGATCTCCGCGACCGGCTCCGCGCCGCGGAGACCGGGGTGTTGGTGGCGGCGGCGCAGCGGGCGCAGGCCGAGGCGAGCGCGAGGCTCGCGGAGCGGAACGCAGCGCGCGCGGCGGTGCTTCGCGAGCGGGGCGTGGCACCGGCGGCGGACGCCGACAACCTCGCGGGGCAGGCCGAGGTCGCGCAGCGCGCGGTGACGGCGGCGGAGGCGGCGAGGGCTCAGGGGCTCGCGACGGCGGGGGTGACCCGCGGGGCGCTGGGGCGTGCGGTGGTACGCGCACCCTTCGCGGGCATCGTGCTCTCGACGCACGTCGAGGAGGGCGAGGTGGTGGCGCTGGGCGCGCCGATCCTGAACCTCGCCGACGACGCGGCGATGCACCTCGACACCGACCTCGACGAGGCGGACCTCGGGCGCATCCGCCTTGGAGTTCCGGTGGAGATCTCCCTCGACGCGTACCCCGGCGAGCGCCTCGGCGGCACCCTCGACGAGATCGCTCCGAGCGTCGGAACGGACCTTCGCGGCAACCGCTCCATCGCGATTCGCGTGGCCGTCGCGGCGGACCCGCGGCTGCGCATCGGCATGAGCGCCGACGCCGATGTCGTCGTGGCGACGCGCAACGACGTGGTGTTCGTTCCGCCGACGGCGGTGATCGGGCGCGGCACCGAGCGCGCGGTGTTCGTCGTCGCGGGCGGCATCGCGCACCGCCGCGTGGTGCACACCGGGATCTCGACGTGGGAGGCCGTGGAGGTCGGCGACGGCGTGGTTCCCGGCGACATGGTGGTCGTGAACACCAACGTCGAAGGGCTCGTCGAGGGCGCGCGGGTGCGCGTGACGACCGTCGATGCCGCCGAGGCCGCGCGGCGGTGAGCGAAGCGGGCGCGCTCATGGAGGTGCGCGACCTCGAGCGCTTCTACGTGCTCGGCGACGAGCTCGTGCGCGCGCTTCGGGGGGTGACGTTCACCATCGACCGCGGCGAGTACGTCGCCATCATCGGCCCTTCGGGGAGCGGCAAGAGCACGATGATGTACCAGCTCGGGTGCCTCGACACGCCGAGCGGCGGCACCTATCGCCTCGCGGGCTACGACGTCGGATCGCTCGACGGCGACGAGCTCGCGGCGCTGCGCAACCGCTTCATCGGGTTCGTGTTCCAGTCGTTCAACCTCCTCGCGCGCACGACCGCGGTGGACAACGTCGCGCTCCCGCTCCGGTACGCGGGCGTCGGCATGCGCGAGCGCCGTGCGCGGGCCCGCGAAGCGCTCGAGCGCGTGGGCCTCGCCCATCGCTGGGACCACACGCCGGACCGCCTCTCCGGGGGGGAACGCCAGCGCGTGGCGGTGGCCCGGGCCATCGTGACGAAGCCGTCGCTGCTGCTCTGCGACGAGCCCACGGGCAACCTCGACCAGCGCGTCGGCCAGGAGATCGTGAAGCTCTTCGAGGAGCTCAACGACACCCTCGGCGTGACCCTCGTGATCGTCACGCACGACCCGGCGCTCGCCCGGCGCGCGCGTCGCAACCTGAAGCTCGTCGACGGCGAGCTCGTGCACGACGGACCGCCGCAGGAGGGCCATTGATCGAGCACCTCGTGAGCGCGCTCTCGGCACTGAGCGCGAACAAGCTCCGTGCGGCGCTCACGATGTTGGGCGTGGTCATCGGCGTGCTCGCGGTGACGCTGCTCGTGAGCGTCGGCGACGGCGCGCGCGCGTACCTTTCGAACACCCTCTCGGGCATCGGGAGCAATCTGTTGAGCGTGGTCCCCGGGCGCACCGAGACGCGCGGTCTCGGACCTCCGGCGACGGGCCTCTCGCGGCCGCTGACCATGGAGGACGTGCACGCGCTCACGCGCCAGGGAACGCTGCTGCGCGGGGTGTCGGCGCTCGTGCAGGGCGGCGGCACGGTGCGGTACCGAAACCGGCAGCGGGACACCATCGTCATCGGCGTCTCGCCGTCGTTCAGCGATCTTCGAAACATGCACGTCGACGTGGGCGAGTTCGTGCGCGAGGAGGACGTCGCGTCGCGGCGGCGGGTCGTCGTGCTCGGTCGCCGCGTGGTGCTCGAGCTCTTCGGCGACGAGTCGCCCCTCGGACAGTCGATCCGCATCGCCGGCGGCCGCTTTCGCGTCGTCGGCGTGATGGAGCCCAAGGGGCGCTCGCTGGGCTTCGACCTCGACGACCTCGTCTTCGTGCCCGCCACCGCGGCCATGGACCTCTTCGCCCTCGACCACATCACGCAGATCGTCACGGCGTCGCGCTCGAAGGAAGAGGCGCCCGCGGCGATGGTCGAGATCGACGACATCCTGGCGCGGCGTCGCAACGGCGAGCACTCGTTCACGATCCAGAGCCAGGAGGACCTGCTCAAGACCTTCGGGGCGATCACGTCGGCCATGACCGCGGTGCTCCTCGCCATCGCGTCGATCTCGCTGGTCGTCGGCGGCATCGGCATCATGAACATCATGCTCGTGAGCGTGCGCGAGCGGACCCGCGAGATCGGCGTGCGCCTCGCCGTCGGAGCGACGCAGGCCGACGTGCTCTGGCAGTTCCTGCTCGAGAGCGTGGTGATCTCTACGCTCGGCGGCGCCGTCGGCCTCGGCACCGGCGCGCTCATCATCTACGCCGTGCACGCGTACGCCCCGGAGGTCCCGGTGGTGCTCTCGCCGTGGATCGCAGCGGTGGCCTTCGGGAGTTCCTTCGTCACCGGCGTCGTCTCCGGCGTAGTGCCCGCCCGCCGCGCCGCGCGGCTCGATCCCGTCGAGGCGCTCCGGTACGAATGAGCTCGCCAGTCTTTCGCGGGAACTACGGACGCGCCCCGGCGTCCACTGCATCGAGGTCCCCATGAACGCACGCCCGCTGGTCATCGCCGCACTGCTCCTCGGTTGCTCGAACGGACGCGAGGCCGTCGGTCGCGAAGCCGCCGCACGCGCCACCGCGCACGCTCGCGAGGGCATCGAGGCCGTCGGACGCCTTCAGGGAGGACTGCAGACGGTGCTCGCCGGCGCTGCGCCGACGGTCGCCGCGGCCATCGCCACACCGATCGACGTGGCGCGGGTGCGAAACCGCCTGCGCGACCTCCATGACGATCGAAGCGCCACCGGTCGGCAGCTCTCGCTGTACCCGACCTGGTTCGTGGCCGCCGTGGGCGCGGACGGCCACGCCATCGCCGGCGACCTCGAACCCGCGCGCGACTACCTTCCCGGAAAGGATCTGCGCACCGCGTTTCCTTGCCTCGTGACGGCGCTCTCGGGCACCGCGGGGAGCTGCAGCGGCGACTTCGTCACCACCGAGGGGGCGGCCCCGCGAGGCTACATGGTGACGGCGGTCCCGCTGCGTGCCGCCGCCGACGGCCCCGTCGTCGGAGCGCTCGTCGGCGCGATGACCTACGGCCGCGTCGCGAAGGCCATCCGCGAGGCGCTGAACGTCAGCACGCTGCGCGACCGCGTGCAGCTCGCCGTCGGCTTCTGGCACCACGGACGCATCGTGCCCTCGGGCATGGACAACGATGTCCCTGCGGCGCTGCTGGTGCCCGACGCGCTGCTTCCTCGGGTGCCGGCGTACATCGGCGAAAGGCTCGCCGCGGGCACGCCGTTCACGTTCACCTTCGCCGAGAACCAGGGCGCGCTGCAGTGGGGCGCGGCCGTCGCGCCGGTGCCTGCGCTGGGGCCGGGCGAGGGGATCCTCGTGTTCCGCGCGCCGCTCCGACAGTAGCGCGCGAGGTCAGTGCGGCGCCGGCACCGGCGTGATGCTCGCGCCCGTGGGCGCCACCGGGGCCTCGCCGACGACGGCGCCGGCGACCCGTCCGATCTCGTCGGCGTAACGGTCCGCGAGGCGCAGCACCGAGCGCACGACCCCGCGAAACGCGCGACGGTCGAAGTTCGAGTCGGTCTGCAGCACCGCGCCGAGGCGCAGCTCGCCGGACGCGCCGTTCCACTCGAACTTGCCCACCAACATCTCCCAATTCATCTCGGCCACGCGGCGAAACGCCGTCGTCGCGTTGGGCTGGTCGATGTGGAGCGTCGCGTAGCGGGGCACGTACACGTACGCCGTGTCCGTCACGTCGCTGTACTCGACGACGAGCTCGAAGCGACGCCCGGCCGCGGCCCCGCCGCTGCCCTGGGCTCCGGCGTGCTCGACGCGGCACGTGCCGACGGTCGCGCTGACCGCGCCGCACGAGGGCGTGAAGCCCAGCGCGGTGAGCTCGCTGCGCACGAGCCCGAGGTAGCGCGGCTCCGACTGCGACCAAGCGGGAGCAGCCGAGGCAACGAGCGAGAGGGCAGCGAACACCGCGAAGGGCTTCATGGCGGGCGGTTCGATCGCACCATCGGAACCCCCGGTCAAGGCAACGCGCGCGCGGCGTCGCGCAGCGCCGGGGCGTCGAGGCCGCGACGCAACGCCACCGCCGAGGCTCCGGAGGCGAACGCTGCGTGCACGTCGGCGGGCGTCGCGAGGCCGCCGAGGGCGACGACGAAGCTCGCCGGCGCCGACGCGCGCAGCGACGCGAAGCCACGGGCTCCGAGCGCCGGTCCCTTGCCCGGCACTGCGAGGAACGGCGCGAGCACCAGCGCGTCGGCGGCGTCGCGATGCGATGCGATGCCCGCGGCGTCGTGCACGGCGCGCGACACCACCGCGCCGGACCCCAGCATCCCGCGCGCTTCGGATGGCGACACCGACGCCTCGCCGAGATGCACCCCATCGGCTCCCGCGGCGAGAGCGACGTCCAGGCGATCCCCCACCAGAAGCAACGCACCATGGAGCGTCGTGACGCTCCGCAGCGCGCGGGCCGCGGCGAGATGCTCGGCCCCGGCGATCTCCCGCGGCGCGCGAAGCCAGACCAAGGCGGCATCGGTCGCGCAGGCCGCATCGACGGCGGCCAAGAGCGCGTCGATGGAGCGGAGCCCCAGATCCGCGCAGAGCCACAGCCGCGGGAGGCTCCTCACCGCGCTGCGTCGGTCGGCGTCGAGGCGTCGAGGGCGACCTCCGCCGACGCACGGAAGCGCGAGCTCGGGTAGCGCTCGACGATCTCCCGCAGGGTCTCGCGCCGCGCGGCGTCGTAGCCCTCGCGGCCGAAGCGCTCGGCGAGGTGCCAGAGGGCCTCGTCGGCGCCGTCCTCGCGGGCGCGGTCGGCGGTGGCGCGCGATGGACACTGCAACGGCGCACCGAGCAGCAGCGTCACCGTGAGCGCGCGCCAGCCCAGCATCACTCGATCGCCAGCGGCGCCGCCGTCGGCGCGATGAGGCCCTCGAGCGGCGAGCTCGCGTTGGCGTAGAGCTTCGGGGCCATGCGCCCGGCGAGGCGAGCGAGGCGCCCGGCCTCCACCGCGAGGCGCATCGCCGAGGCCATCTGCACGGGGTTCTTCGCGAGGGCGATGGCCGTGTTCATCAGCACTCCGTCGGCACCGAGCTCCATCGCGACGGCGGCGTCGCTGGCCGTTCCCACCCCGGCGTCGACGATCACCGGCACGCTCACCGTCTCCATCAAGATCCGGAGGTTGTGCGGGTTGCGAATGCCGAGGCCCGAGCCGATGGGCGCGCCGAGGGGCATCACCGCGGGGCAGCCGGCGTCGACGAGCTTGCGCGCGACGATGGGGTCGTCGTTCGTGTAGGGCAGCACGAAGAAGCCCTCCTTCACGAGCACCCGCGCCGCCTCGACGAGGGCCTCGGTGTCGGGGAACAGCGTCTTCGGGTCGCCGATGACCTCGAGCTTCACCAGGTCCGTCTCGGCGACCTCGCGCCCGAGCCGCGCGCAACGAATGGCGTCGTCGGCGGTGTAGCAACCCGCGGTGTTGGGCAGCAGCGTGAAGCCTCCCTCGCGAAGCATCGCGAAGAGCGACCCCTTGCCCTTCTCCGCGAGGTTCACGCGCCGCACGGCCACGGTGACCACGTCCGCGCCCGACGCGTGCAGCGCCGCGCGGGTCTCGTCGAGGTCCTTGTACTTGCCGGTGCCGACGAAGAGCCGCGAGCGGAACGTCCGTCCGCCGATGGAAAGGGTGTCGTCCATGATCAGCCTCCGCCGACGAGGTGAACGATCTCGACCACGTCGCCCTCGTCGAAGCGCGCCGTGGCGTGGGTGGCGCGCGGTACGATGGCGCGGTTGCGCTCCACCGCCACGACGCCGGGGAATCCGAGCTCCGTCAGCGCCTCGCGCACGGTGCTCCCGCCGCGCACTTGCCGAGGCTCGCCGTTGACGGTGAGGGTGATGAGGTCCGCGTGCCCGGTCATGTCCGGCGCGGTCTAACGCCAGTGGCATCGGCGGCGCAACCCGGGGCGGGCGCCGCGATTGCACCGCCGTCCAGGTTGACACCGCGCGGCGCGGTTTGCGAAGGTTCCCGCGCCATCGCCGGAGAGTCCGGTGCGCGGCCTTGAAGGAAGGACGAGGGACACCATGCAGCAACCACCGGGCGGGGGTTATCCCCCAGGGGGCGGATATCCGCCGGGGGCTCAGCCGGGCTATCCGCAGCAGGGGTACCCGCAGCAGCAGCAACCGCAGGGCGGCTACGGTGCGCAGCCGGGGTATCCGCAGCCTCCGGCGCAGCCGCAGCAGGCCGGGTTCGCGACGACGCAGGCGATGCCGGGCTTCCAGCCCCTGCAGCCGGGCTCGCAGCCGGGCGGGTTCCAGCCGGTGCAGCCGGCACAGCCGCAAGGCGGATTCCAGCCGGTGCAGCCGGGGTATCCGCCCGCCGGGCAGCCCGGTGGCTTCGGCGCCCAGCCGGCCGCTCCGCAGCAGCCCCAGTACGGCCAGGCCCCGGGTGGCTACGGCGCTGCCCCCGCGCAGCCGCAGTATGGCCAGCCCCAGGGCGGCTACGGCGCGCCGCAGCAGGGTGGCTTTGGTGCACCGCAGCAGGGCGGCTTCGGAGCCCCCCAGCAGGGTGGCTTCGGCGCTCCGCAGCAGGGCTTCGGTGCGCCGCAGCAGGGTGGCTTCGGCGCCCCGCAGCAGCAGGGCTACGGCCAGGCTCCGGGGGGCTTCGGCGCTCCGGGCGCGCAGATGCAGCCGTACGGCGCTCCGGCGGGCGGCGGCGGCGGGATCCCGGTCTACACCCCGGGCCTCAAGACGCAGACGCTGAACCTCGACTACAACATCGCCGCGCTGGCTGGCTACCTGTTCTGGCCCATCGCCGCGGTCATCGCGTTCACCGAGCCGAAGGAGCCGCAGCGTGCGTGGGTTCGCTTCCACGCGATCCAGGCGCTCATCCTCGACCTCGGCGCGCTGGTCTTCATCAACGTCGTCACGGTCATCCTGGCGATGATCTCGGGCACGCTGGCGGCCATCGGGTCGCTGCTGTACCTCGGCTGGCTCGTCGTGATGATCCTGAACGTCGTGAAGGCGCACAAGGGCGAGCACATGAACCTCGGCCCCATCAGCGCCTTCGCCGCCAGCAAGGCCTGATCGTCCGCAGACCGCCGCCCCGATGGGAGCGGCGGTGTCTCCCCCCCCAAAGGTCAATCAGTCGACGGTGCCCGTGGCATCCACTGCCGCGGCGTCGCGGGTCGACGCGTCCAGCGGGGTGCCCCCGTCGGCGCCCTCGAAGGTCGCAGGCACCGTCGGCACGCCGTCGGGGTCGCGCCCTGCGGACCCGAGGAACGCCGCGGCGCGCAGTCTCGCCCCCGGGATGTCGAACACCACGAAGTGTCCGTCGCTGCCGGCGGCGCTGTTGAACTGCATCCACGATCCGGTGACGTGGCCGCTCGCGGCGACGTTGGCGCGCAACGGGAGCGTCGCGACCGGCGCACCGGTGAGGTCGTAGCTGGGCTGCGGGTGCAGCACCGGGCTCGTGAGGGGAAGACCGATGGCGACGGCCAGGGCCTCGATGCCGTCCGGCGGGGCGTAGTGATCGACGAAGCCCTGGGTCTGGAAGACGTGCGCGGGCTGCGTCGACGGGCGGGGCTCGCGCACGATGAAGCGAGCGTAGTGCTGCGGGTCCGACGGATCGACGAGGGTCTGCAGCAGCGTCACCACGGGGTGCAGCGAGACGAACTCGCTCATGTCGAGGCCCAGCGCCGCGGTCACGAGCGCCGGGATGTTCACCGGCTGGGTCTTCTGCAGCAGGCTCACCATGATCGATCCAGCGGCGCCGGAGAGCACCGCGGCGCCGGCGCCGTCGTTGGCCGCGAGCCAGAGCGGGCCGTTGAGGCCGCCCTGCGAGTGCCCGAAGAACATCACGTGCCGCGGGTCGAAGCGCACCGTCGTCGTGGTGCCGCCGGCGCCGGCCATGGGAAAGCTGAGCCTCCGGACGAAGCGTCCCGACTGCACCAGGTCGAGGCCCGCCTGGCGGTTGTTGGTGCGCCCTGCGCTCGGGTTCACGAAGTTGAAGAACGCGCTCTCCGGCGACGTCCCAGCCACCGCGCGCTGACCATGGAAGATCTGGTCGAAGCCGAGCGTCGCGACCCCCTCGGCCGCCAGCGCCGCGGCCGTGCCGTCGTGCACGAAGCTCAGGTAGTTGCCGCCGGTGCCGTGCGCGTAGATGGCCACCGGATAGCCCCCCGCCGGCATCGGCGTCGTCGGGAGCGTGAGCGCGAAGTGGATGTTCTCCGTGCCTTGCTGCACGGGCACTCCGTCGGCACCCAATACGAAGTCACCGGAACCCTGAGCGTTGTACGGGTTGTCCCCGGACTGGAACACGAGGTTTGGTCCGTAATGTCCCGTAAGCTGGATGAATTGTGACGTCGGGCTCGGCGACGTCATGTCGAGGAGGGCGGGCACCGCGCCGTGGGCGTCGATCCAATCGGCGGCGCGGAAGAAGTCCGCCGTCGGGTCGTCGGTGGTGAAGGTCGTGACCGAGAGGATGCGGTCGCGAGCGATGCCGGCGCGCTCGAGATCGCCGAGCGCGGGGGCGTAGAGCGTGCGCGCCGCGAGCACCGCGGGGTCCGTCGACGCAGCCGTCGAGAGCACCGCCTCGAGGTCCGCGTCGCGGTGGAACGCGGTGCCGTCGGCCGCGCGCAGCGTCGACAGCGCGACGAGCGCGTAGTGGGTGCCGCCGCGCATCGGAAAGCCCCACGCCGGGGCCACCGCGAGGGCATGCGAGGGCCAGTAGCGCGTGGCCTCGTCGCGAAAGAACCACTGCAGCGGGATGCGCCGCCCGCGCTCGGGGCTCGCCGGGTCGACGTCGATGAGTTGCAGCGGAGACTCGGCGCCGCGTGACGCAGACGCGTCGGCGGGCAGCGTCGCCGGGTCGAGGGCCGCGCCGAAGGTGAGGTACACGGCGGCCGCCGGCGAGAAGCCCGCGAGTCGATGGTCGAAGCCCTGGAGATACTGGCGCACCAGCGGGTGCACGCCGTCGTTCGGAAAGAACGACAGATCGAGCTTGCCGGCGGCGTCGCGCGCGAGGTCGTTGGGCCAGGGGAGCGCGAACGGCTCGTGGCAAGTGCCGTCCGCCGCGCGCGGGAGAACCCAGCGAGCGACGCTTGGATCGACGGTGCGCTTCGGGCAATGACCCGCGTCGGCTGGCGTCGTCGCGTCCGCCGCGTCGCCGGAGCCACCGAGGTCCGAGCCCGCGTCGGTCGCCGCCGGGGTCGTGCCGCAGCCGAGGAGCGCCAACGGAAGGAGCGAGAGTCGTCGCATGGCGCGACGATATCGTGTTCCGCGCGGAAGCGCGGACGGGTTCAGCGCGCGGCGGGCTCGCGGCGGAAGCGCATCGGTGCGGTCGCGTCGCCCCAGGCGAGGGTGCCGTCGGCGGCGCGGCCCACGTCCAGGACCGCGAGGTCGCCGTCGCGCACCGTGAGCGTGCGCTCGCGGTACTGCGCGCCGTTGAGCGTCGACGGGCAGGTCGCACCGTCGGTGTGGGCGACGAGGCCGTGCGCGCCCACGTCGGCGACGAGGGTGCAGCCCTGGTCCGCGAGGAGCGTCGTGTCGTCGGCCGGGCGTCCGCTGCGGTCGCAGGTGCCCACGAGGGCCGCGTGGTCGCGCGGGCGGAGCTCGTCGATGCGCGCGTGCGTCGCGTCGAGCGGCGTCACCACCAGGAGCGTCGACGAGAACGGCGGCTGCGACGCCGCCGCGAAGGACTCCTCGACGTAGTAGACCTGCGGCCCGAGGTCCGGCGCCGTGACGCGGCACACGCGGCGCTTGCTGGCCGGTCGCTCGCCCACCGCCGTGGTCGTCGCCGGGGCGAAGAAGCGGCCCACGAGCGCCCGCTGCACCGCCATGGAGACCCCGTCCCGCGCCGACGCCGCGTGTGCGACGCGCGTCGGGCGCACGCCCCGCACGACTCCTCCCGCCAACACCGGCACCAGCAACGTCCCGAGCAGCACCTTGCGCATGGTCACAGACGACTCCCTTCGCGCCGCCCTACGACCCCATCGTCGCGGAACGGCCGACGTCCCGGCGCTTAGAACGCCCTGCAGAGGGCCGCCAACAAAGTGGCAGACGACGGACCGCGCGATGATCGCTACGATGCGCGCCGATGCGCCTCCTCGTCGCCGTGCTCGCCTTCGCCGCCGCAGGGTGCGCCCGAGGGTGCCATCGCACCGCGGGCCCCGACGCGAGCGGCGACGACTCCGACGACGCGACGGTGCCCGCAGGCGACGCCGCGACGGTGCGGAGCGCGTGTGTTCGCGTGGGCTCGACGCCGCTCGCCGGCGTCGGCGACGCAGGCTTCGAGGCGGCCTCGACGCTCGAACACCCTGGCGGCGTCACCGTGCTCTGGAGCGCGGGCGATGCCGTCGGGCTGTGGCGGTCGGGCCGTCCAGCGCACTCGGTGCAGCGCGGCGGCGGCGAGCGATCGGATCCCGTGGGGGCCATCGCAGCCGACGGCACGCCGGGCATCGCCTGGGTGCAGGATCGCCTCGCCGGGCGCGAGCACGTGTTGCGTTGCGGAATGACGCTCGGCGCCGGATGCACGGGCCCCGAGGGCCGCGACGAGGGACTCTCGCTGTCCCTTGCGAACGCTGGAAATTCATGGATTCTCGCGTGGGACGAGGACGGTCCGGCGCCCGCCGCGGGGTCGGTGCACGTGCAGGTGGCGACCGCCGTCGACGGCGGGGTTCGCTGCGGCGCAACACGCACGATCTCGCCGGCGCCGCAGGACGCCGAGGACCCGCTGGCGATCACCCTCGGCGACGGTCGCGCGGCGGTGCTGTGGCTCACCGCCCGCGACGTCGACGCGACGGAGTCGAACGACACTGCGACGGACGTCTGGGGCGTGGTCGTCGGCGCGACGGGCGCTCCCGTCGGTGCGCCGCTGCGCATCACGCACACCGTAGACCACCACTTCGGACTGTCCGCGCGGGCGGCCGGCGACGCGCTGTGGGTGGCGATGCGCGCCGGCGGGCCCAGCGACAGCGAGGGGCGTGGTGACGGCGGCGACGTGCGCGTCGTGCGCGTCGACGTCGGCCCGCCGGGACTGCTTCGCGTGGGCGATGCCGCGACGCTGACCGAGGCGTCGGCGAACCCCACCGGTGCGCCGCGGGTGACGGCTCCGGTGCAGCCCGGGTCGGCCGCCGAGGTGTGGTGGCGCGAGCGCGTCGGCGAGCGCGTGGAGACCCATCACCGCGCGGTGTCGCCGGCCTGCGTCGCCATGACCGAGGGGTGCACCGAGCCGACGCTCGACGGCGCGCTCCCCGGCGTCGTCGACCGCAGCGGCGTCGCCACGGCGGTGGTTGCGGCCTCCGGGGGCCCCGCCCTGGTGCGCTGGCGATGCGCTCCGCACGACCGCTAGTCTTTCCGCCGATCGACGCTTCTGGTACCACCGCGCCATGAGCCTGGGCACCGTACCGATCACTCCCGAAGGGCACGTCCGCCACACCGAGGAGCTCAAGGAGCTCAAGTCCGTGGCGCGTCCGAAGGTCATCCAGGAGATCGCGGTGGCGCGCGAGCACGGCGACCTGCGGGAGAACGCCGAGTACCACGCCGCCCGCGAGAAGCAGGGCTTCATCGAGGGGCGCATCGCCGAGCTCGAGTCGATCCTCTCGCGCGTCGAGATCATCGACACGTCGAAGCTCTCGGGAACCAAGGTCACCTTCGGCGCCACGGTGCGCATCGCGAACTCCGACACCGGCGAGGAGGTCACGTACCGCATCGTCGGTCCCTCCGAGGCCGACACGACCCGCGGCAGCATCTCCATCGCGTCGCCGGTGGCCAAGCAGATCGTGGGACGCGAGGCGGGCGACGAGGTCGTCGTGAAGACCCCGGCGGGGCTGCGCACGTACGAGATCCTCGACGTCACCTTCGAGCACTGAGCTCGACCCCGGGAGCATCGTGCTGCGCCCCGCCGACGACTCCGCGCGGGGCGGCGCCGTGCTCGCCGTCGCATTGGCAGGCGGGGTGCTCGATCTCTCCGTCGCCGCGTCACGGGAGCCCGTGGGCGGCGCTGCATCGGCCATTGCGATGGTGGGCGCAGCGGCCCTCTCGGTGGCCGCCGTGGGAGTGCTGCACACCGCGTGGACGACGGCGTCCCGCGGACTCGCGCCGGCCGGTCGTCGCGTGGCCCTCGCGGTGGTCGGGACGGCGCTGGGCCTCGTCGTAGGCGAGGCGCTCTTCTCGGGCACGGGTGTGCGCCGCCATGGGCTCCACGGACCGCTCGTCGTCGCTGCGACGTTGGCGGGCTTCGCCGCCGGGGTGTTCGGCGCGAGGCGGGCGCGCCGCGATCCGCCGGAGCTGCTCCAGGCGTTGGCGGGGTGCGCGCTCTACGCGGCGCACGCGGCGGTGCTGGTACGTCAGTACGCCCTGCTTCACGGCCTTCTCGCCGCGGGGGCCGCGTGGCTGTGGTGCAGCGCAGCAAATGGAACCCTCCGCGGGCGCTTCGGCCGGGGGTTCCGCGCCGCGGCCATCGTGCTCCTCGCGGCATCGGGGCTGGCGCTCGGGCGAAGCCACGCGCTGCGAGGCGTGGTCCGCCGCGCGGCGCCTCTCGGGGGCTATGCGGCGCGCGCTGCGGGGCTCGTGCGGCGCGATGAATGGCGGGTCGACGAGGGCTCCATCGCGCGCCCGCGGGATGGCGCCTCGCTGCCGCTCACCGACGGCGACGTGGTGCTCGTCACCGTGGACGCCCTCCGAGCCGACGCGTTGCGGGCCCTCGGCGGCAGCGGTCGCATGCCGTTCCTGGACGCCTTCGCGGCGCGCGGCTGGGTGTTCCACCACGCCTATGCTGCGACGCCGCATACGAGCTACTCGCTGGCGTCGTTGATGACCGGCACGCACGCACGCGCGGCGATGGCGCTGGGGTCGACCTTTCCCCGCGGCGCGACGCTGGCCGGGCGCCTCGGCGACGCGGGCTTCGTCACCGCGGGCTGGTACCCGCCGGCGGTCTTCGCCGTCGATGGCGATCGCTTCGCAACGCTCGCGGCCCGGCGCTGGGACCTCGGCCACGCCGAGATGGACTGGAGCGCCGCCGCCGATCGCGTGGGCCGGGCGATTCGTTGGTCGCACACGATTCCCCGTGATCGCAGGGCGTTCGCGTGGGTACACCTCTTCGAGCCGCACGAGCCGTACGCGCTCCACGCGGAGCACGACTACGGGTCGTCGGCGCGGCAGCGCTACGACGCCGAGTGCAGCGCCGTCGACGACGCGCTTCGCACGCTGATCGAGGGCTGGGGCCGTCCTGCGACGTGGGTCGTCACCGCGGACCACGGCGAGGAGTTCGGCGAGCACGGCGGCGCCTTTCACGGCACGTCGCTCTACGACGAGCAGGCGAGGGTGCCGCTCGTGCTCGTCTCGCCCGCTGTTGCACCGCAGCAGATCCGCGCCGCCGTGAGCCTCGTCGACCTGCTTCCCACGCTGCTTCGGGGCGTCGGAGCGGGGGTTCCCGAGGGCGTCGAGGGGAGCGACCTCGGCGTATTGCAGCGCAACACGAACGCGCCGCTGTCGGCCTACGCCGAGACGGGATCGCTGCGCATGGTGGCGCGCTCCGGCGAGAAGCTCGTGGCCGACACCTCCGACGGAACGCTCGAGCGCTACGCCCTCGATGCGGACCCGGCGGAGCGGCACAACCTCGCCGACGACGACGCCGCCGGGCTGCACGCGCTCCGGGTGCTGCTCGCACAATGGGAGGCAGGGCACGCGCGGGCCGCGGCGGAGCGCACGCACCGAGCCGCCCCGGAGGTTCCGCCGGCGCTCGCTCGGGGGCTCCAGGGTGATCGGAGCGCCGCGAGCGAGGTCGCCGAGCTCCTCGACGCCGGCGGGGACATCGGGCTGAGCGCGGCGCGGGTCCTCGGCGACCTCGGCGACGATCGCTCGACGGTGCGCGATGCCCTCGCCGACGCGCTGCGGGGACCTCCCGACCTGGCGCGCGCCGCGGCGTTGTCGTTGGTGCTTCTGGGCGATGCGCGCGGACGCGCAGGGGCCGAGACGGTGCTGTCTTCGCCGGGCGATGTTGCGGCGCAGCGTCGCGCGGCGCTGGGCCTCGCGCGGTGGTCGGTGCGCGGAACGGCGCCGGTGCTCGAGGGCTGGGCCGTCGACGATCGCGCTCCCGACGCCGAGCGCGATCGCGTCCTCGCGGCGCTCCGGACGCTGCGGGCTCCGTCATCGCGCGCCGTCTGGGAGGCGCTCCTCCACAGCCCGCGGCTCAACCCCACGGCGGCCGACGCGCTGGCCGACCTTCGGGACCGCGCGGCGTTGCCGGCCCTCGTCGAGGCCCAGGCGCGCTGGCGGTATCCGCGGAGCCTCCGACAGATCGCGAGGGCCCGGGCGACGCTCGGTGACCCGCGCGGAGGCGACGCGCTTCGGGAGGCCATCGGCGTCGGCGATCCCGTCGTGGACGTGTCGGCGCTGCTCGCGCCGTTCGGCGAGCCCGGGCATGCGGTGCAGGGGTGGCGCGGTCCGGCGCGAGTGCTGCGGACGGGAGTGCCGTCGTCGTTTCGGGGCGACTTCGGGGCGGTCGCGCGGGTGTACGTCGCCGTCGACGCGACCGGCGAGGGGTCGCTGAGCCTCGACGGCTTCGAGCCCGCGGCGCTGCGTCCTGGCCCGCAGGAGGTCGTCCTCACGCGCGACGCGGCGCGCCCGCTGCGTACGTTGACGCTGCGGGCGACGGTGCCGGTGCGGGTCTCGATGGTGGCGGCGGCGCCGTCGGTGACGGGGCGCGCTCCTTGACGTGGCGTCGCCGCGGGGTGTAGCCGCGGCGCGGCGAGGAGCGAGCGATGGGAAAGAAGAAGAAGCAGAAGGCGCAGGACGCCACGGCGGAGTCGGTGGCAGCCAGCGGCGAGGCGCTGCGGTCGGAGTTCGAGGGAACCCGCGAGGTCACCATGGGCGGCATCACCGGGCGCGAGACCCCCGACGAGCTGCTGCGCGGGCGCTTTCCGGCGTTCGTGGGCCGCCAGGAGCGCACCGGCTACGAGCTCATGGCCCGTGCCATGGACGAGGACTACGCGACGTTCATGACGTTGTCGGGCGCGATGACGCCGGCGGGGCTCCACCAGTCGTGCCTCATCCCGCTCATCGAGCGCGGGCTCATCGACTGCCTCACGACGACGGGCGCGAACCTCTACCACGACGCCCACCGCATCATCGGTCACCGCATCCGCGAGATCGACCCCAACGCGGGCGACCTCGCGCTGCGCCTCGCGCGGATCATCCGCATCTACGACCTCGGGTTCTGGGAGGAGACGCTCCTCGAGACCGACATGCTCTTCAGCGCGATCCTGCGGCTGCCGCAGTTCCAGCGCCGCATGACGACGCCGGAGCTGCACTACCTTCTCGGCGAGGCCATCGCGGGCATCGAGGAGGCGCTCGGCGTGAAGCAGCCGTCGCTGCTGGCCACGTGCTACCGCCGCGCCGTCCCGATCTTTGTCGGCGCCGTGCAGGACGGCTCGATCTTCTTGAACATCGTGAAGCTGAAGAGGCTGTTCCCGGAGACCTTCAAGCTCGAGGTCGACGTCAACGACGACGTCTACGAGATGGGCGCGATGCAGCACCACTGCTTCGGCACCCTCGACCGGAAGATGGCGATCTTCATCCTCGGCGGCGGCGTGCCGAAGAACTACACGCTCCAGGGCGAGCCGCTGCTCGAGCAGATCCTCGGCGTGCACACCGAGGGCTTCGACATCGACGTGCAGTTCTGCGTCGACCCGGTCGACAACGGCGCGCTGTCGTCGTGTCCCGCGGGCGAGGGCCACACCTGGGGCAAGGTCTCGCCGGAGGGTGTGTCGCGCTCGCAGTACGTCCACGCCGACGTCACCGCGGTGTTCCCGTGGGTGACCTACGCGCTGCTCAGCGACGCGAAGCGCCAGCGTCCGCACCGCCGGTTGTATGACCAGCGCGCGGCCGCCCTCGCTGCGCTCGACCTCGCCGTCGCCGCGGGCCGCGACGAGCTCCTGAAGACCGTCGAGTATCCCCTCGTCGGCGAGTCCCTCGCGCCGGCCGCCGACAAGAAGTCCAAGAAGAAGAAGAAGGCCTGACCCGCCGCGCGGCCGCTCACGGCCGCGGCAGGATCTCCACGGGACGGAGCTCGACGCGGCCTTCGGGCGCGGCCGCGGGCACGCGCGTGCGGTCGCCCTCCTGCTCGAGCGTGACGAAGGTGCGCAGCCGCACCGGGCGCATCTCCGGGTCCACGCGGAGCGCCACGTCGTCGCGCAGGATCTCGCCGGGGCGCCACTCCGTCGTGGGGTAGCGCCCGAGCACGGGAACGTGGCGCGCGACGAAGAGCGGCCAGATCGGCTGCCCGTCGACGGGGTCGAAGGACACCACGATGAACGTCGGCGTCGTGGTGCGCCGCAGCACCCGCCAGTAGAGGGTCACGCGGTAGGTGCCGTCGATGGGCACGCGGTCCGCCGGGAGGTCGTAGCCGAGGAGCTCGGCGACGTCGCCGAAGCGCACGTGCACCGGCACCTGCATGGCGGGCACGGCACGCAGCCGGGCGGCCGCGATGAGGTCGTTGGAGGCGCTGCCCGCCGGAGCGGCCTGGTCCATCCAGCCGAGCAGCGACTCGCGGAGGTCGCTGGCCACGTCGCGGCGGTCGTCGAAGAGGGTGCGCACCTCGCCGGGGTCCCGGGCGATGTCGAAGAGCTCCCAGGTGCTTCGTCGCAGGTCGTAGATGAGCTTGTACGGCGGGCGGTAGATCGACTTCTGCTCGGACGGAAAGAGCCCGTCGGGCGTGACCTCGCCGAAGAGCTGGCGGCGCCATCCCGACGGCGTGATGATCGACGGTCCGGCCTCGAAGAGCACCGGGGCGAGGGAGCGGCCGGAGACCTGCGCCGCGGGGCGGAGGTTGGCGAGGTTGAGCACCGTCGGGTTGAGGTCGAAGAGGCACGCGAGCGGGGCGCGCACGCCCGGCGTCACCCCGGGACCGCGCACCAGGAGCGGCACGCGCAGCGCCTCTTCGTGCAGGTCGAAGGAGTGGTGGAAGACGCCGTGCTCGCCGAAGGCCTCGCCGTGGTCGCCGATGACCACGACGATGAGCGGGCGGCGCAGGGCGATGGCGTCGAGGCGCTCGAAGACTGGACGAAGCGCGGCGTCGGCGTCGGCGATCTCCTCGTCGTAGCGGTCCATCGGGGCGTGGCCGAACTCTCGCGGCGTCGTGCGGTCGGTGTACGGGTCGTGCGGCTGCATCAGGTGCGACCACAGGAAGAACGGTCGCTGGTCCTGCGCGTGCACCTCGAGGAAGTTCAGGATGCGCGCCACCGTGGGGCCCGCGTCGGCCTTGAAGCCGTACTCCTCGCCGACGTCGTCGAAGCCCTGGAAGAAGCCCGCGGTGTGCGAGAAATAGCTCGTGTTGTTGAAGGCCCCGGTGGCGTACCCGGCGTCGTGGAGCTCCTCGGCGAGGGTCACGTTGCCGGGCTCCAGCGGCGGGAACTGCACGTCGGCGCCCCACTGCACCATCGAGGCGTAGCGGCCGGTCCAGATGCTCGCGAAGGAGCGCAGCGAGCGCGGCGAGGCGCAGTAGGCGTTGGTGAAGCGCGCGGCCCCTTCGGCGAAGTGGTCGATGTTCGGCGTCGTCGGCCGACGGTAGCCGTAGCAGCCCATGTGGTCCGGGCGCATGGCGTCGATGGAGAGAAGCACCACGCTCGGGCGGCGGTTCGACAGCCCCGCAGGCAGCGCCACGAGGTGCGGGTCGGTGTCGAAGTGCTCGACGCGCGCGTCGCGGCCCGAGCAGTTCTCGTCGATGCCGTTGCCCGGGATGTCACGTGCGCGCGGCGAGATGCGCGGGTCGCGGTCGTTGCAGTCGCCGCCGTTGAACACCGCGGAGTACCCGTCGCGGTCCCAGTCGAAGGAGACCTGCAGGCCGCGGGCGATGCGCTGCGCGAGCACCGTGCGGTTGAACACCGCCGAGGCCACGGACTGCCTCGAGCCGAGGGTGAACGCCGAGACGAAGATCCCTGCGAAGGCGGCGACGGTGAAGGCCAGCGGGAGCGTCCACGGCAGCGCGCGGCCGCGGTGCACGACGCGCTGACCGAGCGCCACGAGGGCCACGGCGTCGGCCACGACGAGGGCCGCACCGAGCGCGACGGCGCCGTACTCGAGGTTGCGAAACGCGTCCCAGTTGAGCGCGAAGAACCGCACGGCCTGCGCGGTGACGGCGACGACGGTGACGGTGAACACGGCCCCCGGCGACGACCCGCGGCGAAGGCGGTGAAAGAACCAGCGCAGCGGCCCCGACAGCGCGAGGAGCAGCACCAGCGACGCCGCGATGAGCGCGAGCGGCGCGAGAAAGATCGCGAGCGCGGCGAGCGCCTTCGAGTGGAAGACGTGGATGACCACGTACGCGATGGGGTACATCGGCCCGAAGCTGAGCGACGCGCCTAGGGCGATGGCGGCGAGCGCCGCTGCGGCGTCGGGGTCCCGCGCGAACCAGCGACGCGGCCCCTCGACGAACCACGCGCCCTTGCGACGCAGCCACGGCACCTGCGATGCCGACGCCAGCAGCATCTCCTGGAAGAGCCCGAAGCCCACGCCGAGGCTCACCAGGATCGCGACGGACTGGAGCACGAGCACCACCCCGGAGACGCCCGACAGCGCGCCCCGCGGCGAGCGCACCCACGCGACGACACCGTCCGCCGCGCCCGCGCCTGCGAAGGCCACCACCCCGGCGATGACGCCGAGGCCGCGCGGAAAGGTCGTCGAAGGGGGCGCCGGCTCGGTCATCGAAGGAGGGGCGGCGGGTTATAGCCCCTCCACCCGCGGGCGGGAACGGCGATTCCGAGGGCGCCGGGCGTGTACGAAACTCTCGCTTCGCACCGGGGACGTGGAACGCTGCCGACCATGTCTGCACGTGGTGGTGTGCTCCCTTGCCAGTGGATCCGCGAGGCCATCGCCGGGGGCACGTTGACCGCGGTCACGCCCATCGACGCCGCGCAGGTGCAGCCGAACAGCCTCGACCTGCGCCTCGGCGCGTCGGGCACGCGGGTGCAGTGCAGCTTCCTTCCGGGGCGCGACGGCGTCGACGCACGGCTGCGGCGCTTCGGGATCTACGCAGTCGATGCGAGCGCCGACGGCGTCGTGCTCGAGCGCAACGCCGTCTACCTCTTCCCTCTGCAGGAGTCCGTGCGGCTGCCCGAAGGGGTGCGGGCGCGGGCCAACCCCAAGAGCAGCACCGGGCGCCTCGACATCTTCTGCCGCCTCGTCACCGAGTGCGGGACGAGCTTCGACGAGATCCCCGCGGGCTTCGTCGGGAGGCTGTTTCTCGAGGTCGTGCCGCGGTCCTTCCCGGTGCGCGTCCGCGAGGGCGACAGCCTCGCGCAGCTTCGCTTCGTCGTGGGCGACCCCGTCGTCGACGACGACGACACCCGCGCGCTCCTTCGCCGCGAGCCCGTGCTCGTGACCTCGGACCACGTGCCCATGCCCGCGGAGAGCGTCCGCGTCGACAACGGCGTGTTCATGTCCGTGAGCCTCTCGGGCAACGGCACGCTGGGCTTTCGCGCGCGGCGGAACACCGGCGCCATCGACCTGCGCGGCAAGCACCCCATCAGCCATTTCTGGGACCGGATCTTTCACCGCGCCAACGAGCCCGTGGTGCTCGAGCCCGACGAGTTCTACATCTTCCGGTCGAGCGAGCTCGTGCGGCTTCCGCCGGGATACTGCGCCGAGATGGTCCCCTTCGACGCCGGCGCCGGCGAGGTGCGCACCCACTACGCGGGCTTCTTCGACTCGGGCTTCGGCTACGACGCCCCCGACGACGGCGGCGCTGCGGCCTGCGCGGTGGTGCTCGAGGTGCGCGGCCGCGACGTGCCGTTCCACGTCGACGAGGGGAACCACCTCTTCCGCGTGATCCTGCTGCGCAACACCGAGCAGCCCGACGCGCTCTACGGTCGCGGCCTGCGGTCGCACTACCAGGGCCAGCGGCTGCGGCTCAGCAAGCAGTTCCTGCCCGACGAGAACGACGAGGCCCCGCAGTTGCCGCTCCGCTTCGCCGGCAGCCCGCGGACGTAGTCCGTCCCCTTCCGCGGGACGAAATGCTTGACGCGCGTTCAGCGCTCGTCCTAAGCCCCGGCGCCCCGCGAGCGCGGCGTACGGCGCGGCGCGGCCCCCCAACGCCCACGAGGACGAGCAACCGATGACGACGGAACCCGCCCCGCACGAGCCCGAGCCCGACGCGTCCAAGCCCACGCGGCGCGCGAGCGCCGAGGCCATGGCCGCGAAGCAGCGCGACATCTCGGTGAGCGAGTTCTTCCAGAAGAACCGCCACCTGCTGGGCTTCGACAACCCCGCCAAGGCCCTGCTCACGACGATCAAGGAGGCCTGCGACAACGCCCTCGACGCGTGCGAGGAGGCGGGGATCCTGCCGACGCTGCTGGTCGTCGTCGACGAGGTCTCCGACGGGCGCTATCGCGTGCGCGTCGAGGACAACGGCCCCGGCATCGTGAAGGAGCAGATCCCCAAGATCTTCGCGAAGCTTCTTTACGGGTCGAAGTTCCACCGGCTGCGCCAGTCGCGCGGACAGCAGGGCATCGGCATCAGCGCCGCGGGCATGTACGGGCAGCTCACCACGGGCCAGCCGGTCATCGTCGTCAGCAAGATCGGCAAGGGGCGCCCGGCGTGGCGCGTCGCCGTGCGCATCGACGGCCGCAAGAACGAGCCGAAGGTGCTCAACGACAAGAACGACACCGCCGAGTGGGAGAAGGACCACGGCACGTCGGTCGAGATCGAGCTCACGGGCCTCTACCGCGGCGGCCGCACGTCGGTGGACGCCTATCTCGAGCAGACCGTCGTCGCGAACCCGCACCTCGAGCTGACGTACCGCCCGCCGAAGGGCCTGCCGGTGCACTTTCCCCGCGCGAGCGACGTGCTCCCGCCGGAGGCCCAGGAGATCAAGCCGCACCCGCACGGGGTCGAGCTCGGCATGCTCCTGAAGATCCTTCACGAGTCGGGCAAGCGCACCGTCAAGATGACGCTCATGGAGGAGTTCTCGCGGGTCACCGCGGGCGTCGCCGACGAGCTCTGCGCGCGCGCGGGCATCGATCCGAACGGCCAGGCGCAGCGTGCGGACGCGGCGAAGGTCGAGGCGCTGCACGGCGTGATGGTGGCCTCGAACGCCGCGATGCCGCCGATCAAGCGCTTCGCCGCGACGCTGGCGAAGTCCGACCGGAGCCTCCGCGACGCGCTGCTCGAGGACGCGTCGGGCTTCACGCCGGCGCTCGCCGAGCTCGTGGTGCGCCGCGCGGGCATGGAGCCGTCGGTGCGCGCGCGCATCGTCACGCCGACGCAGGTGGAGCACCTCTTCGACGCCGTCGCGAAGTCGCAGGTGCGAATCCTTCCGCCGCCGGCGAACTGCGTCGTGCCGGTGGGCGAGGGGCTCATCATGGAGGGCCTCAAGCGGCGCTTCCAGGCCGAGTTCTTCACGTCGCACACGCGGCCGCCGGCGGTGTACCGGGGCAACCCGTTCGTCGTCGAGGCGGGCATCGCCTTCGGCGGCTCGCTCTCCAAGGAGGACTCCGCCGAGGTGCTGCGCTTCGCGAACCGCGTGCCGCTGCTCTACCAGCCGCGGGCGTGCGCCATCCACGAGGCCGTGCTCAAGGTCGACTGGAAGTCCTACGGCTTGCAGCAGCGCAAGGGCGAGCTGCCCGTCGGTCCGCTGGCGATCTTCGTGCACCTCGCGAGCGTCTGGGTGCCGTTCACCAGCGAGGCCAAGGAGGCCGTCGCGCACTACGACGAGGTGGTCCGCGAGATCCGCCTCGCGCTCATGGAGTGCGGTCGCAAGCTCGGCACCTGGGTGCGCGCGCAGCAGGCCGAGCGCTGGGAGTCGCAGCGGAAGAGCCTGTTCGAGAAGTACATCGTCGAGCTCGCGGCATCGATCCACGCGATCACCAACGTGCCCGAAGGCAAGGTGCGGGAGGACTTCGCGAACGCGCTGCCCAACCACGTGAACATCCCGGCGCCGGCCGCGGACACGCTCGTGGGAGCGCCCGTCGACGAGGCCGACGCGACGCCGCCGGGGCCCGAGGTGCGTCCCTCGACGCCGCCGCCGGCGCCCGCCGACGAGGCCGAGGCCGCGCCCTTCGAGGACGGCCCGTCGAAGCCCGCGAAGAAGAAGAAGGGGAGCTGACCGATGGCGAAGAAGAAGACCACGACCACCGGAACGCCCTCGATCCCGGGCCTCGCCGACGCGCCGCCGGAGGGCCGAGCCCTCGATGCGCGCGACCGCAAGACGCTGCAGAAGATCGAGATGCTCGCGATGGAGGCGCTGGCCGCGGTGCGCCTCGGCAAGAACCCGTCGCTGAGCATCCCCGTGCGCGCGCTTTCGAACGTGAGCTTCGACGCGGAGGCAGGGCTCATCCGCCTCGGCGACGCGCGGCAGGGGCGGAGCTTCTTCCACCTGAAGCAGGCGAAGCTCTTCATGCAGACGTTCCTCATCGCGGAGCACTGCAAGAAGTTCATCGAGGCCGGCGCGACCACCTCGATCCGCGACATCTACTACGCGGCGAAGCACTCCGTGGCGGGCACGAAGGAGAACACCTTCGAGGACCAGTCCGAGAGCGACCCGATCATCGAGGACCTCGAGGTCAGCATCGACGCGCTCCGCGAGGAGCTGCATCTGCGCGCCGAGAACCGCGGGTCCATGGTGGGGCCGATGACGATCCGCGACACCGGCGACACCATCGACCTGCGGCGCATGGGCTCCGGCGGCTGGAGCATTCCGAGCATCGTCGAACCCGGGCGCCTCGACTTCGTGAACACCGAGGCCGAGTTCGTGCTGTTCATCGAGAAGAGCGCCGTGTGGGCGCGCCTCAACGAGGACCGGTACTGGCAGACCGCGAAGTGCATGCTCCTGCACGGGAGCGGCATGGCGGCCCGCGGCACGCGACGCTTGCTGCGGCGCATGCACGAGGAGCTCAAGCTCCCGGTCTACGTCGTCACCGACAACGACCCCTGGGGCTTCTACATCTACTCGGTGATCAAGCAGGGGAGCATCAACCTCGCGTACGAGTCGATGCGCATGGCCGTGCCGAAGGCGCGGTTCCTCGGCGTCATGAGCTCGGACATCGAGCGCTTCGCGATCCCAAAGATCACCGCCATGGCGGTCACCGACGAGGACAGCTCGCGCATCGACCAGATCATGCGCTACGAGTGGTTCCAGTCGAAGCGCTGGCAGGAGGAGCTGGCGCTGATGAAGAAGACCGGAAAGAAGTACGAGATCGAGGCGTTGTCCTCGAAGGGCATCCGGTACATCACGCAGGAGTACATCCCGCAGAAGCTCCGTGGCCGGCGCGGCGACGCGTGGCTTGATTGAGCGCTGGAACCGGCGTACCCCACGGCGCGATGAACGCTCCGACGCCTCCCTACACCGCGCTTTCGCTCGAGGTTCGCGACGCCGTCGCGGTGGTCACGCTCCAGCGTCCGGAGCGCATGAACGCATTGTCGAAGGTGCTCCTCGAGGAGCTCGGCGAGGTCTTTCGCGCGCTCGCCTCGGACCGCGCCGTGCGTGCCGTGGTGCTCGCAGGAGCGGGCGAGAAGGCCTTCTGCGCCGGCGCCGACCTCAAGGAGCGCAAGGGCATGACCGAGGACGACGTCCGCGGCCTGCTGGGGCTCTACCGCGCGAGCTTCGGCGCCATCGACGCGTGCCCGAAGCCCGTCATCGCCGCGATCCAGGGCGTGGCGCTGGGCGGGGGCTTCGAGCTCGCGCTGGCGTGCGACCTTCGCGTGGCTTCGCCGACGGCCGAAGTGGGACTCCCCGAGACGTCCCTCGCGATCATCCCGGGGGCGGGCGGAACGCAGCGGCTCCCGCGCCTCGTGGGCGTCGGCCGCGCCAAGGAAATGATCCTGCTGGCGCAGCGCTTCAAGGGGCCCGATGCACTCGCCAAGGGCCTCGTGACGGCGTTGGCGGGCGACGGCGAGACGGCGCTCACGGCGGCGCTCGCGCTGGCCACGCGCCTCGCGGCGGGGGCGCCCATCGCGCTGGCGGCGGCGCTCGAGGCCGTCGACGGCGGCGCCGATCTGCCGATCGAGCAGGGCTTCCTCCACGAAGCCCGCTGCTACGAGAAGACCCTCGTGTCGGCCGACCGTCGCGAGGCCCTCGCGGCCTTCGCCGAGGGTCGCAAGCCCGTGTACCGCGGCGAGTGACGCGATCCGCACCGCCGCCCGATCCGACCTTCTACTCCCTGAAAATAGGAGATTTTCGATGACCTTCCCCCGACGCAAGCGCACCGGCGTGACCGCCACCGCGGTGCTCCTCTTGGCGGGCGCGACGACGTCCGCGCAGCCGCATCCGACCCCGGCCCCGGCACACCCCGCGGCTCCGCACCCGGCCGCCCCGCACGGCGTCACGGGCCCCGCAGCGCACCCGGTGGCGCCCGCGGCGGCGGTGGCTCCAGCGGCTCAGGCCGAACCGCTCCCAGCCCCGCAGCCCGCAGCGCCCGTCCCTCCGCCTCCGCCCCCGGCGCCGCCGGCGTTTCGCGTCGCGTTTTCGTCGGGAGTGCAGGGACAGTTCAGCCCCGTCGTCTGCGGTGACAGCCCTGCGCCGCCGGCGCTCGCGGTGGTGGCATCGCAGTTCGCCGCGGAGCCGGACACGCTCGCGCTGGACACCGGCGACCTCCTCGGTCCCGCGGCCGTGACCCGCCTCACGCTCGAGCACGACATGGCCGGCTTCGCGACCGCCGTGCAGGCGAGCGGTCTGCGCGGCCTCGCGCTCGGCCACCGCGACCTCGCGGCGCAGCGCGACGTGCTGCTGCTGGGTTTGCGGGCGCTTCGGGAGCGTGGGCTCCAGCACGTGCTCTCGAACCTGCACTGCGACGCGACGCACCGCGCGCTCTGCGAGGCCGTGCAGGACGCCGACGACCCGCCGGTGCTCATCGACTCGCCGTCCGGACGCGTGGGCTTCGTCGCGACGGTGGACCCGGGCGCGCTCGCCGGGCTCTCGCACGACAACGCCGCGGGGCTGACCCTCGATGCCCTCGCCGACGCGATCCCGGCGGCGGTGGCGGCGGCCCGCGCGGCCGGCGCGGCGCACGTCGTCGTGGTGGTGGACCCGCGGTCCCACAGCGGCCTCGACGACGCGCTCGACATCGCGTCGCACTTCGACCCCGGCCAGGGGCCCGACGTGTTCGCCGTCCAGGACCTCCCCGACGGCGTCGGCGCGGTGCTCTCGGCGCGCGCGGGCATCCCCGTGGTCGCTCCGCGGTCGGGCAACGTCGTGGTCTACGATGCGGCCTCGACCGGGGTCGCACGCCTGGCGCGCTCGGGCACCGCTCCCGAGGGCGTGAGCCGCTTCGTCGATGCGACGCACGCGTGGCTCTGCAGCTCCTACGCGCAGCCGCTCCCTGGCGGCGGTCTCGCGGCGGACCTCTCGCAGGAAGCCTTCGCCAGCCTCTACCTCGACGTGCTTCGGGACGAGACCTCGGCCGACGTCGCGATCGTGAACCGCGCGGCGGTGCGCACGCCGGCGGGGCTGTTCCCGGTGCACGGCCACCTCACGCCGCTCTCCATCGCCGCCGCGCTGCCCTTCGAGGACACGCTGCGGGTCGCGCGGATCACCGGCACGGTGCTCAAGGCGCTCGCCACGGGCTCCCGCGCCGAGCGCTTCCTGCTTCGCGGCGTGACCGTCGACCACGGCCACGTCACGGTGAACGGCCGCGACCTCGACGAGGCGCAGCAGTACCGCATCGTCACCACGGGCTTCATCGCGACCGGCGGCGAGGGCGGCGTCGGCGACGGCGTCGAGTACGCTCCGTACGGGGCGCACAGCGCGCAGGAGGTGCTCCTCGGCTGGCTGCGCATCCCGCGCACCGGCGACATCACCACGGCCCCGAGCGACCCGGCGAACCACACCCGCTGGAACTTCCGCTGGAACCTCGACGTCGGCTTCTCGTCGACGTCGATCTCGAACAACCCCTTCGTGCCCACCGGCGCGACGCCGGGGCTGCTCTACACGGACCCGCAGCTCTCGCGCGCGCAGATCGTCGCCGTGCGCGTCGACACCGCGGTGCGCGCCGACGCCGACCACCCGTACTACACGTGGGACAACGAGTTCCGTGTCCGCTTCGGCGGCGCCGTCAACACCGACGCGCCGACGATGGCGAACCCCACGCCGACGGCGACGGACTTCCAAAAGAACCTCGACCTCACGACGTACAACACGGCGCTCACGTGGCGCTGGTTCCGCGGGCATCGCCGATGGTTCCACCCGCTCCCGACGTTCCTCGGGTACCTCGAGACGGAGCTCACCGAGCCGCCGACGCCGCGCACGCCGGACTACCACCACCTGCTCGTGCGTCCGACGCTCGGCGTCCGCTTCGAGCTCCTCGACCGGCTCACGCTGAACGTCACCGCCGGAATGAACTGGCAAGAGGTGCTCGCGCCCGCGGCGGTGACCGGCTCGTCGCCGGAGTTCGCCATCGTCGGCACCCTCGCGCTGCGCACGGGCACGCTCTTCTCGGTGCGCGGACGCAACATCGAGGGCAGCTTCAACGCCGACTACACGCTCGCCGACCCCGGCGCGACGAACAACCAGACGCTGCGTGTCTCCGCGCGGCTGTCGATTCCGCTCTTCGCGCCGATGCGCCTCGTGGCCGGCTACGACGTCTACGCGCGCGGCCTCAGCGGCCAGACCTGGGGCGTCGGGCAGGACGCCACCATCGGCCTCAGCGTCGCCTTCTCGCGCTCCGTGCAGCTCTTCTGAGCGCCCGCCGCTTGCCCGCCGCGCGAGGGTTGCGGTAGGGCAGCGGCATGTCCGAGCAACGCCTCAAGGAGACCCTCGCGCGCGTCGAACGCGGCGGCGCCGACAAGTACCACGCGAAGAACGCGAAGGACGCGAAGCTCTTCGCCCGGGAGCGCATCGCGCGCCTCGTCGACGCGGAGTCGTTTCAAGAGGACGCGGCGCTCGCGAACAACCTCGACCCCGAGCTCGCCGCCGACGGCGTCATCACCGGCACCGCGACCGTCGCGGGCCGCACGGTGGCGCTCATGGCGAACGACTCGACGATCAAGGCCGGCTCCTGGGGCTGGCGCACCGTCGAGAAGATCCTGCGCATCCAAGAGGTCGCGCGGGACCTTCGCTGCCCGATGTTCTACCTCGTCGACTCCGCCGGGGCGCGCATCACCGACCAGCTCCAGATGTTCCCGGGGCGCCGCGGCGCGGGGCGGATCTTCTACAACCAGGTGCAGATGTCCGGGCACATCCCGCAGATCTGCCTGCTCTTCGGGCCGAGCGCGGCGGGCGGCGCGTACATCCCCGCGTTCTGCGACGTGGTGGTCATGGTCGAGGGCAACGCCGCGATGTACCTCGGCTCTCCGCGCATGGCGGAGATGGTCATCGGCGAGAAGGTGACCCTCGAGGAGATGGGCGGCGCGAAGATGCACTGCAGCGTCTCGGGCTGCGGCGACGTGCTCGTGAAGACCGAGGACGACGCCATCGCCTGGGCCAAGCGCTACTTCGCGTACATGCCGCAGAACCACGGCGAGATGCCGGCCATCGGCGAGCCCGTGGCGCCGGACGCGAGCGGCAAGACCCTCGAGCAGATCATCCCCGCCGACGAGAACAAGCCGTTCAACATGTTCCACCTGCTGCGCGAGGTCGTGGACCGCGACAGCCTCGTCGAGGTGAAGAAGCTCTTCGCGCAGGAGATGATCACGGCCTTCGCGCGCATCGACGGCCAGCCCGTCGGCATCGTGGCGAACCAGCCCTGGTACAAGGGCGGCGTCCTCTTCGTCGACAGCGCCGACAAGGCCGCGCGCTTCATCTGGCTCTGCGACGCCTTCAACATCCCGCTGCTGTACCTGGCCGACGTGCCGGGCTTCATGATCGGCACCAAGGTCGAGCGCGAAGGGATCATCCGCGCCGGCGCGAAGATGATCGCGGCGGTGAGCGAGGCGAGGGTGCCGAAGATCTCCGTGGTGGTCCGCAAGGCCTACGGCGCCGGGCTCTACGCGATGTGCGGGCCAGCCTTCGAGCCCGACGCGTGCCTCGCGCTGCCGTCGGCTTCCATCGCCGTCATGGGCCCGAGCGCCGCGGTGAACGCGGTGTATTTCAACAAGATCCAGGAGGTCCCCGCGGGGCCCGACCGCGACGCCTACGTGCAGCGGCTTCGCGCCGAGTACCGCGAGGACGTGGACCTCTACAAGCTCGCCAACGACCTCGTCATCGACGGCGTGATCCCCTTCGCGAGCCTGCGCTCCGAGGTGTCGCGTCGCTTCGCGCGGCTTCGCTCGAAGCACGACCCGCGGCCCGCCAAGCACCACATTGTTCCTCCGGTCTGAGCGATGGCCGACCCCGACGAGGCTCCCCGGGCGAAGCGACCGATCGGGGCGTGGGTCGCCCTCGGCATCGTGGCCGTGGCCGTTCCGCTGTTGGTTTGGGCCGCGCGGGGAGGAACGCTGCGCCCCGATCCGCCGCGGGACCCGCTCGAGCTCTCGGACCGCGACGAGCTTCGGGCCGTCGTCGAGGCGGTATCCGGGGTGATCCGCGCGGGCCACGGCCCCGACGAGGACCACGCCGTCGACGCCCTCGTGGCCCTGCACCCGCGAAGCCCCGGAGCCTCCGACCTGCGCGACTCCTGCGCCGCGACGTACGGCGGGCTCCGGGACTCGCAGCGCCTCCTCGCGCAGATGCAGGCCCTCGTGCCCTCGGATGGCGGCCGCGTGGTGGATGCCGACCGCGAGCGGCTGCGCGAGCTGCTGACCCGCTCCGAGCGCCTCGTCACCGAGGCCGGCGATGCACGCAACCGCTGTGTCGGTCTCTACGAGCAGGCGGCGGGACGCCTGCACATCGCGCCGGCGCAGCGCGGAGCACCGTGAAGGGGCAGCGACGATGAGCGAGCGCGAGGGCATCGACACCGTGGCCGTGCACGCCGGCGAGGCACGCCGCAACGCCTACGGATCGCTCACGACGCCGGTGGTGGCCACGTCGACCTACGCCTTCGACGACGCCGAGGAGCTTCGCCGCCACCACGCCCACGAGATCGAGCGCGACGAGTACGGGCGCTACGGAAACCCGACGGTGCGCGCCGCCGAACGCAAGCTCGCGGCCCTCGACGGCGCCGAGGACTGCGCGCTCTTCGCATCGGGCATGGCGGCCATCACCACGACGCTCTTCGCGATGCTCCGGTCGGGGCAGCATGTCGTGCTGACCGCCGACGGCTACCGGCGCACGCGGCAGTTCGTGACGACGGTGCTCCCGCGCTTCGGCGTGACGTCGACGGTGGTCGCCGCGGCGCGCGTCGAGGCCATCGCCGAGGCCATCGTTCCGGGCAAGACCAAGGTGGTGCTCACCGAGTCGCCGACGAACCCTTACCTGCGCGTGACGGACCTCGACGCCCTCGGCGCCCTTCGCCGCGCGCACCCCGGCGTGAAGGTGCTCGTCGACGCGACCTTCGCGACGCCGGTGAACCAGCGGCCGCTCGCGCACGGCGCAGACCTCGTGCTGCACTCGGCGACGAAATATCTCGGAGGCCACAACGACCTGCTGGCGGGCTCGGTCAGCGGCAGCGAGGCGCTCGTCGACGCGATCCGCGGCGTGCGCGGCGTGCTCGGCGGCGTGCTCGACCCGCACCCGGCGTACCTGCTTCTCCGCGGCATGAAGACCCTCGGGCTGCGCGTGGCGCGGCAGAACGCCAGCGGCCTCGCCATCGCGGCGGCGCTCGAGGCCGATCCTCGCATCGAGCGGGTGTTCTATCCGGGGCTCCCGAGCCACCCCGACCACGCCGTCGCTGCGGCGCAGATGTCTGGCTTCGGAGGCGTCGTGAGCTTCATCGTGCGCGGCGACGGCGACCGCACGACGCGCTTCGTCGACGCGTGCCGCGTCGCGGCCATCGCGCCGTCGCTCGGCGGCGTCGAGACGCTCATCGAGCAGCCCTGGCGCATGTCGTACTTCGAGCTCGACGCCGAGGAGCGCGCGCGCATCGGCATCTCCGACAGCCTCGTGCGCCTGGCCGTCGGCATCGAGGATCCCGCGGATCTTCTCGCCGACCTGCGCTCCGCCCTCGACGCCGCGTTCGCGGCTTGAACCGCCTCGCGCTCAGCGGGGCGCGATGCGCTCGCAGCGGAGACGCACGTTCTCGAGGCGCTCGATGAACACGTCGAGGACGTAGGCCGACGACCGCATCTCGAAGCCCACGGCCACGTAGCCGGCCGCGCACGTGTCGACGGCGAGACCGCCGCCGGTGCTGGTGCCGCGCTCGGGCAGCGTCGCGCCGAGGGTGCCCGACGACACCCAGTCGGAGACCGCCGCGCAGGTCTGGCCGAGACGATCGACGACGTCGCCGGAGTGCGTGGTGAGGCGCACGACGGCCTGTCCGGCGGGGCACACGTCGTTGTCCGAGTGGTCGTTGCTGCCGCCCTGGTGCGCGCCCGCCGTCACTGCGCCCCGGGTGCCGTCGGCGTTCAGCGGCGCGCACCACATGGCGAGGCCGCTCACGTACCGCGACGACCAGATCGACAGTCCGGCGAGCACGCTGCCCGCAGCGCACGTCTGGGTCACGATGCCGGAGTGCGGCTCGGCGTTGCGCCACGTCGTGAACGACACGTCCGACGACACCCGGTGGTAGTTCGGCACCGAAGGGACATCGGGTAGCTCGACCACGTCGACCCCGACGGCATCGGCCGCGCGCCCGTCCGTCGCCACAGCCGCGTCGCCACCGTCGAAGGCCCCGTCCGAAGGTACGTCGGCGAAGGGCGTCGCATCGGCCGCGTCGGCGATCACCACCGCGTCGCCACCGTCGAGCGTCGCGGCGTCGTCGTCGGCGTCCGCGGATCCCCCAGCGTCGCGCGCGGCCACGTCGGACGTCGCGTCGGAGACCGAGCCTGCGTCGACGCCCCCCGCATCGACGACGGACGGCGTCGCGTCGTCACCGCCCAGCGAGCCGGTCGCGTCGAGCACGCCCGGCGCCACCCGAAGGTCCGGGTTCACGAGGCCGCACCCAGCGCCAGCCCACAGCAGAACGATGCAGATCCGCGGGCTCGCCACGACCACAGTGTACGCGATGACGCACTGCGCGAGGCGTTCGCGTCACCTTCGGCGACGTCGAGGTTCCGGGCCCACCGATCGCGGCACGGCGGCTGCAGCTCTCCCTCGTCGAGGAGCCCCGATGACCCTGATTTCCCGCCTGATCGCCGTCGCCGTGCCCGCCACCCTGATGATTGCGTGCGTCGGCAGCGACGATGCGCTCACGTCCGCCGAGGGATCCGGGGGCGGAGTGTCGTCCGCGGTGGTGAGCGCGCTGACCGTCGCTGGTCACTACTGCCCCCAGCACGGCGAGATCGCGGGACGGACCATCCCCTCGGACGACCTCTTCTACCTGACCACCTTCGGCGGCGGCGTCGACACGGGCCACATGGCCTGCGGCGGCACCGCCGACGGGCGCTGGATGTACATCGCCGACTCGTGGCGCTTCGGCTGCGGCGCCCACGTTCGCCTCACGAACCCGCGCACGGGGCACTGGTGCGTCACGCAGGTGGCCGACGTCGGCCCGAACGTGTGCGTCGAGCAGGCGGCGGGGCGGCCCATCATCGACGCGTCGCCGGTGGTCGCGCGGGAGCTCTACGGCACGTCCGGCGCAGGCTGGTCCGACCGCATCCCGGTGCGCGCGGAGCTCGTCGGATCGTCGACGCCGCTCGGCTGCGGAAGCGGGTCCTCGGGCGGTGCGACGCCGGCCCCGACGCCGAGCCCCACGCCGACGCCGTCGACGCCCATCGCAAGCTGCTTCAGCGGCACCTACGGCCGCGAGATGGCTGGCGGTACGTGCCTCCAGAGCCGCTTCGACGACCTCTGGTACCAGTGCACGCGCAACGGCTGGACGCCCAACACCGCCATCGCCTCGTCGCACCGCGGTCCCGCGGGCGCCTGCACCGCCTACCTCCCGCTGCACTGATTGTGTTCCCGCGCGGCGCGCGGTAGCGCTTGCCCGATGGCGTGGCGCGAAGATCTCCGGGCATCGACGCGCGCGCTCGGCGTGGCGGCCTGCACCGTGCGGAGGTGCGGCGTGCTCTACGCCGGCGAGCATCTTCGGGGCGCCGACTTCGCTCGCAGCGACGCCGCGGTGCGCGCCTGGAGCGCCGACCTGCTTCGCTGCTTGAACGTCGAGGTCGCCGCCGGCGGGCTCGACGCGTCGGGCCCGGTTCCGGCGAGCGGCAGGCTGTTGGTGAGCAACCACCGCTCGATGCTCGACGTGCTCGTGCTGCTCTCGCGCTTCGGCGGTCACATGCTCTCGAAGAACGACCTCGCGGGCTGGCCCGTCGTGCGCGACCTCGCGGCCATCGCGGGCACCCTCTACGTCGACCGCAGCGCCAAGGCGAGCGGCGCCGTCGCGATCCGGCAGGTCGCCGAGCGCCTCGGCCAAGGGCGCGTGGTCACCGTGTTCCCCGAGGGGACGACGTTCCCCGACGACGAGGTGCGGCCCTTTCACGCGGGGGCGTTCCTCGCGGCGATCCGCGGGGGCGCGGAGGTGCTGCCCGTGGGGCTGGCGTACCGGGAGCCCGTCGCGACGTACTTCCAGGAGCCCCTGGGCGTGCACGGTCGCCGCGTGTTCTCGGCGCCGTCGATCCGTGTGGCGCTGCACGTCGGCGCGCCCATGCCGTCGAAGGATCGCACCACCAAGCGCCTCGCCGCCGAGGCCCACGACGCCGTGCAGGACCTCGTCACCGCTGCGCGCGGCAGCCTCTAGGCGAGCACCCCGCGGGCCCACGCTCCGGCGCGCGCACACACCGCCGGGGGGATCGCGTGCGGACCGTGGAACGGCGCCCAGTCCACCGTCGCTCCGCTCGAGACCAGCAGCGCGTGGAGCTCCTCCGCCACGCCGAAGGGCAGGATCGGGTCCTGGCGCCCATGGCTCTGGAACACCTTGCGACCAATCATGTTCGCCGCGAACGCGGGGCGCCAGCGGGATCCGGCGACGAGGCTGCCCGACAGCACCATGAGCCCCGCCCAGCCGTCGCGGGTGTTCGCGAAGAGGTCCGTCGCGAGCATCGAGCCCTGGGAGAAGCCGCCGAGGATCGTGCGCGCCGGATCGACGCCGTGGTCCGCGACGAGGGACTGCAGGCAGGCGTGCGTGCGGGCGAGGGCGTCGGTCATCCCCGGCGGCACCGCTTCGGTGTCGAAGACCCGCGCCTTGCCCTGCATGAGCGCGATCTGGATCGCCACCATGTCGATGTTCCACCACGCGCGTCCGCCGCCGCCGATGTCGATGGGAGCCTCGGGAAAGAGCCACCGCACGCCCGCACCGGCATCGATCACCGAGGCGAGGCCGCAGAGGTCGTCGCCCGGCGCGCCGTAGCCGTGGCAGAGCACCACCGCCGGTCCCGCCACCGGGCCGAAGGACCGCACGCGCAACGGACCCGCTTCGAAGGTCTTCATCGCGGCGTTCGTAGCACACCGTTCCGCGGCCTTGGTTGCGCGAGCGACGCCCCGTGCGGGATACCTGCGCGCCATGGTCAGCAGCGTGCGCGTGATGAAGTTCGGCGGGTCGTCGGTGGGCAGCCCGGAGCGCCTGGCACAGGTGGTTTCGCTCATCGCCCGGGAGCGCGCCGAGGGGCCCGTGGCCATCGTCGTCTCGGCCATGGGCGACACCACCGACCACCTCATCGAAGCCGCGGATCTCGCGGCGCGCGGCGACGACGAGGGGGCCGAGCGCATCGTCGATCGCGTCGCCGACACGGCCACGGCGAACGGCCTCCTCGCGCTGCAGTCCCTCGACGGCGCTCCCTCGGTGCGGAGCATCACCCCGGCCGTTCGCGAGCTGCTCGTTCCGCTCCGGCGGCTGCTGACCGGCGTGTCGCTGCTGCGCGAGCGCACGGCGCAGACGCTCGACCTGGTGATGTCCTTCGGCGAGCGGCTCAGCGCGACGGTGCTCGCGACGCTGCTCGACGCGCGAGGCGTGCCGGCGGTGTTCGTCGATGCCCGCACGTGGCTCGTCACCGACGACCGTTTCGGCGATGCGCAGGTCGACTGGGACGCCACGCGAGCCCGCCTCGATGAAGCGCGATCGGGGTGGGGAACGGCTGTTTCGGTGCACACGGGCTTTCTCGGCCGCACCGTCGACGGACGCACGACCACCCTCGGCCGCAACGGCTCCGACTACACGGCCACGCTGCTGGCCCGCGGCCTCGGCGCCTCCGAGGTCGACATCTGGACCGACGTCTCCGGCGTGATGACCGCCGACCCGGCCCTCGTGCACGACGCGTATCCGCTTGCCCGCATGAGCTACATGGAGGCCCTCGAGCTCGCCAGCTTCGGCGCGCGCATGTTCCACCCGCGCACGATGATCCCGCTCATCGAGAGCGGCGTGCCGATGCGCATCCGCAACACCATGGCGCCGTCTTCGCCGGGGACGCGCATCGACGCGGGTGGCTCCGGCGACGCGGCACGGCCGACATGCGTGACGTCCCTCGAGCACCTCGCGCTGCTCGACCTGCGGCTTCGACGGCTCTCCGTCGAGCGGCCCTTGGGCGAGCGGGTCCTTCGCGCGCTCCGCGTCGCGGGCGTGCCGGTGTGGATGACTTCGCAGGCCGCGCACGGTCAGGCCGTCGCGGTGCTGATCCCGGGTGGGCGCGTCGACGTCGCGCGAGCAGCGGTGTCTGAAGAGCTCGCGACGGAGGCGGCCCGCGGCGACCTCGAGCCCGTCGGCGTGCGCGCGCCGGTGACCATGCTCTCCCTCGTCGCCGAGGACATGGCCCGCATGCCCGCCGCGCCGGGGCGCTTCTTCGGAGCCCTCGGGGCCGTCGGCGTGCCCATCGCGGCCATCGCGCAGGGGGCGAGCTCGCGATCCATCTCGTGCGCCATCGACGCGGCGGACACGGCGTTGGCGGTGCGCACGGTGCACGCAGCGTTCAACTTCGCGCGCCAGGAGGTGAACCTCGTGGTGCTCGGCAAGGGCGTCGTGGGCAGCGAGCTCCTCGCGCAGATCTCCAAGCAGGCGCCGTTTCTCGAGCGCACGCAGGGCACGCGCCTCCGGGTCGTGGGCATCGCGGGGAGCGCGGGCGCGGTCTTCGACGCCGACGGTCTCGACCTCGCGCGCTGGCACGTGCCGTTCGCAGACCACGCGGGGCTCGAGCAGGTCTCCGTCGACGCGCTCCTCGAACGCGCCCAGCGGCTGCCCGTTCCGGTGCTCGTCGACTGCACGGCCCTCGACGGCATGGACGCCGTGTACGCGCGCGCCCTTCGACGCGGCGTGCACGTGGTCTCGGCGAACAAGAAGCCCCTCACGGTGCCCATGGACGCCCGCGACGCGCTCCTCGAGGCGGCGCGCCGCCACGTGCGCAGCTACCGCTACGAGACCACCGTCGGAGCGAGCCTCCCGGTCATCGAGACGCTGCAGGACCTCGTTCGCACCGGCGATCGGGTGCTGCGCATCGAGGGGTCGTTCTCGGGCACGCTGGGGTTCCTCTGCAACGAGGTGATGCGCGGAGAGACGCTGTCCGCCGCCGTCGAGAGCGCCCGCGCCCGAGGCTTCACCGAGCCACGCCCGCAGGACGACCTGTCGGGCCTCGACGTCGCGCGCAAGGCGTTGATCCTCGTGCGGGAGCTCGGCGTCGCGATGGAGCTCGAGGACATCACCGTCGAGCCGCTGTGCTCCGCCGAGGCCGTGGCCGCCCCCACCGTCGAGGCCTTCTTCGAGCGCCTCCGTCACGACGACGAGGCGTTTTCGGCGCGGGTGCGAGCGATGCGGGACGAGGGCAGGGTGCTGCGCTACCTCGTGTGCATCGAGCCCGTCGGCCCCACCGGACACCCCGCCGTACACGTGGGACCGACCATCGTCGACGGCACGCACCCGTCGACGCGCCTCGCCGGTCCCGAGTCCTTCGTCGCGTTCACGACGGAGCGCTACCTCGACAGCCCGCTTCTCGTGCAGGGCGCCGGAGCGGGCGGAGCGGTCACCGCTGCTGGCGTGCTCGCCGATGTGCTGCGCGTCGCCCAAGGGCTTCGGGGGCGCTGACGGATGCGGCGCGGGCTGCTGCTCGCCGTGATGGCAGTGGCCGTGGCGGTGTGGTGCGCGCGCTACGGCGTCGTGCCGACGCTGCCGGCGCTGGAGGCACCACGCCTCGCGAAGCTGGTGGGGGTGCTGCGTGCGCTCGGTGCGCTCGCGGTCGTCCTCGTCGCCGCGGTCGGCGCCTCGCGGCCATTCGCGGCGGTGCTGCGCATCGATGACCCGCTCGGCGCGGCGGTGGTCCGTGTAGCCGCCGGCCTCGCGACGCTGGGCACGGCGCTCGGCACGCTCGGCGTTGCCGGATGGTTCACTCCGCGCGCCGTCCTCGGCACGCTCGCCGCAGCCGCGGTGGCGGGCCTTCCTGCGACGGTCCGCGCGCTGCGGGGGGCTTCCCTCGATCGGCCGTCGAAGGCGCTGCTCGGCGTGGTCGCGCTCCTCTTCGCGATGCCCGCGCTGCACGCCTTCGTGCCGCGCTACGGCTGGGACGCGCTCACGTACCACCTCGCGCTCCCCGAGCATTTTCTTCGCGCGGGCCGCATCGGCACCGACCGCGCCTCGATCTACACGTCGTTCCCGCTGCTCGCCGAGTCGCTCTACGCCGCCTGCCTCGCGCTCCACGGACCGGCCCTGGCGAAGCTCCTTCACGCGGCGTGCGGAGCGCTCACGCTGCTTCTCGTCGGCAGCGTCGCGCGGCCCGTCGCACCGCGCGCGTGGCCCTTCGCGATCGCCGCCGTGGCTGCCGACCCGACGTTCTGGTGGGAGACCACCGTCGTCTACAACGACCTCGCGCTGACGCTCTTCGTGGTCGCGCTCTTCGAGGCCGTCACCGCGGTGCGACGCACGGGGTCCACCGCATCGTTGCTCCGCGTCGCCCTGTTCAGCGCTGCCTGCGCGGGAACGCGCGTGCCCGGCCTGCTCTTTCCCGCGGCCTTCGCCGCCAGCCTCGTCGCGGACCGTCGCGTCGACGCTGCGATGCGCCTCCGTGCGACGGTGGCGGTGGTCGTCGGAGCCCTCGTGGGCCTCGCCCCTTGGCTCGCGCGCAACGCCGCAGGCTTCGGCGATCCCTTCGCGCGAGGTGCGTTCCACCCGCGCTTTCTTGCGCAGATGGTGGCGTTCAACCGCGACCTCGGCATGGGTCACGGCGCGCTCGCTTTCGTGCTCGCGCCGGTGAACGTCGTTCTGCGCGCGCCGCCCGGCTACTACACCGGCGGCTTCGGGTACGTCGTCGGACCGCTGCATCTCGCGGGGGCCGCAGCCCTCGCGATGGTCCCCTCGGCGGCGAGGCTCCGCGGCGTGGGACCGGCGGCGCTGCTCTGCCTCGCGGGGTGGTTCGTGACGGTGCAGGAGGCGCGCTATCTGCTGCCCATCTTCCCCGTGCTCGGCGTCGCGCTGGCGGTGGCCCTCGAGTCCGTCTGGAGCCGGCGCACCGCCGTCGTCGCCGGCGTCGTGGCATCGGCTGCGCTGCTCGGCGTCGCCACGCGTTGCTCCGGCGATTTCTCGCACGTCGTGCCCGTGGCGCTCGGAAGCCTCGACCCCGCCTCCATCGCTCTCCGCGATCACCCCGAGCAGGCCGGCGCGATGCTGCGGCGCATGCTCCCGCCGGGCGCGCGCTTGCTCCCGCTCTTCGAGAGCCGCAGCTGGCACCTGCGCGGCGTCGATCACGTCTTCTTCCACGTGAACGAGGGATCGCCGGTGTGGGCCGAGCTTCACGACGCGCGGGTGGACTCGAGGCTCTGTGCGTGGCTGCGCGGCCGCGGCGTCACCCACGTGCTCATCAACCAGGCGCTCTACCAGCGCTCGCCGCCCCGCGCCGTGGCGGGCTACGCCGACGAAGACATCGTCGCCGACATGCGCGCGGTGGGACGGCTGCTCGCGCGCGCCGGGGACGTCGTGCTCACCGTCGGATCGACGACGGTCTGGTCCATCGACGCCGCGCGGTGCGCTCGTGGCGTTGACACCGCGGCCTCCGATCCAGCACATCCCGTCGTCGCCCCATGACCATCGTCCAGGTCGACCACGTGAGCTTCGGCTACGGCGCCGACGTGCTCTTCGAAGACGTCTCGTTCTCCCTCGAGGCTGGCGAGCGCCTCGCCATCGTCGCGCCCAACGGCCAGGGAAAGAGCTCGCTGCTGCGCATCCTGGCCGGCGAGCTGCAGCCCGACGAGGGGCGCGTGCTGATGCCCAAGGCGACGCGCGTCGGATACCTGCACCAGTCCCACGAGCCCGACCCCGCGGCGACGCTCATGGAGATCCTCATGAAGCCCTTCGGCGAGGCGCGCGCGGCCCGTGCGGCGCTCACCGAGGCGGAGCACGGCGCGGCGGCAGGTGATGAAGCGGCCCTCGAGCGCCTCGCGCGCGCCCAGGACCACCACCACCACGTCGGCGCCGACCGCATCGAGCAGGAGGTGGCCACGCTCGCGACCCGCGTCGGCTTCTCCACCGCCGACCTCGACCGCGCCGTCGCCTCGCTCTCGGGCGGCGAACGCGGGCGTCTGCAGCTCGCCGCGGTGCTCGCGAGCCGTCCCGATCTCTTGCTGCTCGACGAGCCCACGAACCACCTCGACGTCGAGAGCACCGAGTGGCTCGAGGGCTTCTTGAAGGGCTATGCCGGCGCCGCCGTGGTGATCTCCCACGACCGGACGTTCCTCGACGCGACGTGCCCGCGCACGGCGGAGCTCGGGCTGCTTCGCTTCCGGCTGTACGAGGCGCCGTACGCGCAGTTCGTGGCGCTCCGGGCCGTCGACATCGAGCGCGAGAAGCGCGAGGTGGAGCTGCAGCGCGCGGAGATCGCGAAGACCGAGGACTTCATCCGCCGCAACCTCGCTGGCCAGAAGACGGCGCAGGCCAAGTCGCGCCGGCGCATGCTCGAGAAGCTCGTGCGCGTCGAACGCCCCGAGGACATCTGGGCCGACGCCCGCGAGCTCGGCATGCGCTTCGCCCCGGGGCGTCGCTCTGGCGACGTGGTCATCGAGGGCACGGGGCTCGGCGCCGTGCGGGGAGGGCGACGTCTCTTCGAGGGGCTCGACCTGCGCCTCAAGCGCCTCGAGCGCCTCGCCATCGTCGGTCCCAACGGCACCGGAAAGAGCACGCTGTTGAAGCGCCTCGCGGGCCGCGGCGAGGCGGACGACGAGGGTGACGTGCGCCTCGGCACGAACCTCGACGCGGGGTACTTCGACCAGCACCTCGAGTCGCTCGATCCGCAGCGGAGCGGCGTCGACGAGATCCGCTCGGTGCGGCCCGACATGGTCGTCGATGCGGCGCGGCAGTACCTCGCGCGGTTCCGCTTCTACGGCGACGACGTGTTCCGCAAGGTCTCGTCGTTGTCCGGCGGCGAGCGCACGCGCCTCGCGCTCGCGCGCCTGCTGCTCGTGCCTCGAAACCTGCTCTTCCTCGACGAGCCGACGAACCACCTCGACATCCCTGCGTGCGAGATCCTCGAGGAGGCGCTCGCGAACTTCGACGGAACGTTGGTCGTCGTCTCCCACGACCGCGCGGTCCTCGACCACGTCGCGACGCGGGTGCTCTACCTCCACGACGGCGCCATGGAGTTTTACCCAGGAACGTACTCCGAGTTCGTGGCGCGCCGGCGGCCGGCCAGGACCGCGCCCGCTCCAGCGGCTCCGGTCGCGGCGGCGTCGGCCGAGCCTCGTCGCGAGTCGCACGAGGAGCGCCGCAAGCGCTCGCGCGAGGAGGAGCGCCGCAAGCGCCGCATCGGCGAGCTCGAGAAGCTCATCGCCGAGGCGGAGGCCGCGCTCGGTACCATCCGGGCCGAGCTCATGGAAGGCTATGGGGGCGATTGGGCGCGGCTTGCGAAGCGCGCCGAAGAGGAACGGGCGATGACGCACAAGGTCGACACGTGGACGCAGGAGTGGATGAACCTCTCGGAGCAGGGCGCTTGAACCTTCGATGGCTGGCCTTGGTCCTGGCGCTGGGCGCCGGGTGCATCCGTGCGCCGCACGCAGGATCGTCGCCCGACGCGGCGGCCGCCTCGGACCCGGTGCCGGAGCCCGGCTTCGCGGTGCGCCCCGGGAGCTCCGACCTGCTGTTCTCCTGGTACGACGCCCAGGGCGCCTCGCACGCCGTGCCGTCGCTCGCCGAGGTCCCCGAGGGGGCGCGGGACCTCGTGCGCGTCGACCCTTCCCGCCCCGAGCTCCGCCGCGCCGGCTGGATCTTCGTGGCGACCCTTCGCACTCCCGGTGCCGACGGCTCGTTCCCGGTGCGGGCCGTGCGCGCCGAGTCGCTGGCGACGGTGCTGCGCGAGCGCACGGGCCTCGCCGCGAACCTCGGCACCAACGCGGGCGCCGCCGACACTGCCGCGGCCGCGCAGGGAACCGGTCAGGTCATCGTCTACGGCGCTTCGTGGTGCAGCGCCTGCCATCAGGCGATGGCGTACCTGCAGCGCCGGCACATTCCCTACGTCGAGAAGGACATCGAGCGCGACGCCGCGGCCGCCCAGGAGATGCAGGCGAAGGCCCGGCGAGCAGGCGTCCCGACGGGGTCCATCCCGATCCTCGACGTGCGCGGACACATCATGGTCGGGTTCAACCCCGAGGCCATCGAGCGGGCCCTCGCGGGCACCTGAGCCGTCCGTGGCCGCGAAGGACCAGATCTTTCCCGTCGTCGCGGTGCAGCGCGTGGGCGACCCGCGGCGCATCTGGGACGACCTCTACCATCGCCTGCTGGCCGCCGAATGGCGGTGGCTCATGGCCAGCATCCTCGCGATCTACCTGGGCCTCAACGTGGTCTTCGCGTCGCTGTACCTCCTCGGCGGGGACAGCATCGAGAACGCGCGGCCCGGGTCCTTCGTCGACGCGTTCTTCTTCAGCGTGCAGACCATGGCGACCATCGGCTACGGCAAGATGGTGCCGCGCACGCACTGGGCGAACGTCGTGGTCAGCCTCGAGGCGCTCCTCGGGCTCCTCGGCACGGCGATGGCGACGGGGCTCATGTTCGCCAAGTTCGCGCGCCCGAGCGCCCGGGTGCTGTTCTCCAACGTCGCCGTGATCGCGAGCCGCGACGGCGTGCCGTCGTTCGTCCTCCGCCTCGCCAACGCGCGCGGCAACCAGATCGTCGAGGCGTCCATCCGCATCTCCATGCTTCGCAACGAGACCACCGTCGAGGGCGAGTCCGTGCGGCGCTTCCATGACCTAGAGCTCCAGCGCAGCTCGAACCCGCTCTTCGCCATGAGCTGGACCGTCGTGCACCCCATCACGCGCACGAGCCCGCTCCACGACCTCGACCGCGGCTGCCTCGCCGCGTGGGATCCGCTCTTCGTCGTCTCGCTGGTTGGCATGGACGAGACGTCGGGCCAGACCGTGCACGCCCGCTACGCCTACCGCTCCCCGGACCTTCGCTGGAACGAGCGCTTCGTCGACATCATGTCGATGCTGCCCGACGGGCGGCGGAGCATCGACTTCACGCGCTTCCACGACACGCAGGCTCAGTCCGACGGCGCAGCGTCGAGCCCTCCGTCGGCCGGCGTGTAGGGCACCGACGCGTCGGGAAAGCACCGCGGAAGGTGCTGGCTGCAGCACCGCAGCCACGCCGCGCGGATGGCGTCGGGCGTGCCGGGCGCGAGGTCGGCGAGGTGCACCGTGCGCCGGGCCGTCGCGCAGTGGCCGGTCTCGTCGTCGAAATCGAGCTCGATGCGCAGGTCGGCGCCGAGCACCGAGCAGTACGCCGTGTCGTCGATCTGCAGCGTCTGCTGGCCCAGCGCGAAGAGCGTGGTGTCCTCCGGCGCGAGGCTCATCGGCAGCCGGATGCGCAGCCGACCGATGAGGGCGTTGTCGGCCACGCGGTAGGCCCGCAGCTCGATGCGCGGCAGACCCGGATCGAAGCCGCGCCCGCGCAGCCCCGTCCACACGTGCTGCCCTCCCTGCGGCCCCGGCGTGAGGTACACGGTGTCACCGTCGGAGAGCGCCCGGAACGAAGTGAACATCCCGTCGGCGCCGGTGCCGAGGGTCACATGGGCGGGCGATGCGCTGCAGCTCCCGGCGTCCATGCCGGCGTCCGGCGTCGGGTCGGCTCCGCACCCGCCGAGCACCCCGAGAAACGCCAGGGCTCCCGCTCGCATCGCTCAGCGCACCGCGCGGAGGTACCCGAGCATCTGCGGCGCGGGCACGAACTCGGAGACGCGACGCACCTCGCGGCCGCTCACGTCGAAGAGCAGCACCGTCGGGAGGCCGCGCACCTCGTAGCGGGTCTGCAGCGCGTCGATGGCCGGCGTCGGCTCCGTGGCGTCGACCCTCACCATCACGAAGCGCTCGGCCTCGCGGCGCACCTCGGCGTCGGAGAACGTGTGGCGGAGCAGCTCCTCGCAGGCCGCGCACCACGTGGCGCCGAAGTCGACGAGCACCGGGCGATGCTCCGTGCGCGCGAGGGCGCCGAGGTCCGCGGTCGGAGCGATCCAGGCGATGGTCGGGGGCGGGGGCTCGTAGGTCGCGAGCCAGAGTCCGCCGAAGGCCGCGATGACGACGCCCGCGAGCTTGCGGCCGCGCTGCACCGGCGTGCCGTCCTTCAGCGAGAGGTGGACGGCGCCGAGGGCGAGGCCCCCGACCAGGAGCGCCACGAACGCCCAGGTCTTGGCGGGAAAGAACGCCGGCGGCGCGGCGAGCGCGGGCACCACGTGGCGGAGGTAGAAGAGGCCGAGCACCACGAGCACGACTCCGAAGACGCTCTTCACGCGGTCCATCCAGCGACCGGGCTTCGGGAGGCCGAGGGAGAGCGACCCGACGAGCCAGAAGGGCAGGCCGAGGCCCAGCGAGTAGGCGAAGAGCGCCAGCCCGCCGCCCGCGACGTCACGCTCGCGGAACACGTAGTCGAGGATGCCGACGAGCCCGGCGGTGGCGCACGGCGCGGCGATGGGGCCCGTGGCGAGGCCGATGATGAACGCCCCGCGAGCGCCGAGACCGCCGGCCGCGGAGAGGCGGTCCTGCCACGACGACGGGAGCGAGATCTCGAAGAGGCCGAACATGTTGACGGCCATGCCGATCATCAGCACCGCCTCGAGGAGCTGGACGATCGGCGAGCCGGCGACGCGGCCGGCGACGGTGCCGGTGAGGCCCGCGAAGAGCCCCAGGGGCACGAACAGCGCCGCGAGGCCCAGCACGAACGCCGTCGACAGCCACATGGCGCGGCCCCGGGTCTCCTTGCGCGCGCCGAAGACCGAGACGGTGATGGCGATCATCGGGTAGACGCAGGGCGTCGCGGCGGTCATGAGCCCGACGCCGAAGGCCGCGGCGAGGGCGACGACGAGGCCGTAGCGGTGCAGCGTCGACGAGAAGAGGTCGTCGGCGTGCGCCGTCGCGGGCAGCGCCAACAGAGCCGAAGCCAAGGGAATCCAAGCGAATCGTCGTACCCGTTGCATCGAGGACCCTTTCCGGAAGCGTTCGCGATCGTGGCCGCGTCGGCGACGCGGTGCAACGGGTGCGTGCATCGTTTCCGCGCCGCGTGCGTCTGAGCCAGGCAGGACGGCGCTCGCGGCGGCTCCGCGGAGAATGAAGCCCCGGCGTGCGATTGAGGTATGGTCCGCTCCGCGAAAGGGCAGGAAAGAGAGCAGATGCGCAAACCGGTGGCAGTGGGGCTCGTGTCGTTCATGGTGTCCGCGGTGGCGCTCACGGGGCTCACGCAGCCCCGCCGCGGCCCTCGTCGCCCGCCCGTGGCCGCGCAGCCCGCCGAGCCGCCGGTGTCGGCGCGCATCGCGCAGGAGCTCGATCCGCTGCGCTGGGGCATCACCCACGACCAGGTGCTCGAGTACTTCCGGCAGCGCATTCGCGCGAGCTACGTGCCGCGGCTGCGCAACGTCGGCGCCGTCGAGCAGTACCGCTTCACGCAGCAGCGCGACGCGGAGATCCACACCGTCGAGCGGACCTACGTTCAGTTCGACGGCACGAACCCCCACCGGCTCTGGGACACCTCGTACATCGGCGAGGAATTCACCCACAACAACAACGAGTCGATGCTCGTGTACGAGGACGCGCGCGGAAACCGCGAGTTCTTCTTCTTCATCAACGACCACTTGTGGAAGCGCGTGCAGGCCCGCAACACCGCCGGCGCGCACATCGACATGGACGACTTCGCCACGCAGCTCGAGGCGCTCTTCGGCATCGGCCGCCGCGTGTCCGAGAACAACCACCTGCGCACCGTCGAGTGGCGCGACGACACGACGCGGCTGCACGTGCGTGACGCGACGAACTTCTACAACGTGTTCTGTCTCATCTACGAGGACGCCGCGACGCTCGCGCAGCTCCCGACGCTGCGGCGCAACGTGCCCACGCGCGCGGCCCGCTCGGCCTCGCAGTCGAACATCGCGCAGCCCGAGACCGGCAACACCACCGGCGACAACAACGCCGACATCGTCGACCGCATCACCGGGAAGATCCGGCGCGTGCAGACCTCCGACGCGGGCGCGGCGGCGAGCGCGGGAATCCCCACGCCGACCTCGGGCGCGACCACCGCTCCGGCGGGATCTCCGGCCAGCCGCCGCGACGCCGGCCGCGCGCCCGCCGCTCCGGACGACGATCCCCTCGGCGGCCTCGGGTTCTAGGTCGTCATCGTCGGGGTCCGCGGTCGCACGACGCGCACCGCGGTCACCGACGGATCCACCGCGCGCACCGCGGGCAGCACGACGCCCTGGGCGGTGTCGCGCTGC
>CAIMWA010000559.1 GCA_903845045.1 uncultured delta proteobacterium | reverse complement strand
CAACCCGCCGTCAGCGACCAGCAGCGGCGCAACAGACCGCTACGAGAGCCACGCCCAGCGACGCGTCGCGGGAAATCGCTGAAGGAAACTGGACGCGAAGCGATCAGGGTGGCGGCGTAAGCGCGCCGGCATGCTGGCATCACCTACGCCGAGGCCCTCGACGCGGCGCTCTGCTTCGGGTGGATCGATGGCCAGCGCGGGGCCCTCGACGCCCACCACCACCTGCAGGTCTTCACGCCGCGGCGCAAGCGCAGCCTTTGGTCCAAGCGCAACCGCGAGATCGTCGAGCGCCTCGTCGCCGAAGGACGGATGCGCCCCGCCGGCCAGGCCGAGGTCGACCGCGCCAAGGCCGATGGACGATGGGACGCGGCGTACCGTCAGAGCGACGCCGCGGTGCCGCCCGAGCTCCAGGCCGCCCTCGATGCGAGCCCCGCTGCGGCGGCGTTCTTCGCGCGGCTTTCGAGCCAGAACCGCTTCGCCATCGTGTTTCGCACGAGCAACGTCAAGCGTGCCGACACCCGGGCCCGGAAGGTCGCCGCGTTCGTCGCCATGCTGGAACGCGGCGAGACCGTGTATCCGCAGAAGAGCCGGGCGTAGGCCAAGAGCTTCCGGCCGCGCCGGGATCGACCGCGGCTCAGTGCTCGTCCTCGACCCACCGGGCCCACGCCCGCCGCGCTTCCTGTGGGATCCACGCGTCTTGGAGGTGCCCGTCCTCGTCGCGGCGAAGGAGGTCCTCGGCGGTCGTGCCGGGGATCTCGAAGCACCGTCCGTCGATGTCGAGGTCGCGCGACGAGCACTTCACGAGGATGCGTCCGTCGTGGGCGACCCAGATGTCCATCGCGACGGAGTGGCGCACGGGATCCACGTAGGCATCCAGGTGGCGCATCCCTCGCGCGTTGAACCGGTCGATCTCGACGACGGCGAAGTGTCCTCCCGCCGCTGGCGTCTCCCAGCATTGTTCGATGTCGATCACGTGAGACCCCCCCTGAGTGCAAAGACGATGCGGTCGGTGACGGCTACCGAGTCGCTCTTCCCTGCATCGTCGCTCCCCCGGCCCCCACCTTCCCTGAATGACGAGGGACGCTACCGCACGCCCTCGCCGCTGTCACGCCCGCGGCGCCGGCGGACCGTTCAGCGGCACGGCCCCAGCGCCGCCCCGTTGAGCGTCAACGCGACGCCTGCGAGCGTGCGCGAGGCGCAGCAGTCGTCGAGGTGCGTGATGACGACGCGGTTGCGCCCTGCGACGAGGTAGCGCGCGAGGTCGTCGGTGGCCTGATGGCCGCCGAGGTGAACGTACGCCGCGGGGTCCGTGACGCCGTCCGGCGAGGCGGCGTTGAAGACCGTCACCCGCGCGCCGTCGTCGACGCTGCCCATGGTCACCACCAACGAGCGCACGTCGGCGAGCGAGGCCACGTCGAGGAACGTCTGGAAGTACGTGAACTCCCCGCCATCGAGGCAGGCGCAGGTGCGTCCGCAGAGCGCCGACGACTCGTGAAAGTCGATGGCGGTGGCGGCGACGGCGGTCCACGCGCGGTCGTCGGGGGCGGGCACGCGGGCGAAGGCGTACTCCGCCGGGTCGCCGTGCGTCGTGAAGGAGCGCCCGTAGCACACCGGGCCCATGGTCCGCTGCATCTGCCACGGAGAGAGGGTCGTGCCGCCGTGGAGGCAGAGCGTCGGCGCGTCGTCGGGCAACGGCGGCGCGTCGTCGGCCACCGGCGGAACGTCGTCCGGAGCCACCGCGACCAACGATCCGCCCGGTTCAACGCGGGGGTTCGTGGTGCCTGTGGTGGCGTCCGTCGGGGCGAACTCGACGTCCTGGTCCTCGAGGCGCGGGGGGTGCTGCTTCGTGGCGCAGGCCGCGGCGAGCATCGCCGCGAGAAGAGCCCTCCAGGTCGCGCGGCGCGGCGTCATCGGCGTCGATGAGAGCGCACGGGGGCGGCGATGGCAATGGGCCGCCCGCAGCGGGGACACAGTTACCTTGTTGCATTCACGCCCCGGCGATCATCGAAAACCGCTTGAATCGCGAGAGATGCTCGTTCCCACGACGATCCCGGAGCGCCGCGGGACAGCGCCCCTCGATCGCGAGAATCGTCGGGAATTCATGGGGTTTCGGGGGGAGGCGGCAGCCGAATGCAACAAGGTAACTGTGTCCCCGTTGCCATCACTCCACGACCTCGCGACAGCTCAACGCCACCGCCGCGTGCGCCACCCAGGTGACGCCTTGCACGGCGTGCGGCGAGGCGCCTCGCGGATACGGCGCGATGACGAAGCCGCCGTCGGCCGTGCTTGCACCCCGCACGAACTCCGTCCCCGCCGCGACGGAGCCGGCGTGCTCCAGGGGCGCACCCGCGTGCGTGAAGCCGAAGGTCACGTCGACCGGCGCGCGGCAGATCGTCAGCGCGCGTCGATCGCTCGCGCCGAGGCCTCCCATGAGAGCGGCGAAGCCCCCCTCGGACTCCGCGCCGAGCGCCGTCGTCGGGAGCCAGCCGACCAGCGCGAAGCCCGTCCAGTGTTGCAGGAGCACGCGCGTGAAGGCTCCGTCGGTGCCGAGCGGGCGCACGCCGATGCCGTTCTCCCGCGGGTTCACGTGCACCTGCGGCGCACCTCCCGGCGCCGCGGTGAGATCGACGCTCGCCGTCGGAGCGATCTCGCGCGTCGGAAGCTCGCCGGTGAACCCCATGGCCGCGCGCTCGCGGTCCTCGGTGTGCTCGTCGCGAAAGGTGTACGCGAAGCCCAGCGCGTCGCACGGAACCCACCGCGTCGGGTCGGCCACGAAGCGCACGTCGCCCTGGTCGAGACCGAAGGCGAAGCGGCCCGGTCCCACGAGCGCCTGGCCGGGGCGCGCGTCGGTCACCGAGATGCTCGCGCCCGGGTGCGCCGTGAGCACGCCGCCGAGGCCCACCATGCGCTGCAGACGAAGGGCCCCGCCGTCCGCGAGGTCCGTGGTGCCGCGCAGCGTCCACCCGTGCGAGAGCACCGCGACGCGCAGCACGAGGCCCGAGCCGTTGCGTTCCAGCGCGCCGTCGGCCTCGGCGGCGGAGACGTCGGCGAAGGGCACGTGGCTGCGCGCGCCGAGCACGACGCCGTAGGTCCATGGACCGTGAAAGAGGCACGCAGCGGTCACCGGCGCGTGCGTCGGGACCGTGAAGCGGTACGTCGGGGCGCAAGCAGCGCCGAGGGCCGCGAGGACGAGCGATGCGAGGGGGCGTGCGCGGCGCGACATGGCGCGGGAGCGTACCAGCACGCGTTGCGCGGCGTTGCGTCGGACCCGATCGCTCGCACGCGCACGACGGCCCGACTTCGTGATAGGGAGCCGCCCGCGCGCGGCGCTCCCGTCGTGCGCCCGAGGAAGCTCCCCATGGCGTTGAAAGTCGCGATCGTCGGTCTGCCGAACGTCGGCAAGTCCACCCTGTTCAACGCGCTGACGCAGACCGCGGCGGCGCAGGCGGCGAACTATCCGTTCTGCACCATCGAGCCCAACGTCGGCGATGTGGCCGTGCCCGAGAGCCGCCTGCCGGTGCTCGCCGAGATCGCGGGCTCCAAGGAGCTCATCCCCGCGCGCATCCACTTCGTCGACGTCGCCGGCCTCGTGCGCGGCGCGTCCAAGGGCGAGGGGCTCGGCAACCAGTTCCTCGCGACGATCCGCGACTGCGACGCCATCGCCATGGTGTCGCGGTGCTTCCTCGGCGACGACATCATCCACGTCGAGGGCCGCGTCGACCCGCTGGCCGACCTCGAGATCATCGAGACCGAGCTCATGCTCGCGGACCTCGAGAGCCTCGAGAAGCGCCTGCCCGCCCTCGAGAAGCGCGTGCGCGGCGGCGACAAGGAGGCCATCGCGACGCAGCGCCTGGTGACGCAGGCCCTCGCGCTGCTCAACGCCGGCCGCCCGGCCCGCGCCGCCGTCGTCGAGAAGGAGGACGAGAAGTCCTGGCGCATGCTCCAGCTCCTCACGGCGAAGCCCGTGCTGCTGGTGTGCAACGTCGACGAAGGCTCGGCGGACAAGGGCAACGCGCTCTCGGACAAGGTCGCCGCGCGCGGCGCGCAGGACGGCGCCCGCTCGGTGGTCATCTCGGCGCGCATCGAGAGCGAGATCGCGCTGTTGCCGCTCGGCGACCGCGCAGAGTTCCTCGAGACCCTCGGGCTCGTGGAGCCGGGGCTCAACCGCATGATCCGCGAGGCGTACCGTCTCCTCGGCCTGCAGACCTACTTCACCGTCGGTCCGAAGGAGGCGCACGCCTGGACCATCCACGTCGGCGACACCGCCCCGCAGGCCGCCGGCGTGATCCACACGGACTTCGAGAAGGGCTTCATCCGCGCCGAGACCATCGCCTGCGACGACTACATCAAGTACCGCGGCGAGTCGGGAGCGCGCGACGCCGGCAAGTTCCGCCTCGAGGGCAAGGAGTACGTCGTGCAGGACGGCGACGTGATGCACTTCCGCTTCACGGCGTAGCGGTCTCGCGGGGTGCAAGCTCCGCGAACAACCCCTCCCCCTGCTCCGCCAACCCGAGCGTCGAAAGCCGCCGTGTGACCTCGTCGTCCCAGCGGTGCACCCCGCCTTGCAACACGCGACCACGGCTCGCGAGGCACGGAATGGGCCGGTCGTCGAAGGCTGCGGCGTAGAGCGCGTTGATCGTCCCAACGGGCGTTGCCGGCGTCATGCGCTCCACCTGGCGCACGACGCCCGCTTGCGTCGCCGCGTCGAGGGTGACCGTCCACGACGACAGCGCCGAGACGAGCAACCAGGGCACCGGCACGCCCTCGGCCCGCGCCGCCGCATACCGATCGTGCCCGTCGAGGAGCACGAACATCGTCAGCCCTTCCACGTAATGCACGAGCACCGGCGGAAGGGTCCCGTCGCGCGCCCGTTTGCGCCAGGCCTTCACGCGCCCGCTCTCCGGCGGCGACGCTCGTCGCAAAGGCAGCAGCGCGTAGGAGCCGGTGCCGCCGAGGCTCTCGTCGAAGAGGTCTGCGTTCCAAGGGTCGCCGTCGGCGCGGCTCAAATTGGGGCGGATGCGCTGGTATCGCGACGATGTCGCGGCGCCGAGACGGAACGCCCGACCGGGAAGGATTTGGTGCACGAAGGAAAGGCTCGGGACGCCAACGCAGCCGACGGGCGTCATCCACCATCGGCCCGGACGGAGCGGGGAGCGACGCGACGCCACCATCGCATCGATGAACCAGCGCGACCAGACGCGCCACCAGCCGACGGTGCCCGGAGCGTCGACCACGTCGCGCAGGTCGTCCGCGGTGATCGGACGGACCACCGCATCGTCGCGCGTCATGGCGTCCCCGCGAAGCAGCCCTACGTGCGACATCCACGGCCCCCACCAAGCCCACCAGCGCGCTGCGCCGCCGGCGGTGACGCGGAAGCGGCGCGGGTACACCACGTCGACGCACCACTGCGGTGAGCGTTCGACGTCGTCGCCGGTCAGCGTGAACTCGCAGCCCTGCCACCCTGCCTCGTCGACGTCGCGCCAGCGCAACATCGTCGCGTCGTAGCACCGCACCTCGTCGGGGCGAAGGTCCGGAGCGCATGACTCCACGACGTGATCCCTCGCTGAAAAGATGATAGATGGCCCCGGTCATGCGGGACCTCGGACGAATGGGCAGGATGGCGTGGCTCGTGACGCTCGTGGGCTGCGGCGCGCGAGGCAACACGAGCACCGGCGGCGGCGACGACGTTCCCTTGGTGGTCGACACCGGCTCCACGGACCCCATGGACGCCGGCACCACGCCCCCGACGGACCTCGGCTCCCCCGTCGATCTCGGGGCGCCCGTGGACCTCGGAGCGACGACTCCGGTAGACGTTCCGCGCGTCACCGACACCGGCGTGCGCCTCGACACCGGGTGCGTGCCGACGGGGAACGAGACCACCGACGCGACGTGCTCCGACGGCATCGACAACGACTGCAACGGGCACATCGACTGCGACGATTTCAGCTGCTCGCGCACGCTCACGATCACCGTGTGCGCGCACGACGCGGGCACGTCGCACCCCGACACCGCGGGCTGCACGGTGACGGGCCCCGAGGACACCAACGCGTCGTGCTCCAACGGCGTCGACGACGACTGCGACGGCTACATCGACTGCCGCGACAATGGCTGCCTCAACACCTGCGTCGTCACCGTGTGCCCGCACGACGGCGGCACCCGCGACGCCGGCGCGTGCTCGTGCCTCGGCCCGGAGAACAGCAACGCAGCGTGCACCAACGGCGCCGACGACGACTGCGACGGCTACACCGACTGCGCCGACTTCGACTGCTCGCGCAACGCGCTGGTCACCGTCTGCCGCGACGGCGGCTGAGCCTCGTCGCGCCCTCCCCGCGGCGTTCGCTCGTCGGAGGTTTCCGTCGGCGGCACCTTCGTGCATAGGTTCGTAGGGTGAAGAACCCGATCCATCTCGGCGCCGGCGTGCTCGTGCTCGTTCTCGGCTGCGACGGCGCGACGCCCGCGGCCAACGACGCCGCCGTCGACGCCCCCACGATCAACGACCTCGGCCCCGATGCCGCCGATGCGACCGCGGACACCGGCGACCTCGACGCCCCCGCACCCGTCGACGTGACCGACGTGCCGCCCGTGGACCTCGGCGCCGCGCCCGTCGATCCGTCGCGCTGGCCCTTGGATCAGCTCGGTCCGTATCGCGTGGGCTTTCACTCGGTGATGCGCACGTACACGCCGCCGGGCACGCACGCGCCGCGCACCATCAAGATCAGCTTCTGGTACCCGACGCTCTACGCCCAAGGGTCCCACCCCATGTACTCGGTGCTCTACCTGGACCGCGAGGCCTGGGTCGACGCGCCTCCCGCGGCACCGGTCTACCCGCGCGGGTATCCCGTGCACGTTTACTCCCACGGGTATCAGGGCTTCGCGGGCAGCACGCACTTCCTCATGCGCTACTTCGCGTCGCACGGCTGGATCTGCGTCGCCCCGGACCACACCGGCAACACCCTCACGGACACGCCGGCGCCGCCCATCCCGATCCAGATTCGTCACTGGCGCAGCGCCGACGTGAGCGAGAGCCTGAACGTGCTCGCGGCGCTCCCCGCGGGCGACCCCCTCGCGGGCCTCGCCGACACCCACGCCGCGTTCCTCTCGGGTCACTCCTTCGGATCGCACACGACGTGGTCCAGCGCCGGCGCGACCTTCGACGTCGACGCCATCCGCCCGAACTGCACGCCCGACGTGCACTGCACCGACGAGGACCTGGCGATCTTCGCGCGCGGCCTCGGCGACCCGCGCTTCGTGGCCGTGATGCCCATGGCGGGCTCCATCGACCGCGGCTACTTCGGTCCCAACGGACATCGCAGCGTGCACGTTCCGGTGTTCGCCATGAGCGGCACCGCGGACGACGTCGGCGACCAGGGGCAGTTCGACTCCACCGCCGGCGTCGACCTCACGTGGATCGACGTCCAGGGCGGATGTCACCAGTTCTTCGGCCTCGGGCACTGCCCCATGATCGACGACTCGTTCCAGGTGCCCATCGTCGGCACGTACGCCCTCGCCTTCGCGCGCCGGCACCTGCTCGGCGACACGGACCCGGCGATCCTCGGCATCCTCGACGGCACGCGCCCGGTGAGCCCGCGCGTCGCGTTCCACCGCCACGACGCGGGGATGTGAGCGACGCGACGGCTCCGCAGGGATCCGGGATTCATCTCGGAACACCTTGTTTTCCTGCATATTTACCGTCACATCGGGCCCCCACCCCCGTCCCCGCCCCCACGAGTGGGGGCAGGGTGTTCGGACGGAAGGATCGCGCGGCGGACCCGTCT
>CAIMWA010000558.1 GCA_903845045.1 uncultured delta proteobacterium | reverse complement strand
CTGGCGGCCTCGCTGGGCCCGGAGCACGCCGCCGACGCCGAGGTGCTGCGCGGCCTCGACGTCGATGCGCTGCGCTACCGCCTCGACGACACGCTGCGCCCGCTCGGCGTCTCCGACGAGGTCGTCGCCCTCGCGAAGAAGCGCTGGTTCTCGCGGTTCTTCACCGACACGGCGTGCTCCGACGACGTGCCCGTGCGCGGCGCCGTGCCCTTCGTGGGCGCGTGCTTCGCCCGCGGCGCGACCATCGTCTACCTCACCGGCCGCGACGTTCCCGGCATGCTCGTGGGCACCGTGCGCACGCTCCGCGACGACGGCTTTCCCATCGGCCAGCCGCGCATCGAGCTCGTGCTCAAGCCCACCTTCGAAGAGGACGACGTCGCGTTCAAGCGCCGCATGCTCGACCCCATGAACGCCCTCGGCACCGTCGTCGGCACCTTCGAGAACGAGCCGGGCAACTGCAACCTCTTCAAGAAGCGCTGGCCCGCCAGCCACGCGATCCTCATCGAGACGCAGTGCGCCCCCGAGGCGCCGCCGCTCGACGCGTCGTGCCTCCGCATCCCGCACTTCGCGCGATGACCGACGGCATCCGCATCGCCGGGCTGCGGAAGGTCTTCGCCGACGGAACGGTCGGCCTCGACGGCGTCACCTTCGACGCCGCGCCGGGGGAGTTCATCGCCATCCTGGGGCGCAGCGGCGCCGGCAAGAGCACGTTGTTGCGCTGCGCCTCGCGCCTCGTCGAACCCACCGCGGGCACCGTGCTCCTCGGCGGCACGGACCTCACCGCCGCCCGCGGCCGCGCCCTCGCCCGGGCCCGCGCCAAGGTCGGCTTCGTCTTTCAACAGTTCAACCTCATCAAGTCGTACACGTCGCTCGAGAACGTGCTCGTCGCGCGCATCTCCCATCGCCCCTGGCTCGCCGGCCTCGTCGGCCTCTGGACCGACGCCGACCGCGCCCTCGCCCGCCAGAGCCTCGAAGACGTCGGCCTCGCAGGCAAGTTCGACACGCCCGTGCGCTCGCTGTCGGGCGGCCAGCAGCAGCGCGTCGCCGTGGCCCGGGCCTTCGCGCAGGAACCCCTCGCGATCTTCGCCGACGAGCCCACGGCCTCCCTCGATCCGAACCTCGCGGCGACGGTGCTCGCCATGCTTCGCGACTACGGCCGCGCGCGGGGCGTTCCGGTGCTCGTGAACGTGCACACCATCGAGCACGCGCGGCGCTACGCCGACCGCATCCTCGGCATGGCCGCGGGGCGCCTCGTGCACGACGGACCCGCTTCGGAGCTCACCGACGCCGCCGTCGAGGCCATCTACGCCACTCCAAAGACCGCCACCGAGGACGCCGCGTGAAGACCCTCGGCCCCCTCGCCCTCGCCTTCGGTCTCGCCGTGGCGCCCGCCGTCGGGCACGCCCAGACCCCTACCCCCGCAGAGCCCCCGGCCCCGGAGGCGCTGCCGCCGGAGGTGGTCCTGGGGTTCAACCCGGCGGAGAACGCCCAGACGCTGCAGCGCTCCGCCGACGAGCTGGCGCGGGACCTCTCGGAGCGCATCCACGTGCGTGTGCGGGCCACGGTGACCCTGGACTACACGACGCTGGTCGAGTCGATGCGCTCGGGGCACGTGCACTTCGCGTGGCTCACGCCGTCGCCGCTGGTGCTCGCCGAGCGCCTCTTCGGCGTGCGCGTGCTGCTGACGCAGGTGCGCCGCGGCAAGCCCACCTACTACTCGGCCCTGGTCGTGCGCGAGGACTCGCGGTTCCACACGCTGGCCGACCTGCAGGGCGGGAGCATCGCCTGGATCGATCCGACCTCGACGAGCGGCTACGTGATCCCGCGGTACCTGCTCATGCAGCAGGGCTTCGACCCGTCGTCGTTCTTCGCGCGGCAGGTCTTCGCGGGGCAGCACGACGCCGCGGTGATCGCCGTGCAGCGCGGCCAGGTCGACGCCGCCGCCGTGTGGGCCGACCCCCCGGAGGAGCACACCGGCGCCTGGACCCGCTACCTCGCGCACCGTCCCGGTCCACGGTTGCGGCCGCTGATGTACTCGCCGCCGGTGCCGAGCGACGCCATCGCGACCACCGAGACCTTCGCCCGGGAGCACCCGCTGCTCGTGCGCTCCGTCGCGGCCTCGCTCACGGCCATGGGTCAGTCCCCCGAAGGACGGGCGATCCTCGGTCGGCTGAACAGCACCGACGGCTTCGTTCCGTCGAACCTCGCGCAGTACGACCTCGTGCGGCAGGCGTTTCGGGCCACCCGCGACGAGCGCACCCGCACGCACGCCGGGCG
>CAIMWA010000557.1 GCA_903845045.1 uncultured delta proteobacterium | reverse complement strand
GCCGCCGGCGCTGCCGCCGCGCCCCGAGAGCGTCCCCGAACCCACCCCGCCGGCGTAGCCCGTGAGCACCACGCCGCCGCCGCCGCCGGTGCCGCCGCAGCGCGAGCCCACGCTGCAGGTGTCCCCGCTCGCGCCGACGCCGCTGGGGTTGCCCGTGTCGCCGCCGCCGGAGCCCGACGCGTTGTCGAGGCAGTCGGTGTGCGCTCCACCCGCTCCGCCCGAGAGGCTGATCGTGCCCGCGATGGTCACGGCGCCGGTCGCGCGCAGGTCGAGCACGCCCGTTCCGTTCGTGGACACGGTCACGCCCGCGGGAATGGTGATGGTCGTGAAGTTGTGCACGCCCGGCGTGAGCACGGTGTTCGCCGTCGGGCTGAACGCCCCTTCGGCGCCCGTCGAGGGAAAGCGCGTGCATCCCCCTGCGGTGCACGTCGATCCGCTCGGGCACACGGTGCCGCACGCGCCGCAGTTCGAGGGGTCCGAGGTGGCGTCGACGCAAGCCGCGCCGCACAGCGTGAGGCCGGCGTTGCAGGCTGTCGTGCACGCCGACGCCACGCAGCGCGGCGAGCCGTTGCTGACCGCCGGGCAGACCGTGCCGCACCCGCCGCAGTTGCTGACGTCGGTGCGCGTGTCGACGCAGGCGAGCGAGCACACCGTCGCGCCCACGGAGCAGAAGAGCCGGCACACGCCCGCGACGCAGGCCTGCGACGCGCCGCACGCGACGCCGCAGCCGCCGCAATTCGAAGCGTCGTTGGCCAGCGCGACGCAGCTCCCCGCGCAGTCGGTGAGCCCGGCGCCGCACGACGCCGTGCACCGCCCGCCGGAGCACACCTGGCCCGCCCCGCAGGACGCTCCGCACGCGCCGCAGTTGGCGCGGTCGGTCTGCAGGTCGCGGCACGCCCCGGAGCACACGGTCTGGCCCGCGATGCAGCTCACCACGCACGCCCCGGCGGTGCACACCTGGCCCGCGGTGCACGCGGTGCCGCAGCCACCGCAGTTCGCGCGGTCGGTGCGCGTGTCGCGGCAGACGCCCCCGCAGTTCGTGAGCCCCGCGCCGCACGTCACCACGCACGCGCCGGCGGTGCACACCTGGCCCGCGGGGCAGACGGTGCCGCAGGCGCCGCAGTTCGCGTTGTCGGTCTGCATGTCGCGGCACACGCCCGCGCAGTTCGTCGTGCCCGCCACGCAGGAGACGCGGCACGCCCCGCCGGAGCAGAGCTGCCCAGAGGCGCACGGGCGGCCACAGGAGCCGCAGTTGGCGTTGTCGGTCTGCGTGTCGCGGCACACGCCCGAGCAGTCGGTGGTGCCCGCGCCGCACGAGACCGTGCAGCTCCCACGCGAGCACACCTGCCCGGCCGGGCACGCGTTGCCGCACGCGCCGCAGTGGTTGAGGTCCGTCTGCGTGTCGCGGCAGACCCCCGAGCACTCGGTGAGCCCCGCGCTGCACGACACCACGCAGGCGCCGCGGGAGCACACCTGGCCCGCGGCGCAGGCGTTGCCGCACGCGCCGCAGTGGTTGAGGTCGGTCTGCGTGTCGCGGCAGACGCCCGAGCAGTTCGTCGTTCCGCCGCCGCAGGTCACCACGCACGCGCCGAGGGAGCACACCTGGCCCGCGGGGCAGGCGATGCCGCACGCGCCGCAGTTGCCGAGGTCGCTCGTGAGGTCGCGGCAGATGCTGTCGCAGAGGGTGGTCCCGGCCACGCACGACACGCGGCACACGCCCTCGGAGCACACCTGGCCCACGGCGCAGACGGTGTCGCACGCGCCGCAGTTCGCGCGGTCGGTGTCGAGGTCGCGGCACACGCCGCCGCAGTTGTGCAGCCCCGATCCGCACGACACCACGCACGCGCCGCGGGAGCAGACCTGGCCCGCAGGGCACGCCGCGCCGCACGCCCCGCAGTTCGCGAGGTCGCTCTGAAGGTCGCGGCACACGCCGCCGCACGAGACCTGGCCCCCGCCGCAGGACACCTGGCACGCGCCCATGGAGCACACCTGGCCGGCGCCGCAGGCGTTGCCGCAGGCGCCGCAGTTGGCGAGGTCGCTCTGCAGGTCGCGGCACACGCCCGCACAGCTGCTGAGGCCGACGCTGCACGACACGACGCACGCGCCGCGGGAGCACACCTGGCCGGCGCCGCAGGCGTTGCCGCAGGCGCCGCAGTTGGCGAGGTCGCTCTGCAGGTCGCGGCACACGCCCGCGCACTCCGAGAGCCCCGCGCCGCAGGACACCTGGCACGACCCGCCGGAGCACACCTGCCCCGCGGCGCAGGACGTTCCGCAGCCGCCGCAATTCGCACGGTCGGTCTGCGGGTCGACGCAGCGGCCCGCGCAGGGCACGGTGCCCGCCACGCACTCGATGCGGCACGCGCCGTTCACGCACACCTCGCCGGTCGCGCACGCCACGCCGCAGCCGCCGCAGTTCGCGCGATCGGTGGCGGTGTCGGCGCAGTACGCAACGCCGCCATCGACGCTGCCGCCGTCGCCCACGCCGCCGCACGTCGCGAGGCCGCCGCCGCAGCTCAGCTGGCACGCGCCGAAGGAGCACACCTGGCCCGCGGCGCACACGTTCCCGCAGGCGCCGCAGTGGGCGCGGTCGGTGCGCGCGTCGACGCACACGCCGCCGCACTCGGTCTGCCCCGCGGGACAGCTCAGCGCGCAGCGCCCCGCCGCGCAGATCTCGCTCACGCCGCACAGGGACCCGCAGGCGCCGCAGTTCGAGCGGTCGGACCGCGGATCGACGCAGCGGTCACCGCAGCGCAACTGATCGTTGGCGCAGGGCGCGGGTCCGATGTCGGTGGACGCATCGGCGGAGGCGCCGGGGCGGTCCCCGACCACGGAGAGCCCGTCACAGCCCAGCGCGAAGACAACGAGCGCGAAGAGGTGGGCCTGCCAGAACCATTTCATCGTCGTCTCCCGGGTGGTGTGCAACAGCGCCTCGATTCTAGCGGTCCGCGGCGAGACGTCGCAGAACATTTCGCGCGACGCTTCGATGCAGAACGACGAGGCGCTCTCGCCGCGGGCGCTCTAAGGTCCTCCCGCGATGCTCCGGTCCTCTCGCGCCAAGGTGCTGTCCGCCGCGCTCGCGTCGCTCGCGACGGCGTGCCGAGGCGCGCCGCGGACCGCGCGCGACGCTGCAACGCTCGCACCCGCCGCCCCGCACGGCCGCTGGACCGCCGATGCCCCCGGCGGCACTCCGCTGCGCGTCGAAGCGGGCCGTTACCTCGCGGGCTCGGTCCGCCGCACCGACGCAGCCCTCGCGGCGCCCCCGTACCCGGCACGGCCCATCGTCGCGGCGGCCCGGGTGGAGGGTGCGTGGCGCTTCGCGACGGCCGACGGCGCGGTGCTCGACGCACCGGATTTTCTGGGCCCGCTCACCGAGGTGGGGCGCTTCGAAGGCGCCGCGCGTCCGCTCGGCGAAGGCCTCGACGACCGGCGGCTCCACGCCTTCGCGCACCGCGGCGCCATCGCCTGGCTCGACGCCGAGGGCCACGCCTGGACCCACGACGGACACCGCGCGCGGCGGCTGCCGTTGGAGCACGTCGTCGATGCGCTCTTCGTCTCCGCGCAGCGGGTCTTCGCGATCACATCACCGGGCGTGCTGCATCGCTCCGACGACGGAGGTGAGCGCTTCGCCGCGGTGCCCCTCGACGACGGCGAGGTCGCGCTGGCGCTCGGCCTCGTGGGCGACGACGCGCGGCTCTCGACCTCGCGACGCAGGCTGCGCCTCGACGCCGCGACGAACACCTTCGTCGAAGGAACGAACCTCCCGTCGCCCGTCGATTTCGCGCTCTCGACGCCTCCGCCGGCCCTCGCCGCGCCCCTCGGCCGCGTGCTTCCCGACGATGCCTCCCGCGCCGCGGCGCTCTCCGCGGGGACCCTCGCCGTCGCCGACGAGATCGCGCTGCACGTCGTCGACGTCGCATCGACGGCGCTCGCGCGGACGGTCCCGCTCCCCGGCGTCGCTTGCGCCCTGGCCACGGGCCACGGAGCGGTGCGCGCGGTGTGCGTGCACGAGGGCTGGGCCCGCGCGGTCTTCGCGCTGCGCGACGGCGCACGCTGGGAGCTCTTGCGCGACGAGCTGCGCGCCGAGCCCGTGGGCGCCGTGGCCTTCGACGACCGCTCCGAGGCGTGGGTGGTCTCCGCGCCCTGCCGCCAGCAGCCGCAGCCCGACGGCACGGCGCTCTGCGCCTACCTCCCGGACGGGCGCCCGCGCGCCGTGTACGCGCCCTTCGACGCGCAGGTCGTCGACATGCACGACGGTGCCGCCCTGGTCGTGGCGACCACCGGGACCCCCTCGCTCACCCGTGCGGTGCTCCTGCGCGGCGAGGCGATGACGGCCCTCTCGATACCGGTCGGTCCCGTCGAGGCGCGAGCGACGCGATGGCACGGCGACGCGCTCGGCGTGTGGTCCCACGACGCGCGCGGCGAGCTGGTGCTGCATCGCGCCGAGGTGCATGGCGATCGCGTGTCGCCGTGGCAGCGCATCGAGGCCCCGGCGGGCGCGCTTCGGGGCGTCGTGTCGCGCGCGATGGTCATCGCCTACGGCCGCAACGCCTCGTCCCTCTGGACGCTCGCCGACGACCTACGCTTCACGCCCCTCGCTTCGCCGGTGCAGGGCGACGCGAGCGCGCTGGCGCTGGACCTCGACGCGCCGGCGTGGTGCGCCGGACGCGTGTGCCGCATCGCGGGCTCGCTGGAGTACGCAGCCGACGCGCCGGCCTCGCCTTGGTTCATCGCGCGCACCGGAGCCGCTGCGGCGCCGCCGTCTCCGTGGCACGCACGGGGCGCGCCGAGCGATGCGCGAGGCTTCTACGGCTGCGCCGTGGGTGCGCCAGAGGGCCCGGGACCGGAGCTCGATCACGGCGTCGCGGTGTCGGGCTACGCGCTCCACTGGGAGCGTGCGGGGGACTCGTTCGCCGTGCGCTGGGACGGGGCGACGGTGCGTGGAGCGCTGCGCGCATCGTGGCCCGCGGTCGCCGCCGGAGACGCTTCGTCGGGGACGGCGCCGGTCTTCGCGATGGCACCGATGGCCCTGTTTTCACGGTGTGCCGGCGCATCCTGCGAGCGCCGCTTCGCCACGCCGCGGGGCCTCGTCGCGGTGTCGCTGCCAGCCCCGGAGGACCCGTATCGCAGCGACCTGGTGATGGCCGAGGCGGGGCGCGTGATGGCCCTCGCGCGCGGCGTCTCGCAGGGGCGCACCGTGGCCTTCGCGGCCCTCCTCGACCCCTCGAACGGGCGATCCATCGCCGCACGCGCGGTCGCCTCGGAAGGGCCGCCCGATCGCGTGTTCCCGGGCTCCCTCGGCGGCGCCGACGGCGTGTGGTTGCCCGTCGACGCGCGGCGCTGGCGCTTCGTGGCGCTCCGCGGCGAGGCCCCGGAGACCGTCGTCGAAGACCCCGGCGTGGCGAGGGCGTGCGGCGTGACGACGGGGCCTCCGCGAGGTGTTCTTCGCCGCATCGACGGGTACTCCGACCTGCGCGGCGAGGGCTGGTCCCCGATCGCCGCCGAGTGGCAGATCGAGGAGCGCCTCGAGCTCGACGACGACGGGCTCTGCGTTCGCGCCATCGCCGGCGGCGAGTCGCGCGACGAGTCGGCCTTCCGGCGGCGCGGCCCCGAGGACGACCTCGTGCGCAGCTTCGACCTCGCGAGCGATGGAGCGGGACACCTCGCGGGCAGCGCGTGGCAGGGCCGGCGGCGCTTCGGCCTGCGCTGCGAGCGCCTCGACGGCGCGCCGCGGCGCTGACCTCACCGTTCGACGACGATCGTCACCGGCGCCGGATCGAACACCACCGGGGGGGCGAGCACGATGGCGATCGGGCGCCCGGTGGGCGCGTCGGCGCGCGACACGTACGTCGTGCTTCGGCGGTCCATGCGCAACGTCACGACGCCGGCGCGCCCGGCGAGGTCGAGCAGCGCGTCGCGGTACGGGTGCACGCGCTCCCGCCGCGGCAAGCCGTCGGACCACGTCACGTCGACGAAATCGGCGCCGACGCCGTCGAGGACGAGCTGCCGCGGTCCACCGCGGTCGGGCGGGAGCCGGAAGCGCACCGTGAGCGGCCCGCGTCGGGCGGCGACGTCGGCGTCGAACGGCACGAAGGCGACGCCGTCGGTGGAGACCTCGAGGCCCTCGACGGGCACGAAGGGTGTCGTCACCGGCATGCGCCCGCGCCCGGGCCCGGCAGGCACCGCGGCGCCGTTCACGGTCACCGCGCGCGCAGCTGCAGGGGCGATCCAGGCGAGCTCGCCGCCGTCGAGGAGCACGCCCGAGACCCGCTCCGCCGTGCGCGCGACCGTGCGGAAGTGCGGCGAGAGCACCACCGGTCCCTGTGCGGCGTCGGGCACCACGAGGCGGGCGACGCCGCGGCCCGGCAGGCCGGCGTGCGTGCGCTCCGTCAGCGGGAGCCGCAGCGAGGGATAGTCGGCGCGCGCCCGCAGCGGAGCCAGCGGCAGATCGACGGTGCGGCGCTCGTCCGCCGCGAAGGAGCCGAGCGCGAGCGGGGCGTCGCCGGGCCACAGCGCCACGTCGCGCAGGGCGTACGGACGGCGGTTGCGAACCTCCACGGCGACCGTCGTCTGGGACGGACCGACGCGCTCGTCGACGGCGGCGAGGTCCAAGTCGGCGAAGAGCGCCTCGACGATCTCGAGCTCGGGCTTCGGGCGGTTCCGCTCGTCCCAGAAGCCCCGGACGTCGTCGGGCTGCTCGGGCACCATGGGGTCGTTGTGCGCCCCGGGCGGCATCGCCTGCGCCCAGTTGTCGTGCGACGCGTAGAGCACCGCCCCGGCGCTCCCGAGCCCGAGCAGGCGCTCCCAGGACCGCGCGAGACGCACCTGGCGCAGCGTCGCCGGCGGCGCCTCGAAGAACGCCACGAAGCCGCCGAGCTCGCTCGCGAAGAACGGACGGCCGAGGGACGCGACCATCGCGACGGCGTCGCCCCAGTACGTCGAGCCCGTGTCGAGCATGTTCACGCCCAGCAGCTCGGCGCGGTACGGGATGAACGTCGAGAACGTGGAGTAGGCGAGCGGCACCTGTCGCGGCACGGCGCGCCCGTCGTCGAGCAGGCGGTCGATGGCCGCGACCATCGTGCGGTCGTGGTCCGTGATGTCGAGCTCGTTGCCGGCGTTCAGGAGCAGCGCGTGGGGGGCGCCGCGCATCGCCTCGGCGAGCTCCCGGAGGTGCCGGTCGTAGAAGAGGCGGTCGACGGCGCGGCGCGGGTCCGTCTCGTGCCACGTCGAGCTCTCGGGCTGCGCGACGATGAGCAGCCCCTCGCGCGCGGCGGCGTCGAGGATGGCGCGCGTCGGCGGGTGGTAGAGCCGCACGACGTTGGCGCCGACGTCGTGGATCTGCTGGTACCCCGTGGCCACCGGGAGCCGGAGCTGCGGTGACGAGAACGTGGGCACCATGCCCTTCACCACGAACGGCTCGCCGTTGACGCGGAGACGCCCGTCGTCGACGGAGACGACGCTCTCGGCGAGGGGCTCGTCGACGCGGCACTGGAGGCCCGGCGCCGACAGCACCACGCGCAGCGCATGCCGCCCCCAGCCCGCGGGGATCGACAGCGCGCGGCGGTGCTCGAAGGCTCCCCCGGCGGCGTGCGTGACCGGGGCGTCGAGCGGGGCGCCGTCGAGGAACGCGCGCAGCACGAGCGGTCCGGGCACGTCGGCGGAGACGCGCGCGACGACCGTCGCGGCGACGGCGCCGTCACGCAGCGTGCGATGCACGTCGACGGCGAGGCGCGGGGTCCGGCGCGGGCGCAACGCGAGCGGCCGCCAGAGCAGCGGGCGCTCCTCGCCGCACGGTCCCACGGAGAACAGCTCGTTGGCGGCGAAGAGGGCCAGCGCCGCGAGGCCGAGCCACGGCACGACGCTGGCTCGCCGCGGACGGCCCAGGGCGAGCCGGACCCGCGTCGCGAGCGAGGCCTCGGACGGCGGCGGGACGTAGATCGCCTCGCGCGCGATGGCCGACCACTCGGCGCGCCCGAGGAGCGCGTCGACGGTGCCGAGCAGCGCGCTGAGCTGGTCGAGGGTGATGCTCAACGGCAGCGAGAGCAGCGCCGCCGCGAGCTCGCGCCGCCGCAGCGGCCGCAGCCGGATCCACGCCACGACGGCGACGGCGACGGCCACGCCCAGCACCGCCGAGAGCAGCGTCCACTGCAGGTCCTGGAACGGGAACGCGGCGAGGAAGTAGTAGGTCTCCCGCTCGACGTGGCGCGTGAGCAGCGCGCCGAGCATGCCGACGTGCGGGAGCGCGAAGAGCCACGTCACCACGGCGTCGCGCAGCTTCGTCCGGCGGCGCCACGACAGGTACGTCGAAGACGCGCCGGCGAGGGCGAGCGAGAGCCCGAGCAGCGTGAGCCGCACCGTCGGCGTGAACTGCGCGAGGTAGTAGAGACCGCCGACGCTGAACGCAGCCGCCAGCGCCACCGGCACGAGGTAGAACTGCCCGACGACGAGGGCCTGGAACCGCGCGCCCGGGGCGGCGGGGCCGCGCGCGAGGGCGCGCAGGTGCCGCAGGAACGCGACGGTGTGCCCCGCGGCCCAGCGGCGGCGGCGCAGGACGAAGCTCGGCACGTCGGGCGTCGTCTCCTCGCGCGAGCCGGGCCGCGGGTCGTAGGCGATGTCGACCCCGGCGGCGAGGAGCCCGAAGCTCAGGTAGGTGTCCTCGGTGATGCAGCTCGAGAAGCGCCGTCGCGCCAGCGTGCGCGCCCGGAACACCGCCGTCGAGCCGGTGAAGAACACGCGCCCGAAGGCGCGCCACTGCGCGTGGTTGAAGAGCTCGAAGGTCCCGTGCGAGAGCAGCGCGTCCCAGGTCTGCGCGAGGAACGCCGTGCCGATGGGGCGCTTGCGGCACTGCACGGCCGCGGCGCCGGTGGCGTCGAGGGTCGAGAGCGCGGAGCCGATCCACGTGGGCTCGGCGCGGTGGTCCGCGTCGAGGAAGGCCACGAACGGCGCCCGCAGGCCCCGCAGCGCGTGGTTCAGCTTGGCGTGCTTGGCCCGATGCCCCGTCGCGACCACCCGCACCGTGCGCAGCGCCCGTCCGGCGTCGAGGACGATCTCCTTCGGGGCGGCGCCGCGCGGCGCCCGGGTCCGCGCGCGCCGTCGCGCCGTCGACGCGGCGAACGCGCTGCGCAGCGCGGCCACCGTCGCGTCGTCGAAGTCGCGCACGAGGACCACGACGTCCACCGGTCCCTCGTAGTCCTGCGCGACGAGCGAGCGCACCGTGTCGACCACCGCGGCGCCCTCGCGGTGCGAAGGCACGAGCACGCACACCGCGCCTCGGTCGTGGCGCTCGAGCGGGACCGGCGCGTCGCCCCGCACGGCCTGGAGCAACGCGAAGCCGTGCAGCGCGACCCAGTACGCGGCGGCGTAGAGCACCAGCGGCAGCGACACGACGAGCAGCGCCACGGTGAGGCTCACGGAGCCTCCCCGTGCGACGCCGGGCTCGCGGGAGTGCAGGGGCGCGGTCGATCCATCGCGGTCGAGCTGGAAGCTGCCTCATAGCGCGAAGGTCGGAGGCTGACGAGGCGGATCTTCGCCGCGCGTGCGACCCCGGGGTCAGCGCGCGGGGACGGCGCCGGCCGTGGGCGCCTCGGCTTCGTCGCGAAGCGCCGGGGGCGCGACGTCGTCGCGCACGAAGAGACGGGTGGCGAAGGGCCGCGGCGACGTGAAGGGCACGACGAGGTAGCGACCGAGGCGCCGAAACGGCACCCCGGGGAGCGTGTGCGTCTCGGGCTGCGCCTCGAGGACCAGCTCGGCGCCGAGCGCGAGGTACGCCTCCAACGGCGCCGGCACGAACGCGGTGGCCGTCGACACGACGAGCCGCGGATCGGGCCGCGGGTCGTACTCGGCCTTGAGACCCCAGGGGTTGCTGAGCGGTCCGACGGTGACCAGGCGCGCGCCCGCCGGAGGAATGCGCAGATGCGCGTCGATCCAGTCGCGCACGGGCCGCGCCGCCGCGCCGACGGGGAGCAGCCGCCGGGCGCCGACGACGGACGTGCCCGCGAGCACCACCGAGACCGCCGCGAGCACCGCCCCGCGGGTCCGTGCGTCGAGGCCGTCGACGAGCCGCGAGAGCGCCACGGCCCCGAGCGGGGCGCCGAGAAAGCACGCGAGGGCGAGGTTCTTGTCGATGGAGAAGAGCGTTCCGGAGGCGACGGTGTAGACCGGCACGAGCAGCCACCCGACGGCCAGCGCGGTCGCCTCGCGGGGGCGCCGCGCCCTTCGCCGCCGCCGCGCGAGCAGCCGCCACGCACCGACGGGCACGAGCAGCGCGGGCAGACCGAGCTCGAGGCCCACCTCGACGGCGAGCTGCGTCGGCGTGCGGAGCTTCGTCACGACGACCTGCGTGGCGAGCCACTGCGCGTGTGCGACGGCGACGAGCAGCGCCGGGAGCTGCGGCACCAGCGCGACGAGCGACGCGGCAGCGAGCGGCGCGACGAAGTGGAGCGCGACGAGGCGCCGATGCGGGCGCGCGACGACGAGCGCCAGCACCCCGGCGAGCGCCAACGGCGACACCAGCAGCGCGGGAAAGATGCGCGCGAGCGCGCTCGCGACGAGCAGCATCGCCGACGCCCAGAGCAGCCGCGGCGCGCGGAGCAGCACGCCGCGCGCGAAGTGCTCCGCGGCGATCACGAGCAGGAGCACGGCGAAGGGCGAGTACGTGGCGTAGAGCCCGTCGAGCACCGTGTTGGCCGAGCCGAGCGCGAGCAGCGCCGCGAGCGCCGGGACGCGGTCCAGCGCCGCGGCGGACGCCGTGCCGCGACGCCGCCAGCGCGGGACGAGCAGCGCCGCGAGCCGCGCCACGAAGTACGCCGTCGCGACGGAGCACGCCGACGTGACGAGGCGCAGGGCCATCCACGGCTCGACGCCCACGCTGCGGGCCGCGCGCGCGATGGCCAGCGCCGCGACGGGCCAGGCCCCGAGGGAGCCGGTGACGAACCACACCTGCGACGCTCCGCCGGACTCCACGGCGGTCCCGAGGATCGCCGCGTAGAGCCCTTCGTCCTCGATGCACCCCGCGGCGTGCCCGAGCTGCGAGGCGCGGAGCAGGAGCGCCGCGGCGAGCAGCGCCCGCAGCCACCCGCGGTGCGGCATCGGCGAGGCGCGCCCGGCGCGTCGCAGGTCGCGGTGCGCGACGACGGAGGCGGCCGCGGCGACGGCGAGGAGGACCCAGAACGCGACGACGGCGTGGCGCAGCTCGCGGTCGGCGAGGGCCGCGCGCGCGACGCCCGCGAAGGACCGATCGGCCAGCGGGCGCACGTACTCCATCGCGGCGAGCCGCGAGGGCGAGAGGTCGGCCGGCGGCCGGAACTGCGGCAGCGGCCACGGCACGCCCCGATGATACGCGCCCGCCGCCGCCGTCGACGGCAAGAACGCGGGCCGGGCCGCGATCAGTTCGTGCAGGGCAGCGTCATGGGCTCCGACGCGGCGCGCGCGCCGTCGGGAACGTTCGGTCCCGCGAGCACGAGCGAGATGCGGATGGGGCTCCCGCACGGGACGATGGCGCAGCCCGTCACGCCGGCGTCGCTTGCGAGCGTGCCCGCCGCCTTGGTGAACGACACGGTGCCGGTGGAGTGCGGCGCGACGACGGCGAGGGTCACCGGCGTCACGCCGAAGGTGGCCCAGGTGTCGCCGCCGAGCAGGTGAACCACCAGGCCGGCGCTCAGCGTGATCGGACCGACCGGAATGTCGCCGGTGTTCGTCAGGGCGAGGGTGCCGGCGACGGTCAGCGGGTCTGCGGCGACGATGGGCATGCAGTTCTGCGAGATCGTCGTGAGCGTCGTCATCGCCGAGAACGCAGCCGTGGGAACGTCCGTCGCGGGGACGTCGGCGACGGCGTCCGTCGCGGCGTCGGCGACCGCGGGAACGTCGGTGACCACCGGCGTGTCGGTGACCACGGGGGTGTCCGTCACGACCGGCGTGTCGGTGACGACCGGCGCGTCGGTGACCACGGGGGTGTCCGTGATCGTCGCAGCATCCGTTGGCGTGGCCGCCGGCGTGCTGTTGCACGCGGCGAGGAGCAGGACGGCGCTGGCCGCGGCGAGGGGGGTGCGAAGGGTCATGGGGTGGCTCCGTGCGAGGGCGGTCGGCGGTCAGTGCGTGGGCCGCGCGAGGGACTCCGGGGCCACCCAGTAGATGGCGTTGGCGATGTCGTCGGAGACGAACATGCGGCCGTCCGGTGCGAAGGTGACGTCGGCGGGGCGGAGCATGCGCGCGCTGCCCATGTTCGACGGGCTGAAGCCGCCCAGGAACATCGTGAAGTTGCTCGTCGGCACGTGCGTCGTGGCGTTCGTCGGCGTGCAGTACACGCCCTCGCCGAGCCAGGGCGGCGACGAGTAGAAGCTGCCGTGCTGCGCGAGGCAGAGCACGCCGCTCATGGCGCCGCTCCAGAGCCCGTGCTCCCAGTCGAAGCCGAAGGGCGAGTTGCCGAGCGGGATCGTGACCTCTTCCTGCGTGATGCCTCCGCAGCCGGTGTTGCCCGGCGCGCCCATGTTCGGTCCCGCGCAGCACGGGAACCCGTAGTCGGTGCCGGAGCGGATGGTGAAGAGCTTCTCCCGCGCGCCGTACGAGGCGCCGCCGTCGTCGCCCATCTCCGCGGCCATGCAGATCTCGTCGTGGAAGTGGCACCGCAGCGACATCGGGTTGCGCAGCCCGACGGCCATCATCGAGAGGCCGCTGGCGCCGACGGACGCCACGTAGCCGTCGCTGTGACCCGGGCACGACGCCGAGATCACGCCGTTGGACACATAGAGGGAGCCGCCCGCGGAGCGCGCGAGGCCGTGGGTCCAGCGGCCCGGCGTGGTGATCGGCGAGACCATCACCGGCGTGCCCGTCGAGGCGCGCTGACCGGTGGCATACCCGACCCGGTAAACGGCGCTGGTGGTGGTGTAGAAGAGCGCGTCCGGCGCGAAGGCGAGGCCGTGCACGTCGGACACTCCAGGGAGGAACGTATGCACCTCGGCCACGCCGTTGGCGTCGTCGTCCGTGAGCACGAGGATCGAGCCCGGTCCGCCGCTGGCGCCGCCCGGCGTCGAGGTGGACGGCGCGCTCACGAAGAGGTCGCCGTTGGGCGCGAAGACCATCACCCGCGGCTCCATCACCGGCGAGTGCGCGACGGAGCCGTCGGGCGAGCCGACGAAGAGCTTCACGCAGTACCCGGGCGGGAGGCGTCCCTGCGTCACCGTGGTGCCCGTCGCGCACCACGTCGCGCCCACCGGGGCATCGACGGGAACGTCCGGCGCCGGGGCGTCGACGCCGGTGTCCGTCGCGGGCACGTCCGTCACGACGGGGGTGTCCGAGGTGGGACGGTCCGTGGGCGGGGTGGTGTCGGGGACGGTCCCGACGTCGGTGCCGGTGTCGGCGCCGGCGTCGACCGTCGGGGTGGAGCTCGGCGAGCTGCACGCCGCCGCAAGGAATCCCAAGGAGAGCACGAGTGAACGCTTCATCGCGGCGGAGAGTAGGGTCCGCCGGGCTCCACCGGAATTGACCCCCATCAACTCTTCGTCGCGCGGAGTCAGGGCGAGGCGCCGTCGAGGATCCAAGCGCGCAGCACGGCGGCCTCGGAGAGCGCGAAGCCCTCGGAGATCGGCGACAGCGTCGGCATGGTCTCGCCGCACGGTCTGGCCGGGTCGTCGCAGCCGGGGAGCTGACGGAAACAGCCGGCGAGCTTGAGCCAGAGCCAGCTCCGCTCGGGGTGCCCCGGCTCGATGCGGGGAAGCGCCGGAAACTCCGACGACGCGTGCCCGACGAGGTCGCCGTGGAGCGCGTCACCGAGGAGCGTCAAGGAGCCTTGGCCGCCCGCGCCGTGGCACGCCGAGCCGGCCGCGCAGCGACGCAGGAAGAACGAGCGCACCGCCGCGAAATCGTGCACCGCGGGCGTGGCGTCGGCGGCCAGGGTCACGCTGCAGTCCACCGTCGTCGGCGTGCCTGCGTCGCGCACCATGTCGGCGGGGACATCGATGGCAGCGTCCACGGTGACGTCGAGGGTGCCGTCGGCCGCGGCGTCACGCGCCGCCGGGGGCGCGTCGGCGGAGCACCCGGCGACGGCGCCGAACACCGCGACGAAGGCGAACGTGCCGCAGCGCCGGACGTGCATCGACGAGGCCGTGAATCGTGAGCGCATGGCGGAACCCCCCCATAGGGTCCAACGGCCCCTGCTGCCAAGGGGCATCGCTTCGCGGTCATCGTCTGGCGTTGGGACCTTGTGCGCGGCCCGTCGCGCCCCCACGGTCCGCGAACCCCATGACCGCGCTTCGAACGTCCGCTCCCCAGCGCCACGGTCCTCCGGCCCGGTGTCTCGTGTGTCCGCTCGGCAAGGCCGCCGGCGTCGCGCAGCACCGCGCGTGCCCCTTCGCACCGCGAGAGCGCACCGCGGGTGCGCGGCTCTACTTCGAGGGCGAACCCGGCACGAAGATCTACTACCTGTGGCGTGGTCAGGTGGCGTTGACCCGCGCTGGGGGCGACGCTCGCGGGGCCGGGGTGACCTGGGCGGTGCGCCGCGGCGGCGACCTGCTCGGAGCCGAGATCCTCGTGCACGAGCAGTACCTGGACACCGCCGTGACGCTCGGGTCCTCCACGGTGTGCGCGGCCTCCCGGGAGTCCATCGACGCGTGGATCGGCCCGCCGGAGTCGCCGGCACGCACGCTCCTTCAACTCTCGCTTCGCACCCGCTGCAGCGAGGTGCCCCGCCGCTCCGGCGCCGACGGCAAGGCCACGCGGCGCCTGGCGCGCTGGCTCCTCGACGAGGCGGCCGACGGCGCGCCGCCGAAGCTCCCGAAGCAGGTCATCGCGGCGCTGCTGGGCATGCTCCCGGAGACGCTCTCGCGCGCGCTTGCACGACTGGCCAGCGCCGGCGCCATCGCCGTCGACCGGCGGACGATCCGCGTCATCGACGTCGAGGCGCTGCGCCGCGTCGAGGGTGACGGCGACGCCTAGCGGGCTTCAGAACTGGATGGTGCGCTCGAAGGTTCCGAGCGAGCGCACGTCCTGGCGGGAGCGGTAGAACTCGCGCCAGAGGTAGAGGTAGCCCTCGAGCAGCCGGTCGGCGCTCATCTTCGCAGGCTCGAAGACCACGTTGGCGTCGTTGTAGAGCGACCAGTCCCGGGTGCGCAGGCGGCCCGCGGCCTCCATGGCGCGAAAGACCGGCGTGCCCGGATACGGCGTCATGATCGCGAACTCGGCCTTGCGGATGTTCGCGGCGTCGGCGAACTCGAGGATGCGGTCGAAGGTGCCCTCGTCGTCGTCCTCGTTGCCGACCATGAACGACGTGTACGGCTCGATGCCGTGGTCCATGGACTTGCGCACGGCGTCGAGGGCCTGCTGCGCCGCCGCGGGGTTGCTGCCCGTGAAGGCTCCGCGGGTGATCGGGTCGAAGCCGCCCACGAGGTAGAACATCTTGATGCCGGCGGAGCGCATGCGCGCCAGCGTCTTGTCCGGCGTCGCGAGGATCATCGGCATGCTGACGCCCAGGTAGCTCACCGGCGCGGGGCGCCCCTCGAAGACCTCGAGGGCCTCGAGGAACCGCTTGCTGGCGCTGTGGAAGAACGCCGTGTCCTCGGTGAAGGAGCCGAGCTTGCCGCGCGCGGCGAGGGCCTCGATCTGCCCGACGATGTGCTCCTTCGGGTAGAAGCGCTGCTTGCGCCCCATCACCCCGGGGATCGCACACGCCGAGCAGCTCAGCGGGCAACCGCGGGAGGTCTGCACGGGGTAGTCGTCCGGCGAGAAGAGCGCGCCTTCCTTGTCGATGTAGAGGTCGATGCGCGGCAGCGGCAGCGACGCGAGGTCCACCGGCGTGGTCTCGGCGTAGCGGCGCGCGAGGGTGCCGGCCTCGACGTCCGCGAGGAGCTGGGGCCAGACGCCTTCGCCCTCGCCGACGAGCACGGCGTCGCAGTGCGGCGCGACCTCCTCGGGGCGCATCGTCGGAAAGATGCCGCCCATGACCACCTTGCGGCCGCGGGCGCGGAACGCATCGGCGAGCTCCATGGCGCGCATCGCCGACGGCGTGAAACACGAGATCGCGACGAGGTCGATGTCGTCATCGAGGCCCACGTCCTCGAGGCGGTCGTCGCGGAAGTCGAGCTCCCAGGTCGGCGGCGTCACCGCGGCGAGGCACGCGATGCCGAGCGACGGAGGACCGAAGTACTCGTTGCACGGCACGTGGGCGCGAAGCTCCGGGTGGGCGTCGGCGTGGCGGGCGAACCTTGCGTAGATGAAGCGAACTTTCACGGTCTCTCCTCCGGTCGGGCGAACGCCTGCGGCCGGTCCTTCGGGGGTGCGCCGTAGAGGCGCTCGGCGACGCGGGCCGAGATGCGGTCGACGTCGATGCATCCTGCGAGCGCGTCGAGCTCGGCGCGTGCCTCGCCGAGCAGACGTCGCACCGCGAGGTCGGCGAGGTCGGCGTCGGAGTCGCGGGTGCCGGCGGCGCGCGCGGAGGCCACCGCGGCGGCGTGCGCGACCTCGGCGCGTCCGAGGTGCAGCAGCACGCCCTGCTTCGCGACGACGGCGGCGCCGTAGCGGGTTCGCAGCACGTCGGCGGCGGCGTCGAGCAGCGCCCCGACGGCGTCGCAGCCGTCTGCATGCGAGCTCGCCGTGCCCACGCGCGGCGCGGCCTCGCGCTTCGTCAGCCGTGCGGCGGCGATGCGCAGAAGCAGCACGTCGTTGGCGCCCTCGAAGATGCGCGTGACGCGGCAGTCCCGGAGGAGCCTCGCGACGCCGACGTCCTCGAGCACGCCGAGGGCGCCGTGGAGCTGGACCGCCGCGTCGCACACCTCGAAGGTGCGGTCGCTCGCGAAGATCTTGGCGACCATGGACGGGTGATCCGAGGGAGCCCCGCGGTCGATGGCCTCGGCGGCCTCGCGGGTGACGGCCCGGGCCGCGAAGAGCATCGCCGCCATGCCCGCGACGCGCGTGCGCACCGCGGGAAACTCGCCGAGCGTGCGGCGGAACTGGCGCCGTGTGGCCACATGCTGCGCCGTCGCGTCGAGCGCGGCCTGCATGGTGCCGACGCAGCCCGACGCGAGCACCGTGCGGCCCCAGGAGAGCACCGCGTAGGCCTCGTCGAGGCCTCCCTCGGCCGAGCCCAGGAGGTGCGACGCCGGGACGCGCACGTTGGTGAACGACAGCGTGACCGTCGACGACGCGCGGATGCCGAGCTTGTGCTCCTCGGGCCCGATGGCGACGCCGGGGGTTCCGCGGGGCACGAGCACGAGCGCGTGGCCGCGGGCGCCGGTGCGGGCCACGACGGTGTAGCAGCCCGCGAAGCGACCGTTGGTCACGTAGCTCTTCTCGCCGTCGAGGACGATCTCGTCGCCCTCGAAGCGCGCCGTGGTGCGCATCGCCATGAGGTCCGAGCCGGCGCACGCCTCGGTGGCCGCGAAGGCCCCGATGCACTCGCCGCTGGCCAGCCTTGGAAGCCACGCCGCGGCGACGTCGGGACGCGCGAGGGAGACGATGCCGCGGGTGCCGAGGCCGCTGTGCAGCCCCACCATCGTCGCGACGGAGCGGTCCCAGCGCGCGAGCTCCTCGACCACGGCGCACGCGTCGCCGACGCCGAGGCCTGATCCACCGTGCTCCGCGGGCAGCGCGATGCCGAAGGCCCCGAGGTCGCGCAGCCCCGCCACCACTTCGTCGGGCACGCGGCCCGCGCGCTCGATGGCGTTGCCGTCGACGTGGCGCCCGGCGAAGCGCCGCACCTCGGCGACGAGGAGCTCGCGCTCCGCAGCCGACGCGCCGGCGGTACTGGTATCAGGCGCGAGCATCGCCGCCCGACTGCCGGTGCATCGCGTCCTCGACGAAGGAGCACGCGTCCGCGAAGGTCACGATGCCCATGGCGTCGTCGATGTCGAGGTGGATGTTCAGCTCCTCGCTGATCGACGAGAGCAGCTCGAGGCTCCCGAGGGAGTCCATGCCCAGGTCCTCGCGAAGCCGGCTCGTGGCGCTCACCGTCCCCGCGTCGATCTCGAGGATCTCCGCCACGAGCTTCTGCATCCGCGATCGCAAATCGTTCTCAGCCAGCATGGTGTCTCCGTCCTTCGTCCGCGGCCGCGGCGCGCTTCGCCGGGCCGACTCGAGCCATCCAGTCGCGCGTCGCGTCGAGCGCCGCGTCGAGGTCCGACCAGCGCAGCGCGAGGTCGCGTTCGGCGCGCTCGCTGCGCACCGGCTTGCCCATCGCCACGAGGTCCACGAGCTCCCGCGGGAACGCCACCCGCGCGCGTCGCGCCTCGGCCTCGACCTCGGCCTCGCTGGCCCGCACCCGGGCCTCGTCGAGGTCCACCGTGGGGAGGTCGTAGGGGACGCCGTAGCGCTCCGCGGCCTGCGAGAGCAGCGCGTCGATGCGCACGTTGTGGCCGCCGACGCAGTACCGCTCGCCGCGGGCGCCGAGGGCGGCGACGTGGGCCGCGGCGGCGTCGTCGACGGAGAGCACGTTGATCCAGCCGTCGATGCGAAAGGGCAGCACGCCGCCGAGGAGCGCGGCGAGCAGTCCGTTGGTGCCGAGGCGGTAGTCGCGCGGGCCGATGCAGCCGCCGAGCAGCAGCGACACGGCGTCGAGGCCGCGGGCGCGCGCGTCGTCGAGCTCGCGCTCCATGGACTTCTTCACCGTCGGGTAGACGCCCTCGCGAGGGTCCGGGGGGGCGCAGTCGTCCTCGTCGGCGGCGGCGCCGTCGCGCGCGGGGCCGAGGGCCGCCACGGACGACGAGTACACGAGCCGCACGCCGCACTCATGGGCCGCGTCGCAGGCGTTGCGCATGCCCCGCGTGGCGATCGCGACGGAGCCCGCGAGGTCCGTCGAATACCGGGGATAGTATGCCCCGGCGAGGAGCGCGGCGTCGCAGCCGCGCATGGCCTCGACGAGCGACGCGCGGTCCTCGAGGGACGCCCACGCCATCTCGAGGGGACGCCGCCCGAAGAGCACCGTCGGCGTCGACTTTCGCCGCGTCACGCGCACGGTGTCGCCGCGCGCGAGCAGCGCGTCGACGACCCGAAGGCCCACGAAGCCGCTGCCGCCGATGACCAGCGCGCGCACTACGGTCCTCCGGCGGCGAGCATCGCGGCGCACTCGCGGCGGCGGGCCTTGCCGCTGGTGGTCTTGGGCACGGCGCCGAGGGGCCAGAGGTGCACCTCTTCGACGCGCACGCCGAGCACCGCGAGGATCTCGCCCTTGAGCCGTCGCGCCGTGGCCTCGCGCTCGGCGGCGTCGCTCATCGCGGACTCGGCGACGAGCACGATCTCCTCGGTGCCGCGCGCGTCGTTGCGACGGCCGAAGGCCACGACGCCGCCGGGACGAAGCCGCGCCGACTCCACCGCGACGCGCTCGAGGTCGTACGGGTAGACGTTGCGGCCCGCCTGGATGATCACGTCCTTCACGCGACCCGCGACGTGGAGGCGCCCGTCGTGGATGAAGCCGAGGTCGCCGGTGTCGAGCCAGCCGTCCGCGGAGAGGGCCGCGGCGCTCGCCTCGTCGTTGTCGAAATAGCCCCGCATCACCGACGCCCCCGCGACGTGGATGACCCCTAGCGAGCGCTCGGGCAGCCGCCGCCCCGCCTCGTCGACGACGGCGACGGCCATCCCCGCGACGGGAACGCCCACCGAGGCCATCTCCTGCGCGTCTTCACCGGACGCCGCGACGACCTCGCCGCGCTCGAGGGCGCGGCGGTCCACCGCGGCCACGGTCATCGCTTCGGTGCGCGTCGGAAAGGTCACCGCGAGGGTGCACTCGGCCATGCCGTAGACCGGAAGAACGACCCCGCTGCGAAGGCCGTGGGGCGCGTACGCGGCCTCGAAGCGGCGCACCGTCGAGGGCTGCACGGTCTCGGCGCCGTTGAGGGCCCGGCGGAGCGTCGAGAGGTCGCCCTCGTCGAACTTCGCGGCCCGCGACGCCGCCATCTCGTAGGCGAAATTCGGCGCCGCGGTGAGCGTCGCGCCGACGCGCGCGGCCAGCGTCATCCAGCGCTGGGCGCCCATGGCGAAGTACTCCGGCGCCGCGACGTGCATTGCGTACGGGTGGCAGACGCCGGTGAGCAGCACGCCCACGAGGCCCATGTCGTGAAAGAGCGGGAGCCAGCTCACCGTGACGTCGTCGGCGGTGAGCCCGAGTCCGTCGGCGATGGCCGCCGCGTTGGCGACGAGCGCTCGGTGCGGGATCACCACGCCCTTGGGGCGCCCGGTGGTGCCCGACGTGTATTGGATCAGCGCGGTGTCATCGCCGCCGACGCTGCCGAGGTGCGCGAAGGCCCCGGCGACCTCGAGGTCCGACAGGTCGTCGCGGTCCTTCGGGGTGAGAAAGGGGACGTCGGCGAGGGGCACCGCAGAGGTGCGCAGCGTCTCGAGCACCCGGGGCACGGTGACGACCGCCGTGGGCCGCGCGTTGCCCACGATCGCCGCGAGGTTGCGCAGAAACGGCTCCGTCGACCCGAAGGTCATGGGCGTCGCGAGGGGCACCGGCGCCGCGCCACAGAGGGCCGCGCCGAGCAGCGCCGTCGCGAAGCCCTCGCCGGTCGGGAGCAGCAGCACCACCCGGTGGCCGCGCCTCACGCCCGCGCGATGGAAGAGCGCCGCCCAGCGCCGCGCGAGGTCCAGCGCCGCGCGGGCGGGGAGGCGCACCTCTCCGTCGCGCCCGCCGTGAAAGGTCAGCAGCGGGGCGTCGTCGCGGGCGGCCGCCTCGAGGGCGGAGGCGAGCGAGTCGTGCGGCGAGCGGGCGGTCGAAGCGCTGCGGAGAACGAAGCCGGAGGTCATGCGGGCGCGGACTATCGGGGCGCTTCGGCGACCCCTCTTGACCACCGTCAAGTCGGCGGACGGTCGTGGCGCGAGGCGGGCACCGAGGCCGCGGGCATCGACGACGCCTGGCGGTGAGCCGTTCCGTGTGTTGGCGTGATCCGTGCTGTTGCCATCGCTGGGGGGAGTGACTAAGGTTCACCGGCCGCCGTAGACAGCGGAATTTTAGGTTCCTGCGCTGTGCCTCCGCCCCCTCGGGCGGGGGTTCCGAGCGGACTTTCGCCGGACCTTCGACGGTTCGGCAGCGAGGTGATCGAATGGCCGAACGTAAGAAGGGTGCCCAGGCGCCGGACGAGAACGACCTCAACTTCGGGGATGAGCTCCCGGTGCTGCCGATCCGCAACGCCGTGCTGTTCCCCGGGGCGGTCGCGCCCTTCGACGTGGGCCGCGAGAAGTCCGTCGCGCTCGTCGAGGACCTCGAGAACCTCTCGCAGCCGGTCATCGCGATCTTCGCGCAGCGCGACCCGAACATCGACGACCCCGGCGACGGCGACCTCTACCCGGTGGGCGCCGCGGCGCGCGTGCTCAAGAGCCTCAAGCACTCGACGGGCAACTACTCGCTGATCCTGCAGGGCCTCGGGCGCATCCGCCTCGACGGCGTGACGCAGCAGGCGCCGTACCTCCGCGCGAAGATCCGCCGCGTCGAGGAGTCGCCGGTGGCCGACGACGTCGAGGCCGAGGCGCTCGCGATGTCGCTGCGCGAGGTGGCGAAGCAGGTCATCGCGCTGATGCCCGAGCTTCCGCGCGAGGCGCAGTCGCTCATCGACTCGATCCAGGAGCCCGGCGCGCTGGCGGACCTCGTCGCCGCGAACCTCGACGCACCCGTCGAGGAGAAGGCCCAGCTCATGTCCACGGCGGACGTGAAGGACCGCATCAAGCAGGTGCCCAAGCTGCTCACCCGGCAGCTCGAGATCCTGAAGATGCGCGAGCGCATCAACTCCCAGATCAAGGAGGAGATGGGCAAGAACCAGCGCGAGTACGTGCTCCGCCAGCAGCTCAAGGCCATCAAGGAAGAGCTCGGCGAGGACGAGGGCGACCAGGGCGACCTCGACGGCCTCGACGAGCGGATCACCAAGGCGAGCCTTCCGACGGAGCCCGAGGCCGTGGCGCGCAAGCAGCTTCGCCGGCTGCGCTCGATGCAGGTGGGCAGCGCCGAGTACACCGTGGTGCGTACGTACCTCGACTGGATCCTCGACCTCCCGTGGACGAACTCGACGCCGGACAACCTCGAGATCGCCAAGGTGCGCGCCGTGCTCGACGAGGACCACTACGGCCTCGAGAAGGTGAAGAAGCGCATCCTCGAGTACCTCGCGGTGCGCAAGCTCAAGTCGGACAAGAAGGGTCCGATCCTCTGCCTCATCGGTCCGCCCGGCGTGGGCAAGACGTCGCTCGGCCGCAGCATCGCCAAGGCCCTCGGGCGCAAGTTCGTGCGCGTCTCCCTCGGCGGCGTGCACGACGAGGCGGCCATCCGCGGCCACCGGCGCACCTACGTCGGCGCGCTGCCCGGCCAGGTCGTCCAGGGCATGAAGAAGTCCGGGACCATCAACCCGGTGTTCATGCTCGACGAGGTCGACAAGATCGGCCACGACTTCCGCGGCGACCCGTCGGCGGCGCTGCTCGAGGTGCTCGACCCGGAGCAGAACCACACGTTCAGCGACCACTACCTCGAGATCCCCTTCGACCTCTCGCAGGTGATGTTCGTTGCCACGGCGAACGTGGCCGACCCGATCCCCGCGCCGCTCCGCGACCGCATGGAGATCCTCGAGATCCCGGGCTACACGCGCAACGAGAAGCGCTCCATCGCGCGGCAGCACCTGCTGCCGAAGCAGCTCGACGAGCACGGGATCAAGACGGCGCAGCTCGACATCACCGACGGCGCCATCGAGGCGATCACGGACTTCTACACGCGCGAGGCCGGCGTGCGCAGCCTCGAGCGGCAGGTGGCGAGCGTCATCCGCGGCGTCGCGGTGAAGATCGCCGAGGGCAGCCCGGGTCCGTACCGCATCGACACCGCCGACGACCTCGTGCCGTACCTCGGGCAGGCGAAGTACACGAGCGAGGTGGCCGAGCGCACCGAGGAGACCGGCGTGGCCACGGGCCTCGCGTGGACGCCGGTGGGCGGCGAGATCCTCTTCATCGAGGCGACGCGCATGCCCGGCACCGGCAAGCTGCAGCTCACCGGGCAGCTCGGCGACGTGATGAAGGAGTCCGCGCAGGCGGCGCTCTCCTTCGTGCGCTCGAAGTGCAAGGCGCTCGGGCTCCCCGAGGACTTCCTCGAGAAGAACGACATCCACATCCACATCCCCGCGGGCGCCATGCCCAAGGACGGGCCGAGCGCCGGCGTGACCATGTTCACGGCGCTGTTCTCCATGCTCAAGGGCATTCGCGTGCGCCACGACGTCGCCATGACCGGCGAGATCACGCTGCGCGGACGCGTGCTCCCGGTGGGCGGCATCAAGGAGAAGGTCCTCGCGGCGCACCGCGCGGGCATCAAGCGCATCCTGCTGCCCGAGAGGAACAAGCCGGACCTCGAGGAGGTTCCGCAGGAGATCCGCGACACCCTCGAGTTCATCCCGGTGAGCCGCATGGAGGAGGTCCTCCAGTACGCGCTCGAGACGCCGGTGATCCTGAGCACCGTCGACACCCCCGTGGTGGCCGCCAGCACGAACTGACGCAAGGCACCGGGTGACGCTTCGCGCACTGCGCGGCGTTGCCCGGTTGTTGCAGCCTCGGCGTCGCCGAGCGCACACTCTCCCCATGAAATACAGCCAGTCGTTGGGGGTCCTCGGGGTGGCGCTGGGGATCGTCGCGGCGGCGCCGTCGGTGTTCGCGCAGGACGCGGGAGCGCCGTTGAGCCGCTCGGGCGCGGGGCGCTTCTCGTGCCGCCTCGACGTGAACCGTCAGGTGTTGGTCCCGGGCGGCACCGCGGAGATGGAGCTTCGCTGCACGGGCATCCCGACGACGCGCAACCCCACCGGCGAGGGCGACCCCGTGGTGCCGACGCTCGGCGACCTCGGAGGAGGCCGGTCGCTGCGCGTGCAGTGGTCCACCAGCGGATCGGCGGCGGGCATGGGCGCTGGCGGCCTCACGCCGGGCTTCAACGGCAACGCGCGCTACGCGGCGCCCCTCGAGGTGCCCGACCCCCCCGAGGTCGAGGTGCGCGCGCGCATCGAGCTCTCCGAGGGCGGCCGCGTCGTCGACAGCCTCGGGCTGACCACGTCGCTGCGCATGATCGAGCGGAACTGGCGCCTCGAGGTCGACACGACGCACGTATCGCGCTGCGTGGGCATCCACGCGCTCGCGAACTGGGAGCTCACGTGCCGCAACATGGCGGTGGACCTCACCGTCCGCGACGACCTTCGCGTCGAGTCGTTGGGGCCGGCCCGCTGCGTGTCGCGGGTCACGAATTTCGGGAGCTGCGACGGGAGCACGGTGCGCCGCGCGCGCGCCGTCGGCGGCAACACCATCACTGCGGTCACCGGCGAGATCGACCCGCGCAGCGGCTCGCTGGTGCTCACCTTCGACGGGCTTCGCGTGACCACGCCGGAGCTCACGCATGCCGACCGGCACGTCGACGCGCCGCGCTCGCTGCCGCTGCTGAGCGCGCCGCTCGCCATCACCGGGCGCGCCGGGTCGAGCCGCAACTTCGGCAACCTCGAGGGCGGACCGTCGGGGATGCTCGTCGAATTCCGGCTGCAGCATCGCAACTGAGCACGTTCGCGCTATGGTGGGCGCGGTGCGTGCGCTGATGCTGGCGACGGTGGCGGCCGCAGGGCTCACGGGGTGCCCGCCGTCGGACCGTGCGCCGACTACGGAGGCCTCTCGTACGCCCCTCGCGACGACGGTGGACCCGCATCGGTGCGTCCTCGGCGCTCGTTCCTTCGCGCAGGTGCCCGAGGCGGTGGACGTCGCCTGGGTGCTTCCCGGTCCCGAGGGCCCCGAGTGGGTCGCGCGCACCACGGCGGGAGGCGAGTTGTTCTGGCGCGATGCACACGCCGAGGCGTCGCTCCCGTCGGCCCTCGGCACCGAGGTGCACGCCCTGGCCTGGACCGGCACGTCGTTCGTTGGCGTCGTGGCTTCGCGGGTGATGCTCGCGTCGGCTCGCTTCGACGGGCTTCGGCCGGCGCGGGGCCTCGTGATGGACCATGCGCTTGCGGTGTCGGTGGCCGCGCGCGACGGGGCAGCGCTGGTCGCGTGGCTCAAGACCGATCGCGACGACGGGCGTGACGGCGTCCCGTGGACGGCCCTCGTGGCGGCGGACGGCGAGGTGTTGCGTGCGCCGCATCCGCTGCCGAGCGCTCCCGCGGCGCTGCGCGACCTCGAGGCGCGGTGGGATTTCGGACGTTTCGTGGTGCAGGGCGAGACCGTCGAGGAGCCCTTCGGCACCGCCTCCTGGGTGCTCGAACCCGATGGCGCCCCCGCGTGGAACGGCCCTGGACCGGTGGCGTGTCCGCGCGCAGGCTGCGTGCGCCTTTCGTACGCGCCGACGCCGAGCGGCACGGCCCAGGCCCTGCGTCTCACGCCGCTCGCCGACCCCGCGAGCGCGTACGACACGACGGTGTTCGCGAACGAGACGGCCGCGGCGTCGGTCTCCGGCGACCGCGTGCTGCTGCTGACGACGCCACCGCCGGGCGAGGGAGGCTGCGCGCTGCACGTCTACGACACGCTCCGCCGGCAGGTGTCGCACGAGTCGTCGAGCGACGTGGTGCGCTGCGCGCGAGGCTCGGCGGCGGCGGTGCGGGGCGGCTTCGTGGTGCTCGAGAGCGACCCGGCGCGGGGCGTCGGCGTGCGCGCGCTGCGCTGCGGCGACGACGCATGAGCCTAGCCGGATCGATGTACCGCGGGGTGCTGCGTCCCGCCCTCTTCGGCCTCGATGCGGAGCGCGCGCACGGCCTCGCGATGCACGCCCTCGCCGTCGCGCACCGGAGCCCTGCGGCGTGCCGTGCGCTACGTGCGCTGGCGGGCGCCGCCGACGACGGCTCCCTCGCGGTGCACGCGTTGGGACGCCGCTTCACTTCGCCGTTCGGCGTGGCCGCGGGCCTCGACAAGGGCGCCGAGGCCTACAACGCGCTCGGTGCGCTGGGGTTCGGCTGCGTCGAGGTCGGCACCGTCACCGCGCGCGCGCAGGACGGCAACGCGCGCCCGCGGCTCTTTCGTCTTCCTGCGGACCGCGCGCTGCTGAACCGCATGGGCTTCAACAACCCCGGCGCGACGGTGGTGGCGCAGCGCCTCGCCGCGGTGCCTCCTGAGGGCGTGGTGCTCGGCGTGAACATCGGCAAGTCGCGCGCCGCCTCGCTCGACGAGGCCGCCGCCGACTACGCCGAGAGCGCGCGGCTGCTCGCACCGTTCGCCGCATACGTGGTGATCAACGTGTCGTCGCCGAACACGCCGGGGCTGCGGTCGTTGCAGAGCGTCGAGGCCCTCGCGCCCATCGTGCGGGCCGTGCGCGCCGCGATGCCCGCGCCGGCGCCGCCGCTGCTCGTGAAGATCGCGCCGGACCTCGCCGACGAGGACATCGACGCCGTGACGGACCTCGCCCGCGCCGAGGGCCTCGCGGGCATCGTGGCCACGAACACCACGCTGCGTCGCGACGGCCTCGTGACGCCGGCGGAGGCGGTGCGCGCGCTCGGCGACGGCGGGGTGTCCGGGGCTCCGTTGCGGGAGCGGAGCGCGGCGGTGGTCGCGCGGGTGTTCCGGCGGTGCGCGGGGGAGCTGACCATCGTCGGCGCTGGCGGGGTCTTCGACGCCGACGACGCGTGGAGGCTCGTCGAGGCCGGCGCGACGCTGGTGCAGGTGTATTCGGGCTTCGTCTACCAGGGACCTTCGCTTGCCCGGGAGCTCTCGGCGGGGCTGCGCGCGCGCATGCGCTCCGAGGGGGTGCGCGACCTCGCGGAGCTGCGCGGCCGTCGCGCCGCTGGTTGACGAACCGTCGTTCCGCGGAAGAATGTGCCGCGGCATGCTCGCTCCGATCGGACCGTCGAACCCGCTGGTGCTCGGATCGCAGTCGCCGCGGCGCCGCGAGCTGCTCGCCGGGCTGCGGATTCCCGTGGAGGTCTACGCCATCGACGTCGACGAGACGCTGGTCCCCGGGGAGCGGCCCGATGCGATGGCGACGCGCCTCGCGCGGCAGAAGGGCGCCGCGGTGCTCTACGGCCGCAACCGCGACGGCCTCGACGGCGCCCGCTGGATCCTCTGCGCCGACACCATCGTGCACCTCGGCGGCGAGCTTCTCGGCAAGCCTCGCGATGAAGACGACGCGCGACGCATGATGCGGCTCCTCGCGGGGCGCACGCACCACGTCACGACGGGCTTCGTGCTCCACGGCGACGACGCCTTCGACGCGCCGGCCTACGCCGAGACCACGGCGGTGACGTTCCGCGCCGTCTCCGAGGACGAGGTGCGGCGCTACGCGGCGACCAGCGAGGGCCTCGACAAGGCCGGCGGCTACGCCATCCAGGGGCTCGCTGCGGCGTTCGTCGAGCGCATCGAGGGGAGCTGGGCCAACGTCGTCGGCCTGCCGGTGCACCGCGTCGTCGAGGCGCTGCTGCGCTGCGAGGCGCTCGAGGGATTCCCGCCATGACCGCCGGGGCGCGGGACATCGCCGCCAACCTCGCGGCGGTGCGCGCGCAGCTCGCCGATGCAGCCGTCGGCGCGGGACGCGACCCATCGGTGGTGCGCCTCGTGGCCGTCTCGAAGATGCACCCCGCCGACGCCGTGCGCGCCGCGTACGACGCCGGGCAGCGCGACTTCGGCGAGAACTACGTGCAGGAGTTCGCCGCCAAGGCCGACGCGCTCGCGGACCTCGCGGACCTGCGCTGGCACTTCATCGGCCACCTGCAAACGAACAAGGCGCGCGACGTCGTGGGGCGTGCGAGCTGGGTGCACGGCGTCGACTCCGAGCGGCTCCTGCGCGAGCTCGACAAGCGCGCCGCGGCTGCCGGACGCGCGCTCGACGTGCTTCTCCAGGTCAACGTTGCGGGCGAGGCGCAGAAGTCGGGCTGCGCCGTCGAAGAGGTTCCTGCGCTGGTGACCGTAGCTCGGGAGCTGACGGCGCTGTCGCTGCGGGGGCTCATGACGGTGCCCCCGCTCGTCGACGACGCCGAGGCGTCGCGGCCTTGGTTCGAGGCGCTTCGCAGCCTGCGTGATGCGCACGGTGGAGCGGCGGCCCTGCCCGAGCTCTCCATGGGCATGAGCCACGACCTCGGCGTCGCCGTCGCTTGCGGAGCGACGATGGTGCGCGTCGGCACGGCGATCTTCGGCGCGCGCTGACCCGTCGGCGGGAGGGTGCGCGGGTTGCGGTCCGCACGGGTTCCTGAGAGAACGAGCCGCGCCGGGGTGCCACCACGGGTGCGCCCACGCGCAGCGAGGAGTCGAAGCATGATTTCCATGGGTGGCTACCGCACGATCCTTCTCCGTACGGGGCTGTTGCTGGCCGGAGGCCTGGCCCTCTCGGACTGTTACGTCCGGGGCTCCACCGGCGGCGCGACGGGCACGATCAACGTGCAGCCCGCGACGGTGGTGGCGCAGCCGGCGCCGGTGTACGTGCAGCCGCGGCCGGTGGGCGTCGTGGTCGCGCAGCCGGGCGTCTACGCGTCGCCGCCGGGCGTCGTGGGCGGGGGTGTCGGCGTGAACGTCGGCGGCGTGGGCGTGGGCGTGGGCGTGAACGTCGGCGCCGTGGGCTCGAACTGGGTCACCAACGGCTACGCCGAGCAGGACTTCGTCTCGTACAACATGTCGCTCCGTGCGCGGCAGTTCGCCGCGGGCTTCATGCCCGTCACGCAGCTCTTCCGCTCGACGCTGTACCAGGGCGGACGGCAGTTCATGACCGTCGACGCGCAGCCGGGGCGCTGCTACCGCATCGTCGGCGTCGGCGGCCCGGGCGTGCGCGACCTCGACCTGCGCCTGCGCGACATGAGCGGCAACGTCATCGACCAGGACGTCGCCACGGACAACTTCCCGGTCCTCGGACTGCAGCGCCCGCTCTGCCTCAACTGGGCGGGCACGTTCCAGATCGAGGTGATCATGTACGCGGGCGGCGGCGAGTTCGGCGTCCAGGCCTTCGCGAACTGACCGTCCCCCGCCGGGAGCTCTCCCGGCCGCTTCGAAATGCGATCGCGCGGTGAAGCCGCGACGGCGTCGCACCGTACCAACGCAATACCGGCTCGCGAGGGATCGACCGCTCCCGCCTCGCGTCCCGGCACCGGCCCCGCGGCGCGGTGTCGTTCACCCTCCGGGAGTGGTAGCGTCGGTCCCATGAAGCACACCATCGTCCGTTCCATGTTGCTCGCCGCCGGAATGACGGGCGCTGCGTACCTGCTCGGCGGCTGCGTCGTCGCGGCGCGCCCGTCCCCCTACGGCTACACGACGTACCAGTCCCCGAACACCGTCTATTACAACGGCGGGTATCACCAGGGCACGTACTACCAGCCGGGCTACTACCATCAGGCGGCGCCCTTCGTGGTGGCGCGTCCCGCGTACGCGCAGCCCGTCTACGCGCAGCCCGCGTACGGTCAGCCCGTGTATGCGCAGCCGGGCTACGGCGCCCAGGTCGGCGTCGCGGTGCCGGGCGTCGCAGCCGGCATTCGCGTCGGTCCGTGAGCCAGCCTCCGAGCCACTCGCCGCAGCGGCGCCCCGTCGCCCCGGCCTGACCCGCTTCACCCCGTCCACGTTCCAATTCGCCGCTGTCCCGAGACGACGCCGTTCACCGGCGCAGGTCTGGGCGTTCGCGCGGCGAGGACGCGCCGATCAGAAGAAGCCAGCCTTGCGGCCGCCGCGGTCCGTCGGAGACGACTCCTGGGCGAGGGCGTAGAGGTCGTTGGCGTCGAGCACGTAGCGCTGGCCCTTGGCCGTAAGCGCCACGACGAGGCCGTGCTTCAGCGCCACCGAGGTCACCTGTGAGACCGTGAGCGGCACGCCGTCGTGGGCGGCATGCAGCGTGAGCAGCGCGGTCTCCGGGGCCACGAAGGCTCCGTCTTCCTCCTTCACGTCGTGAAGGGCGCGCAGCATTCCCAGGAGGCGGTCGTTCTCGGACATTGCGCGCAGAGCGTTAGCCGCGCGGGACCGCGTACGTCAAGCGCTCCAGGGCGTCGCGCGGGGCGGGCACCGGTCCCACGCGCGGCGGGGACGCGCGGCGGGGACGCAGTTACCTTGTTGCGATCACGTCGGAATCGCTCGATTTCACGGCGCTCGCGGCGTCGAGCGGGGACACAGTTACGTTCTTGCATTCGCGCTGCCCCGGCGTTGATTTCGCAGGCGTTGCGAGGACTTGCGAGCCGATCGGCGCTCGATGCAAGAAGGTAACTGTGTCCCCGGAACTGCGTCCGCTTCGCTCGATTTCAGCGCCATCGCGAGGGTTTCTGGGTCGACGGACGCAGAATGCAAAAAGGTAACTGTGTCCCCGGCGCGTCATCTCGAGGATCTCGTCGAGGAGCAGGCCGCCCGGTCCGTATGGGCAGTCGGCCGCGAAGGCGGGGTCGAGGGGCATCGCGACCGCGCCGTCCAGCACGCGGGACGTGCCCGAGGACCGTCTTCACCGTGCACCGCGGAACGTGCACAGTCACGGCATGGACCGCCGCCCGCACGCCGACGTCGCCCCCGGGGTGCAGCGCCTCGCGCTTCGTACGCCGACGTTGGCGCCGGCGACGGAGACCAACAGCTACCTCGTGGGCGAGCGTGATTTCGTGCTCGTGGAGCCGGCGACGCCGTACGCCGACACGCAGGCCGAGCTCTTCGCGCACATCGACGCGCGCGTCGCCGCGGGGCACCGTTTCGTTGCGACGCTGGCCACGCACCACCACGGCGATCACGTCGGCGCCGCGGAGGCGGTCGTCGCGCGCTACGGCGTTCCGCTGGCGGCGCACCCCGAGACGGCGCGGCGGCTGCACGGCGTCGTCGCGGTGACGATGCCCTGTGAAGACGGCGACGGGCGCCTCGCCGCGGCGCTGGGCATGGACCTCGCGGTGCTGCACACGCCGGGTCACGCTCCGGGACACTTGGTGCTGCATGCCCCCGCCGACGGCTGGACCATCGCCGGCGACATGGTCTCGACGCTCAGCACGATCATCGTGGACCCCGACGACGGCGGCGACATGGAGGCGTACGTGACGCAGCTTCGTCGCATGGCCGCGCTCGGTCCCACGCGGTTGCTGCCCGCGCACGGCGACCCGGCGGACGACGGCGTGGCGCTGCTCGAAGCGTACGTGCGGCACCGCGAGGGGCGCGAAGCGAAGATCCTCGGGGCCGTGGCCGCGGGTGCCGACACCCTCGACGCCGTCGTTGAGCGGGCGTACGACGACACCCCTCCGTTCGTGTGGCCCATCGCCGCCCGCAGCGCCCTGGCGCACCTGCGGCGGCTCGAGGCGCGCGGCGCGGTGACGGCGTTCGACGGCGACGCCGAGCAGCGATGGAAGCTCCGGGAGACGACGAACCCATGAACGACACGACGGTGCACGCGCAGGCGCGGCGGTGGATGGACGAGGACCCTGACGCGGAGACCCGCGCGGAGGTGCAGGCGCTGCTCGACGCGGGCGACGACGCGGGCCTCGAGGATCGCTTCGGCAGCGCGCTCACCTTCGGCACGGCGGGCCTCCGCGGCGTCGTCGGGGCCGGTCCGAACCGCATGAACCGGGTGGTGGTGCTGCGTACGAGCGCGGGCCTCGCGCGGTACCTGAAGCGCACCGTGCCCGGCGCCGCCGAGCGCGGCGTCGTGGTGGGCTGCGACGCGCGCCGCGGCAGCCCCGAGTTCAAGGCCGACGTCGCCCGGGCCCTCGCCGCCGAGGGCGTGCGCGCGCTGGTCTTCGAGCGTCCGGTGCCGACGCCGGTGGTGGCCTTCACCGTGCGCGAGACCGGGGCCGCGGCCGGCGTGGTCATCACCGCGAGCCACAACCCGCCCGAATACAACGGCTACAAGGTCTACGCGGCGCACGGCGGGCAGATCGTTCCCCCCGACGACGAGGGCATCGCGGCGGAGATCGCGGCGGTGGGCGACGTTCGTCCGCTGATCGACGCGCCGGCGCGGGCCGCGGTGGAGACCCTCGGCGAGGCCGCGGAGCAGACCTACCGCGCCATGGTGCGCGGCGTCGGGACCCCCGGCGTGCCGCTGAAGATGGCGTACACGGCGCTGCACGGCGTCGGCGCGCGCTTCGCGACGGAGGCCCTCGCGCCTTACGGATCCGTGTATTCGGTGGCTGCGCAAGCCGAGCCCGACGGCAGCTTTCCGACGGTGCGCTTTCCGAACCCCGAAGAGCCCGGGGCCATGGACCTCGTGCTGTCCATCGCGGCCGCCGAGGGCGCCGACCTCGCGCTGGCCAACGACCCCGACGCGGACCGCCTCGCGGTGGCGGTGCCCACGCCCATGGGCTGGCGCATGCTGACGGGCAACGAGGTGGGCGTGCTGCTCGGCGACCACCTGCTGCGCACGACCTCTGGCGACCGCTTCGTGGCGAACTCCGTGGTGTCGTCGCCGATGCTCGGCGTCATCGCGGCGTCGTACGGGTCGCGGTGCCTCGAGACGCTCACGGGCTTCAAGTGGATCGCCTACACCGCCGAGCGCGAGACCGAGCGCACCGGCGCGCGGTGGATCTTCGGCTACGAGGAGGCCCTGGGCTACGCCGTGACGTCGGCGGTGCGCGACAAGGACGGCATCACCGCGGCGGTGTGCATGGCCTCGCTCGCGGCAGCACTCAAGGCCGAGGGCTCGACGCTGTATGCGCGCCTCGAGGCGCTCTACGCGCGGCACGGGCGCTACGTGTCGGTGCAGCACAACGTCACCGCGCCGGGGGCCACGGGTGCGGCGCGCATCGCGACGATCATGGCGGCGTTCCGCGCGAAGCCGCTCACCTCGCTGGCGGGCGTCGCCGTGGTGCGCACCCTCGACTACGCCGTCGGCGCCGACGGTCTGCCGCCGTCCGACGTGCTGCGCTACGACCTCGCGGGCGGGGGCCGCGTGATGCTGCGCCCGAGCGGCACCGAGCCCAAGATCAAGTACTACTTCGACCACCCCGAGCCGGCGCAGCCGCACGACGACACGGCGTCGCACGAGATGCGCGCGCGGGCCCGGTTGAGCGAGCTTCGGCAGGCGTTCATCGCCGAGGTCACCGCGCGCGTGGGGTGAGCCCCGCGGCGCGGCGCCGGGCGCGGGATCAGAATTCCATCTCGGCGAGGTCCGGCGCGGCGAGGAGCGTCGGCTCGGTCTTGTCCTGCACGTCGCGGGCGCTGACGCCGGGCGCGAGCTCGCGGAGCAGGAGCCCCTCGGGCGTCACGTCGATGACCGCCATGTCGGTGATGATCCGGTGCACGACGCCGCGGCCGGTGAGCGGCAGCGAGCACTGCTTCACGATCTTGATGCCGCCGTCCTTGGCGTAGTGCTCCATCATCACGATGACGCGGCGGGCGCCGTGCACGAGGTCCATGGCGCCGCCCATGCCCTTGACCATCTTGCCGGGGATCATCCAGTTCGCGAGGTCGCCGGTCTCGCTGACCTGCATGGCGCCGAGCACCGCGAGGTCGACGTGGCCGCCGCGGATCATCGCGAAGCTCAGCGCGCTGTCGAAGTACGTCGCGCCGGGCTGCACGGTGATGGTCTCCTTGCCCGCGTTGATGAGGTCCGCGTCGACGTCGGCCTCGGCGGGGTACGGACCGACGCCGAGCACGCCGTTCTCGCTCTGCAGCACCACCTCGACGCCGGGCGCGACGAAGTTCGGGACGAGCGTCGGCATGCCGATGCCGAGGTTCACGTAGAAGCCGTCGCGGAGCTCACGGGCCACGCGCTTCGCGATCTGGTCTCGGGTCAACATCGGGTCATCCCTTTCGCACGGTGCGCCGCTCGATGCGCTTCTGGTAGTTGCGTCCGACGAGCACGCGCTGCACGAAGATGCCGGGCAGGTGCACGGCGTCGGGGTCGAGCTCGCCGGGCTCCACGAGCTCCTCGACCTCGGCGATGGTCACCTTCGCCGCCATGGCGCAGAGCGGGTTGAAGTTGCGCGAGCTCTCGCGGAACAAGAGGTTCCCGTGCCGGTCGCCGCGCCACGCCTTCACGATGGCGAAGTCGCCGGTGATGGCCATCTCGAGGGCGTACTCGCGGCCGTCGAAGGTGCGGTGGTCCTTCTTCTCCGAGGCCTTGCGGATGGTTCCGCCGGGGCCGTAGAGCATCGGGAGGCCGCCGTCGGCGACCTGCGTGCCGACGCCCGCGGGCGTGTAGAACGCTGGAATTCCAGCACCGCCGGCGCGCAGACGCTCGGCGAGGGTGCCCTGCGGCACGAGCTCGACCTCGAGCTCGCCGGTGAGGAACTGCCGCTCGAACTCGCGGTTCTCGCCGACGTAGCTGCTCGTCATCTTGCGGAGCTGCTTGTTCGCGAGGAGCAGCCCGAGGCCCCAGTCGTCGACGCCGCAGTTGTTGCTCACGACCCACAGGTCGCGGGTGCCCTTGCGGCGCAGCGCGTCGATGCAGTTCTCGGGGATGCCGCAGAGCCCGAAGCCCCCCGCCAGGATCTTCGCCCCGTCGGGGATGTCGGCGCACGCCGTGTCGGCGTCGGCTACGACCTTGTCCATGGAATCGTCCGTCCCTTCGCCGCGAACCGCTCGCGAACGGGCGAATCTCTCCAACGCCGCCGCACGCGTGTCAACGGTTCCGCTGCTACGCTGCCCGCGATGCTCCTCGCGCACCTCTCGGACCCGCACGTGCTCGATCTGCGTGGCGTTCCCACGCACCGGATGCTCTTCAACAAGCGCGTCACGGGGTGGGTGAACCTGAAGCTGCACCGCGGTCACAAGCACCGCCCGGCGGTGTTCCGCGCGCTCCTCGACGACGTGCGCGCGCAGTCGCCGGACCACGTGGCGATCACCGGCGACGTCACGAACCTCTCGCTCGAGCCCGAATTCGAGGCCTTTCGCGCCATGCTCGACGGCCTCGCGATGTCCCCTTCGGACGTGAGCGTGGTGCCCGGCAACCACGACGTCTACACCGAGGGCGCGCGCCGCGCCGGGCGCTTCGCATCTTACCTGGGGGCGTATGGCACCAGCGACCTCGACGTCGGAACGGACCACGCCGGCGGGCGCTTTCCCTTCGTGCGGCTGCGCGGCGCCGTGGCCCTCGTGGGGCTGTGCTCGGCGGTTCCGCGGGCTCCGTTGGTCGCGTCGGGGCACCTCGGCGACGCCCAGCGTGCGGCGCTGCGGGGCGTGCTCGCGCACCCCGAGGTGGCTTCGCGGGTGCCCGTGGTGCTCGCCCATCATCCCGTGCGTGATCCGCACGGCGCGCTCGCGTCGTACCTGCGTGGTCTCGACGACCGTGACGCCTTCGCCGAGGACCTCGCGCAGGGCCGCGACGTGCTCGCGCTGCACGGCCACTGGCACCGCCGCGGGCACGAGCGGATCGCTTCGGCGGGGGCGGTGATCCATCGGCTGGGCGCGACGAGCGCGTCGCTGGTGCACGACGACGCCGACCGCATGGCCGGCTACAACCTCTACGAGATCGACGCCGACCGGGGTCTCGTGAGCGCCCGCGCGCGCGTCTGGAACCCGAGCACCGAGCGCTTCGACGACGCGGCGCTCCCCGACGGCGCGTCCCAGCGGGGCTGAGCGCGCCGGGCGGTCAGCGCTGGAGCGCCTCGCCGATGGTCTCGAGGAGCTGCTGCCGGTGGAAGAGCCCGGTGACGTAGTCCATGCGGTCGGTCTCGAGCACCAGCGTGGGCGAGCGGTCGTAGCGCTCGAACCACTGCTCGTAGAGGTCGTGCAGCGCCGCCAGGTACGGCACCGGGATGGCCTGCTCGTAGGCGCGTCCGCGCAGCTTGATGCGCTTGCGCAGGGTCTTCACCTGGCAGCGAAGGTAGATCATCAGGTCCGGCGGGCGCAGCTCGGCGCGGAGGCTCGAATAAAGCTCGGAGTACGTCGCCCAGTCTCGCTCGTTGATGTGCCCCTGACGGTGCAGGTACGCCGCGAAGACCTCGGCGTCCTCGTCGAGCGTGCGGTCCTGCACCACGGAGCAGCCGGCGAGCTCGATCTCGCGGTGGATGCGGAAGCGCTTCACGAGGAAGTAGAGCTGGCTGTTGAAGGCCCAGCGCGGCATGTCGCCGTAGAAGTCCGCGAGGTAGGGGTTCTCCTCGTGGGGCTCGAAGAAGGGCGTGAGGTTGAACTGCTGGCAGAGCCACTTCACGAGGCTCGACTTGCCCGAGCCCATGTTTCCGGCGACGGCGATGTAGCGGGGTGCAGCCACGGCGCCGCACCCTAGTGCGGGTCGCCGTCGACACCAACAGGAACCGGCGCGGCCCCGTCGGTGACGCTCAATCCTTGGGCGTCGCGTCGGGCGGCAGGGCTTCGTGCACCGCGTCGGCGACCGTTCCGTCGAGGGCTCCGCGGCGCCCGCGGGGCTGCGGGGCCGAGCGGCGCACGGCGGACTCCGGGGCGGTCGCGTCGGAGGGGCCTTCGGAGACGACGACGCGGGCCAAGGGCATCGACGGCACCGCCCGCGGCGCCTGCATCTGCGTCGCCACGGCAGGGCGCGACCTCGCCGACGCGCGCTGCTGCCAGTGCCGCGCGAGCGAAGGAAGCACGGGACCGCGCAAGGTCCGCACGATGCCGTCGGCGAGCGCGAAGGTCTCGTCGCCGAGGTCGTCGACGGGGGCGCCGAGCTCGCGCGCGCGCTGCAGCGCCTCGAGCACGCGCACCACCGGGAGCTCCCGGGCCAGCGCGACATCGCCGGCCTCGAAGCGCGGGCCGAGCACCGCCGCCGCGCGCAGCGTGAGCAGGTCGTCGGATCCGAGCGCGCGCAGCAGCGAGCCCCAGTCGGTCTCCGGGGCGTCCGGCGCGTCGGCGCGCACCTCGGCGGCCCCGGCCTCGCGGAGGGCGTCGGCCAGCGCGAGCGCGTCGCCTTCGAGCACGTCGGCGGCGTGGGCGAGGACCACCGGCATGCGCAGCGTCCCCGGCAGCGAGACCCACTGCCGCAGCAGCGCCAGCGACGCCGCGTCGGCGGCCTCGTAGCCCTCGACGAGCAGGCAGCAGCTCCCGTGCACCTTCGCCGCGAGGCGGTTGAGCGCGCGCACGAGGGCGTCGGCGCGGGCTCCCTCGTGGGCTCGCGCGACCCCCGCGGCGTCGAGGGCGTGCTCCTCGCCGAGCCACTGCAACGCTCGAAACGATGCCTCGCGCAGCACGCCGAGGGGCTTCGCGGGGCCGTCGCAGCGCACCCGAAGCACGGCCCATCCGGGCGGGACGGGCAGGGCCATGGGGAGCGTTCCGCGCACGAGCACGCAGCGCCCGTCGGCGAGCGCGCGCTGCATCGAGATCGCTTCCGAGGGGTGCACGGCGTTGGCGCTCAGTCCTGCTGGAAGATGTACCGCGGGGTGATGGTGATGCCGCTGATGTGCTGCGCCGGGAGGCCGGCGACGAGCTGGTCGCCGTGCACCGAGTACTCGATCGTCGACGGCACCTGGCTGCCGCTCGCCATGCACTGCGTGGTCAACGCCAGCGGCGACGTTGCCCCCGGCGTGAACGACGAGCGGAACTGGATGCTGATGTTCTGCGAGAACCGCGCGCCGGTGGTGATGGCGACGTTGATGACGCTCTGCAGGTCGAGGGTGATGCCGCCCGACGTCGTCCACGCCTGGCCGCGGCCGCGGAGGTTCGTGAGGTCGTGGCTGATGACTCCGAGGGGCGTGTGGTCCGTGTCGAGCCAGTAGTCGATGCCCGCGAGGTGCCAGTGCGCCGCGGGGATGACGCCGCCGTCGAGGGCCGGGGGCGTGCCGATCTCCACGGGGTTCGTGACGAGCGGGAACGTCGACGACGACCCGGGCGGCGCGCAGGTGCTGGGCGCGTAGGTCACGTCGCCGGCGAGGCTGACGGACTCGTCGCAGAAGCGGTCCGGCGGCACCGGCGTGACGTACGCGAAGTTGAAGCACATCTCGTCGCTCGTCCGCACGCCCGACAGAACCGTGCTGCTGGTGGTGTTGTTCCAGCCGCAGCGCGTGACGATGCGGTCGCCCGGCGCGAAGGTCACCGGCGTGTCGTAGAAGAGCTGCGATCCGAAGTCCCAGCCCTGCAGCGAGATGAGCGGCGACGACGTGCCGTCGGCGTGGAGCACGGTCTCGTCGAAGGTCGCGCCGAGCTGATGCATGTGCGGCATGCCCGTGAGCAGCCGCGTCCCCATGGGCGGGGTGCACGCGCTCTGCGCGCTCGAGACGGAGCGCGGCGGGAGCGAGAAGCCCAGCGGTCCCATGGCCACCATGCCCCACTCGGTGCCCGCGGGGGCCGTGTGGAAAATGCGCACGCCGGTGTTGTCGCGCACGCCCGCAAGGTGCGCGCCGTTGTTGTAGTGGACCTGCATCACGTACTGCTCGCCGGGGTGCACGCGGAGCCCGCCGTCGGGGAACTGGATGGCGCTGTTGCCCGGGGCCCAGGCGAACGCGTACTGGCTTCCCGAGGGCATGTTGTAGCAGCGGTAGGGCATGTTCGGCGCGCTGCGATCGGGGTCGCGCAGGAGCACCACGTGGTGCACCACCGCCGACGCGTCGAGTTGGATCTCGAAGCGGCGGATGAAGCGGTCTTCGGTCACCGGCGCCTGGAAGACGAAGCACTGGTAGAGGTCCGCGACGTCGGGCCCCACGTCGAAGCCGCCGGTGGTGAGGTCGAAGTGCGACCACTCCGCAGGCGCCGTCTCGGGCGAGCGGAACACTCCCGCGGACGCGCGCAGACCCACGCCCGTCGGCGCCGTTTGCGCGCCGCAGGTGGCCCATTGCACGAGGGTGTTGCGCACGTCGTCGGTGGGGCCCGGCGTGCCGGCAGGCGGCATGCGGCCGATCATGAGGTTGTGCGCCATGAGGTCCACCGGGCGGATGCCGACGTCGCCGGCCACGTCGTAGTCGTAGTCGAGCAACGAATATGGGGCCCCATATTCCGGCGTCGCGCCGTGACAGGTTCCGCACTGGCGCTGCACGAGGCCGCGCACCTGGTGATCCCACTGCGCGCGGTCGGGCACGCACGGCCCCGCGGGCACGTCGGACCGGGTCGCGCCGTCGGCGGGCGCGGCGTCGGAGGTCGCGCCGAGGTCCATGGTGCTCGTGGTGTCGGCGGCCGCGCCGAGGTCCGTGGCATCACCGGGGCTCGCAACGTCGGGGGACGTCGACGCGTCGGCGCTCGTCGCCGGAGAACCGCCGCACGCCGCAAGCAACACGAAGGACGCGAGGCCCGGAAGGGCCCACGGGCGAGAAGAGGGTCTGCGCATGGCCGACCAGTGTACCGCGAAGTCGCCGCGCGACGGGAGCGTCGCGGTCAGCGCGCTTCGACCCAGCCGAGCTGGAGCTGCGTCTCGCGGGGTACGCGGAGCCGCAGGTACCGGCCGCGGGCCTCGGGAAAGACGGCGCTCCAGGTGTCGAAGGCCTCGTCGCGGCGGGCGACCTGGAGCCAGCGCGCGCGGTCGTCGGAGAGCTCGACGACGAGGGGCACCGGCCAGTCGCGGCAGCAGTCGAGGCGGTTCTGCACGTGCACGAAGGTGACGCCGCGCAGCCCGCCGAGGTCGAACTCGATCCACGGCGATGGCTCGATGGTCGTCTGGAAGAAGTGGTTCGGCAGCCCCTCGGAGGTGCGGTCGAGGCCTCGGCCCGCCCCGGCGCCGGGGATCGTCGTCGAGCTCACGCGCCACGCCGCGTGACGCAGGAGCTCGGGCCGCGCGACGACGCGCGCCTCGCGGAGGGCGAGGGTGAGCATCGCCGCGATCACCACGAACACGAGCGCCTGCCACGCGCGGTCGACGAGCGCGGGGGCGGTGCGGGGGGCGTCGGGGAGGGTGGCGTCCGAGGCGGTCACGGGGACGATGGGATATCGCGACATCGCCGCCGGGGGAAAGGGGCGTTCCGCGCGCCTTGACCCAGGTGCGCGGCATCGGTTCTCTTGCGCGCGAAAGGTCGGATGCACGCGTTGGGCTGGATCGTCTGGTTGGTCGAGAGCGCCTTGCTGCTCGTCGCGAGCTACGCGGCTGCGGTCGCCGTGTACCCCGATCGGTCGGTGCTCGACCGGTTCATCGCGACGATGGTGGTCGACACCGGGCTGATCCTGCTCGCGATCCACCTGTGCGGCTTCGTCGACGGGCTCACGCCGGCGCCGCTGGCCGTGGTCGCGACGCTGCTGGGTGCGGGCGTGCTCGCGGCGGCGCATCGCAGCACGGCGCCAGGAGCGTTGGCGCGGGCTGCGCGCAGCGATGCCGGGGCGCCGCTGCGGCTGTGGCGCGACGCCTTCGGCGAGGGCGAGGTGGCGCTGGCGACGGTGGTCCCGGCGGCGCTCGCGGCGGGCACGTGCGCCGCGATGGTCTGGTACTACCGATCGTGGACCTGGGACCCGGTCTGGTACCACGTGCCGAAGACGTCGCTGGTGATCCAGGAGCACTCGCTCCGGTGGCTCGAGATCCCGAACATCTGGACCCAGGGCAACCCGGCGAACCTCGAGCTGCTCGCGGTCTGGAACTGCATCTTCCCGCGCGACAACCGCTTCGACGACAGCGCGCAGCTCCCGTTCCTGTTCGTGGGCGCGGCGGTGGTGGCGGCGTGGTGCCGGCGCGTCGGTGCGTCGCGCGGCATGTCCGCGAGCCTCGGCTTCGTGTGGATGGCGCTGCCGCCGGTGTTCCTGCAGGCGCACTCGACGCACGCCGACGTGGCCTGGAACAGCCTCTTCAGCGCGGCGATCTACGTGACCGTGGGGCGCCCGGAGCGCCGCGACCGGTGGTTCGGGTTCCTTTGCTGGGGGCTGTTCCTCGGCATGAAATACACGGGGCTGTTCCACCTCGCGCTCTGGGGTCCGTGGCTGCTCGGTCGCGCCGTCGTCGAGGTCGTCGCGCTCCCCGCGGGGCAGCGTCTGCGGCGCGTCGTCGACGTCGCGGCGTCGGGTCTCTTCGCCCTCGGCCTCGGGTGCTTCAAGTACGTCCAGAACTGGCGCCATGCGCACAACCCGATGTGGCCCTTCGACGTGAACATCCGCTCCCTCGGGGTGCACTTTCACGGCGAGAGCAACCCCGGCGTCGAGTACGGCTCGGGTCCCGACCAGAGCCCGACGTTCTTCGGCGCCCCGCACGCCCTCGAGGACCTCGTGAACTCGTGGTTCAACGACCACCCGTTCTACAGCCCCGACGTGCGCTCCGGCGGCTTCGGGCCGGTGTTCCGCTGGCTGCTGCTCTGGTGCGTCGTCGTGGTGTTGGCCGACCTGCTGCGGGGCCGCAATTGGCGCCGCGGACTGCTGCCCCTCGCGCTCTTCGTCGAGGCGCTGCAGGTGCCGGTGCCGTACATGTCGCGCTTCGTCATCACCGCGGCGGCGGCGTCGCTCGTCTGCGCGGCGGTGGTGGCGTCGGAGATCCGCGTGCGCCCGCTGCGCCTCGCGTTCTCGCTCGCGCTCGTGGCGCTCACCTGGCACGGCTACGTCGAGGCCTACCGCGGCTTCATCGTGCACCCGCGGTACCTCGAGCGGGCGCGCGCGCTCGACGCCGCGGGGCGCAACGCGCTGCAGATCGACACGTTCCTCTGGCCGACGCAGTGGGCCGCGGCGCGGGAGCGCGAGCTGCACGCCGGCGACGTGATCACCTACGACGAGGGCGTGCACTTCTTGAACGACCTCTTCAACCACGACTTCGGAGCGCGCGTGGAGTTCGTCTCGACGCGGCAGCCCACGCCGCGATTTCTCGCGCGGGTGCGGCAGCTGCGGGCGAAGTGGGTCGGCGTGACGCGCGGGAGCCTCGCGGAGCAGGCGCTGCGCGACGCGGGCGGGGAGTACCTGTTCCAGACGCCGGACTCGCCGATGGCGATGTACCGCATGCGCGTGCCGTGAATTTCGCTCGGGCCGCCGCCGCGGGCGTGGTGGTCGCCGTCGCGTCGCGCATCGCGACGGCCGTCGCGCTCCCGTCGCAGCCGCACTGGGACGGCCACTTCTACGCGCAGCTCGCGCAGGGTCTCGCGCGCACGGGGCGCTACGCCGACCTCGGCACCGGCGCGCCGACGGCGTTCTACCCCGTGGGCTATCCCTTCGCGCTGTCGCTGGGCCTGCGCGCGGGCTTCGGTCCCTTCGCGGCGGCGGTGGCGGTGAACGTCTTCGCGACGGTGCTGGCGGTGGTCGCCGCGGCGCACCTCGGCGCCCGCGCCCGGCTGCGCACGGCCCTCGCGACGGCGCTCTACCCGGGCCTCGTGCTGTGGTCCTCGGCGGCCATGGGCGAGACGCTGACCGCGGCGCTGCTGGTCACCGCGCTGGCCCTCGCCGTCGCCCGGCGGCCTGCGTGGGCGGGCGTGGCGCTGGGGCTCGCGGCGTTGGTGCGCCCCGCGTCGTTGCTCGCCGTGGCGCTCGTTCCCGCGGCGGCGCCGGCGGGTGCGCGTCGCGGTGCGCTCGTCGCGGCGGCCCTGGCGGCG
>CAIMWA010000556.1 GCA_903845045.1 uncultured delta proteobacterium | reverse complement strand
CTTCGGGGCGCGTCTGCATTGAAGCTACCTCGCCACTAGGCTGCGCGGTGTGCGCGCCAACGGTTCACGTGCCCTTCGGGGCGCGTCTGCATGGCCCTGGGACCAAGGCCGCCTTGCCGCGGGGTTGCGCACCGGCGCGAAGCCGCGGTGAGTGCGCTGCGGCCGCGAGCCAGGCCGCGCAGCCGGCACCGTGCACGTCGATCGGCTCGTCGGCGAGGCGTTCGGCGCCCTCGGCGGTGCCAGCGACGCGCACGAAGGACGCCAGCTCGGTGGCCGACGGCACGCGACCGAGTCCCCGCGCGACCGGATGAAGGAGGCCTCGGCGCGTCCTTCGTCGTGGCCGATCTCGTAGATGTGGCTCCGCGTCGTCGGCGCCGTCGGTGGCGCCTCGATCAGCCGACGGTCCACGGCGAGCGACGGGAACGTCAGGAGTGCCAGCACCTCCGAGCCAGCGGCGCGAAGGCCAGGCACCGGTCCGAGCCGCGGTCGCGAAGGTCGGCGATGCGCTGCCGGCGCAGCACGTCGATGCCGAAGCGCACCATCGCGCCGGGGTGCGTCAGCGCCCGCACGAGCTCCTCGGGAAAGAGCCTCGTCACCGCGCGAAGGATCTCGTCGACTTCGGCCATCGGCGCCACCTTTCCACCGAGCGTGCCGAGCCGAATCCTCGGAACTTCGTGGGGTCCGCCAGGGTGGCGGGGTGGCGGCGGGGGGCGGCGGCGGACCGGCCCATATGGGGCCCCATATTCGTGAAAATGGGGGCCCATATTCGGGACCCCGGCGCGCGCTCGGAGAGCATCGCCGCCGCACACCGGCATTGACGAAGCCGCGGCGCACGGGTCACATGCGACGCATGCTCCGCGGACCCGCACGTCGCGTCCTCCGCGAGCCGCACTGCTTCGCGAGGTCTGCCGTGACGTTGAGGTCGAATCCGGGTTCGTGGCGTTCGAGGGTGATGACGGTCGCGGGCAGCGCGCTCGCGGCGCTGCTCGGGGGTGCGAGCCCCGCGTCGGCGCAGTCCCTCGCGGTGGGCATCAACGAGGTGGTGCGCGGGGGCATCACCGCCGACGCCTGGGGCGAGGTCAGCACCCGCACGTCCTTCGCGGGCGGCGAGCTGCACATCCAGGTTCCGCGGGGCGGGCGCGTGCGCGCGGCGCGGCTCTACAGCGGCTTCACGGTGTACTACCCGAACGCCATGGTGCCCGCGTACCCGCCGGTGGTGCCCGCAGGCCCGGCGGGGTCGCCGCGCATGGTCGTGGTGGGCAACGGCGCCAGCGCCATCTCGCGGCGCCTCGAGGGCACGCCCCGGTATTACTCCCGCACGTATCCCACGCCCAGCGTCACGGCGCTCTGGGGCACCTGGGTCACCGACGTCACCGCCGCCGTCCGCGGCTCCGTCGGACCTTCGTCCCGCGGCGGCGTCACCAGCGTTCCCGTGCAGGAGCGCGGCGACGACGCGGCGCACGAGGGCCCCGGGCTCATCCAGCTCGGCGGGCACTTTCTCGTCGTGGAGTACGAGCTCGACTTCGGACCGCGGCGCAACGTCGTCGTGTACGAGGGCTGCGCGACGACGGGGCTCGTGACGTCGACGCTGCCGATGCCCGGCGCCGTGGCGAACCGCTGCCCCGCGGGGCTCCCGCGCGGCGAGCCCTTCGCGGCGGCGGCCGGCGTGATGTGGGAGTTCAACCGCAACCCGAACCCCGCGGCGCCCAACGATCCGACGCGGGACCTGTGCTCCGAGGAGAACAGCGAGATCGTGGTGAACGGGCTGTCGCTCACGACGCGCGCCGGCGGCGCCGACGACTGGCCCACGGTGGTGTCGGGCACGGGCTGCAACCTGAACACCGCGGGGCTCTGCACCATGGGCACCTTCGGCGGCACCGAGCCCGGCGCCGGCCGCGCGGCGGGATCGCCGGTGGGCCTCGACGGCGACTCCATCACGGGCGCGCCGCCGCTGCCGCGCCTCGACGACGAGCTCTATGATTTCCGCACGGTCATCGCCGACGGGGCGACGTCGATGCAGTTCCGCTTTCACGGGAGCGGCGACGAGATGGTGCCGGTGATCGCGTTCCAGACGCTCTCGCGCGGCTCCGCCACGGACGCCGACGGCGACGGGTGGAGCGACGCCGACGAGGGCGACTGCACCGCCGACGCCGACAACGACGGCACGCCGGACTACCTCGACATCGACAGCGACAACGACTGCCTCCCCGACGCGCGCGAGACCGCGGCCGGACGCACCGACGCGACGATCCCCGGCGCCGCCGACCTGAACTGCCCGGACAGCGCCCCGGTGTGCGACCGCGCCGCCGGCGTGTGCCTCTGCAACAGCTCGTCGGACTGCACCCGCTCGCCCGCCGCGCCGGTGTGCGACGCCGCGACGCGCACCTGCATGGCGTGCAGCACCGACGCGCAGTGCGCCGGCATCGACCCTGCGCATCCGGCGTGCGCCCACACCGGCCCCCTCGCGGGTCGCTGCGTGGGGTGCACGGCGAACGGCTTCTGCTCCGGCGCGACGCCGCTCTGCGACCCGGCGACGAGCACCTGCGTGGGCTGCGTGGCGAACACCGACTGCACGGACCCGACGCGCCCCTCCTGCGACGCCGCCACGCATACGTGCCGCGCGTGCCGGCCGGGATCGTCCACCGACTGCGCCGAGCCGGGCGTGCAAGCCTGCGCGGCGAGCGGACCCAACACCGGCCGCTGCGTGCAGTGCGTGCGCGACGCCGACTGCCGCACGGGGAGCTGCGACACCGCGACGAACCGCTGCGTCGGCTGCCTCGACAACACCCAGTGCGCCGGCGGCGCCCCCATCTGCGACCCCGCGCGCCACGTGTGCCGCCCGTGCGATCCGTCGTCGGCGACGGACTGCCGCGCGCCCACGCCGGCCTGCGAGGTGCGCGGCACCAACGCCGGACGCTGCGTGCAGTGCACGGGCTCGGACAACCGCGCGTGCGTCGGAGACTCGCTCGCGTGCGACGTCGCCACGGACCACTGCGTGCTCTGCACGCCCGCGCCGAACGTCGACGTGCGGGCCTGCGTGTCGAGCCCCGACGGTCCCGAGTGCATCGTCACCGTCGGCGCGTCGCCGCAGTGCGGCTGCACCCACGACCAGGGCTGCGGCGCCTCGGACTCGGGTCGCATCTGCGACGTCACCACGCACCGCTGCCGCGCAGGCTGCCTGCCCGGCGCGGACCACAACGGCTGCCCCGCGGGCCAGGCGTGCAGCTCCGAGGACCCGGAGGTCCCCGGCGTGTGCGCCGACGGGTGCTTCCGGGATCTCGACTGCAACGACCCGACGCCGCGGTGCCTGCGCGACGGCGACGCCGGGGCGGGCGCGGGCCGCTGCGTGGGCTGCGTCGACGACACGCAGTGCGTCGGCCACGGCGTCTGCAGCCCCACGGACCACGTCTGCGTGGCCCCCGTGGTCACCGGCAGCGGCAGCGACGGCTGCGGCTGCCGCGCGCCGGGAACCTCCCGCGGCGCGACGCCTCCCGCGCTCCTCGCCGGACTCGCCCTCGCCGCGCTGCTGCGCCGTCGCCGGCGGCCCTGACGCTCCGACGGGTCGCCCGGGCTTCGGCCCGCGGCGGCCTTCGCGCTCTCCCCACCATCGGCGCTCGCGCATCGCACCGCCCCGTTTGTACAGTGCGACGGACGATGGTCCCCGCGCGCGACGACGACGATCCCTTCGCGACGGCGCTGCTCGCGCTCACGTCGGTGCTCATGGCCGCACCGGTGGCCCTGGCTCGCTGGGCACCGGTCAACGACCTGGCCGAGTTCGAGTTCATCCTCGCGACGCTGCGCTCCTTCGGCGACCCGACGCGCGCTCCCGCGGCGGTCTATCGGCTGCAGCTCGGCGGGGCCAATCAGCTCCTCTTCGCGCTCGGCCATCCGCTCTCGCTGGCGCTCGGGGCCGACCTCGCGAACCGCCTCGGGCTCGCCACCCTCGTCGCCGCGTTTCCGTGGTGCCTCGCCCACGCCGCCCGCACCTTCGACCGCTCGCGCCTCGTCGCCGTCGCCGCCGCGCCGTTCGCGCTGGGCGCCGCCTTTCGCTGGGGCCTGCTCGGATACCTCCTCGGCGTCGCCCTCGCGCTCGTCGCGCTGCGCCCGCTGCGAGCCTTCGCGCAAGCACCGTCCCCGCGGGGCGCCGCCGTCGCCGCCGCGGCCGTCGCCGTCGCCAGCCTCGCGCACGCCTCGGCGGTGGTGCTCCTCGCGCTGGTGATGCTGCCCGCGGGGCTTCGCGCGCTCCGCACGCCTCGCATCGCGGCGTGGATCGCGGCGCCCTTGATCCCGTCGGCGGCGATGGTGTTCGCGCAGGTGCGGCTCTACGACCAGAACGCCAACGCCGCCTTTCGCGCTGCGACGAACCCCGTGCACCCGCGGCTCGCGCGCTTCGCGGCGCTCCCCGACAACCTCATCGGTCCGCACGAGGGGATCACCTCGGCGGCCCTCTGCGCGCTCGCCGCCGTCGCCGTGGCGCTCCTCCGCCGCGGGGGCGTGCGCTCCGCGGACGAACGCGCGCTCGCGCTCACCGGCGCGCTCGTGCTCGTCCAGTATTGGATCTGGCCGTATGGGCACAACGGCGCCGGGATGCTCTACCTCCGCTTCCTGCTCCCCGGCGCATGGCTCCTCGCGCTCGCCTTCGCGCCGCGCCCGCGGGCGGTCTCGACGGTCACCCGGGCGGCGCTCGTGGCGGTTCCCGTCGCGGCGGCCTTGGCCCTCGCGCCGCTCTATCGATCGGCGTCGGCGAACTACCGCGCCGTCGATCATCTCGCCGCCCGGGTGGCTCCGGGGTCGGCCATCGGATACCTCGACTTTCTTGGCGCCCCGTTCGCCGAGCTCGGCGCCATCGGGCGCCCCGCCGCGCACGTCGTGGCCCTCCGCGGCGGTCGCACGTGGTCCTTCGCCGACGCGCCGCAGTACCCCGTTCGCACGCGCGACGCGGCGTCATGGCCCTCGGGGCTCCGCTTCGCCAACCCGGCCAACCTCGTGCCCGAGATCGACCTCGCGCGCTACGGCTACCTTCTCGTGCTGGTGCCCGCGGAGCACTTCGTCGCGCCGCTAGCCGTGGCGCTCGGCGCCTGCGCGCGACCGATCGCCTACGAGGCGCCCTTCGCCCTCTTCGCGTCACGCTGCCTGCGACTCCCGTCGAGCGCGCCGGAACCCCCGCTGCCGGCCGATCGGCCCCGCACCGTGGGCTGGCGCCTGCGTCACCCGGGTGCTTCGACGGCGATGCCGCGCTGACCCGCATCGGGTCACCCTCGCCCGCCGGAGGCTGCCCACGCAGATCGCAGTCCCTCGATCTGCTCCTTGCCTTCAACGGCGAGTTCCACAGAGCCCGGCGACCTCTGCGCATCGATTGGCAGTCTTGCCAGCGAGGCACCGGTCGAACGAGTGCAGACGCGCCACGAGCGGGGGTCCGCGTTCGGCCACCCGCACCGCGCGCGTCTTCGAGGAGGCTCTGGGCTCGAGCCTGACGGCATTCATCGATGAAGGACGCGCCCGGCGGGGCCGGGATCGGGCCCACTTGTCGCGTCCATTCCGTACAGTCTCGCGTTCCGATCGAAGCGGAGATGCCTCCGGCGCCTCGAAGCTCCGTGCCGTGTACGAACGAACGGTCGAGGGGCGGCCCGTGGCTCATCGCTCAAGGGACGTGCGTGATGTCCGTGAGGTACTCGGTGTCCGGCGTCATGCGAAAGATGCTGAGCATGTCCGCGTCGCGGCTCTCCGCAGCGTTGCCGCAGGAACCCTCGTGGAACGACGGCTCGACGCCCACGTAGCCGAGGAAGTTCCCGCTGTCGTCCAGGACCTGCACCATCGCGTTCACGTGCGAACCGCCGTGCCGATCGGAGGCGGTGCAGCCATAGCAGCTCGTCCACGACGAGCCCACGGTGAGGCAGGTGTGCCACAACCACCATGCGTCGCGCCGGTCACCGGAGTTCGGACGCACCACGTAGTTCTGGATGCTCGAGTCCGCGATCCCGGCGCAGTGCTGGGACGACGTGGGAGCGAAATAGGTCATGAGCCAGCTCTGGGGAGCACCACAGACCGTGTAGGGCGCGAAGGGCGACGTCACGGTGTGCCGAGCCGCCGGGGCCGCCACCACGTGCGGCGCGGTGCAGCCGGTCCCGCTGCACGCGGCGCGGGACCAACGCTCGTAGGTGAGCCCCGTGGCGTCGTGCACCGAACTGTACGCCCGGCGTGTCGTGAGAGGGGCGTTGCTGCCGTACGCGAAGCCGAGCGTGGTGTCGTACGCGGCCTTCAGGCGCATCGCCGCATAGCCGGGAAGCGCAGCGCGGGGGATCCACCACTCCTCGAACCAGGCGTGGCTGGCGGTGTTCCACACGATGCGGACGTAGGGGTTGCCGCTCGCCGCCTCGGTGAGGATCGAGTAGGCGCCATCCCGCACGTCGTTGGCGTCGGCCATGAATCCCCCGGGCACGAGGACGCTGCACGGGCGCACCTCGCCGGCGCCGCCCGCACACGTGCCGTTGGGGACGACGCCGCTCGCCGCGCGGTGCACCGGAGCGGCCTGCGTCCACGACCACATCGTCGCGTGCACGGCGTGGCGTGCGGAGTCGAACGCGTAGGTGCCGACCTTCAGCCAATCGGCGTTGACGCTCCCGGTGGTGAGCTTCGCCGTCGCGATGGACCAGTTGGCGCGGCCCGCGGGCGGATCGAGCGCCGGGCAGGTGCCGCAGTCGGCGCTGCACGCGATGCAGGTCTCGCCAGCGTCGCAGCGACCGTCGCCGCACGCGATGGTCCCGGAGTCCGTCGCGACGACGGCGTCGGTCACGGCGCCGGAGTCGTCCTCCACCAGCACGCCGGAATCGTCCTCGCTCGGGCTGCCGGTGTCCGGATCGACGTCGACGGCGGGCGATGCGTTGTCTACGGAACCCGCCTCCGACGGGTCGATGCGGGGCACATCGAGGGGCGCGACGTCGGTGGTGCCCGCGTCGAAGAGCGAGCGGGGGTCGCCGTACACGCTTCCAGTCGTGCACCCGGCGCTCGCGAGCATCACCGACATCACGAGGCAGACGTCGCGCAGCAACGGAACCTCCCGGGGGCCCAGAGCCCCGACGCGTCGCCAGGAGCGTCTGCGGCGAACGTGTTCGTGGAGCCTACGCGAGGCCGCGCGAGCGCGCGAGGGTGGGCGTGTGGACGGTGTAGGCTTTGCTTCGGCGGTTTCCGACGGACCGCCCGAGGGTGACGCTTGACCATGTCCGAGACCATCGACCGCGCCCGGACCGCGGTCCCCGACCGCTTCGGGCTCCTGGGGCGCACCCTCGACGGGCGCTACCGCGTGGAGTCCGCCGTGGCCGAAGGCGGCTTCGCCGTGGTGTACCGCGCGCAGCACTGCACCCTCGACCGCCCCGTCGCGCTCAAGGTGCTGAAGCTCCCCGAGGACCTCACCGCCGAAGGCCGTCGTCGCGCCATCGAGGACTTTCTCCGCGAGGCGCGTCTCATCGCCGCCCTCGAGCACCCGGCCATCGCACGCGTGCTCGACTACGGAACCTCTTCCGTCGGAAGCGAGGCCGACACGCCCTGGATGGCCCTCGAGTGGATCGACGGCGAGACCCTCGCGAGCCTCCTGGCGCGCGCGCCCGATCCGCCTTCGCCCGCGGCGTGCCTGGCCCTCTTTCGTCCGGTCTTCGAGGTGCTCGCGCTCGCCCACGCGCGAGGGATCGTGCACCGCGACATCAAGCCGTCGAACCTCATGCTCACCGCGGCGCCGCCGGGCGTTCGCGTGCTCGACTTCGGCATCGCCAAGCAGATGGCCCACGGCGAAGCGACGCCCTCCGGCGAGACCCGGACCCGCAGCGTCTCCACGGCGTTCTCGCTGCACTACGCCGCCCCGGAGCAGATCAGCGGCACGCGCACCGGCCCGTGGACCGACGTGCATGCGCTCGCGCTGGTGCTCTCGGAGACGCTGACCGGCCGCGCCCCGTACGCTGGCGGCGACGCCATGGCGCTCTACCTCTCGGTGCTCTCCACCGAGCGACCGACGCCCGCCCGCCGCGGACGCGACGTCGGCGCGTGGGATCCTGCGTTCGCCCGCGCCCTCGCGCTGATGCCCGCCGAGCGCTTCGCCGACGCGGGAGCGTTCCTCGCGGCGCTCGACGCGAGCTCGCCGGACAGCGTCCCCGACGCCTCGACGGACGCGCTCGTCGTGCCGCT
>CAIMWA010000555.1 GCA_903845045.1 uncultured delta proteobacterium | reverse complement strand
GTCAACGACCTCGTCATCATCGCCGTGGCGTCGGCCGTCGGCGCCATGATGTTCAACCGCGGCATGCTGTGGTGGGCGGGCTTCGCGCTGCTCGGCGCCATCGCTGCGGCGGCGCTGCCCGAGGCCGCGAGCGACGTCTACGGCGGCGTCGTGGTGATCATCCTCGGCATCGCCATGGGCCTGCTCGTCCGCCGCAGCCAGCGCCGCGCCGGCGGACCTCCGGTGACGGCGTCGAACCCCGGGATCTGATCCGCCGGCTGCGCTAGCGTCGCGGGCATGAAGCGCTCGCGTGCGGTCGTGCTCGCCGTCGTCGTCCTCCCCATCGCCGCGCTGGTCGCGCACCGCGCGTCGCGCCCCCGCACGACGTCGCCCGCCGAGTCCGCCGCGAACGATCGGAGCGCCGAGTCCTCGCTCGAAGGCACGGAGCCGGAGCCCTCCGCGGCGCATCGTTCTGTTCGAGCGAACGATGGTCCGGGCGCGGGCGCCTTCACCCCGCCGGCGGGCACCGTGCACGACCGCGCGGTGCGAGACGAGGTGCGACGGAGGCTCCTCGCGGCGTGGGTCGAGGGGCTCGTCGCCGACGCCGGCGAGAGCGCCGACGCGACGGTTCCCTTCGCCGCGATGCCCTCCCTCGACGGCGGCGCCGTGGACCCCGACTACCTTCGCGCGCGCATCCGCGAGGACCTCGTGCCCATGGCCCGGGACTGCTACGAGCACCTGCTGGCGCAGCACCCCGGGGTGGCGGGCCGCGCGACGATGGCCTTCGTCATCGCGGGCGACTCGCGCGTCGGCGGCGTCGTCGACGACGTCTCCGTGGAGGCCTCGGACGGCGGCCTCGACGACCCCGCGTTCACCACGTGCCTCCGCGAGTCGATGTACACCGTCGCGTTCCGTCCGCCGCCGGGGCGCGGCGTCGTGCGCGTGCGCTATCCGCTGCGCTTCGACGCGGACCCCGCCGACGCCGCGCGCTGAGACGCGCCCCCTCGCCGCGCAGAGATTGCAGCGCTCGGTGCGCCGCCGACGCAGCGGGGCGGGCGTAGCATCGGGGCATGTTCTCCTCCGCGAACCTCGAGCACCGGGTCGACAAGGAAACGTACAAGCGCGAGGAGCCGAAGCTCCGCGAGGCGCTGCTCGCCGCGCAGTACGAGCTGGCGCAGCAGAAGCGCTTTCCGGTGCTGATCCTCATCGCGGGGGTCGAGGGCGCGGGCAAGAGCGAGTCCGTGAACCTGCTCGCCGAGTGGATGGACCCGCGGCACATCCAGACCACGGCCTTCGCCGACCCGAGCGACGAGGAGCTCGAGCGCCCGCACATGTGGCGCTACTGGCGTGCGCTGCCGCCCAAGGGAAAGGTCGGGATCTTCTTCGGCGCGTGGCACACGGCGCCGGTGGTGGACCGCGCCTTCGGGCGCATCTCGGAGCCGCAGTTCGACCAGTACATCGACGAGGCGAAGCTCTTCGAGCAGATGCTCTCGGACGAGGGCGTGCTGGTGCTGAAGCTCTGGTTCCACCTCACGAAGTCGCAGCAGAAGGAGCGGCTCAAGGCCCTCGAGAAGGACCCCGGCACGCGCTGGCGCGTCTCCCCGACGGACTGGAAGTTCTACAAGAAGCACGCGGACTTCGAGCGTGTGGCGGAGCGCTACACCCGCGCGACGAGCACGGGCACGGCGCCGTGGCTCGTCATCGCCGGCCACGACGCGCGGTACCGCAACCTCACCATGGGCAACGCGCTGCTCGCCGCGCTGCGCGAGCGCCTCGACGAGAAGAACCCGGGACCCGGCCCGGACCGCACGCCGCCGCTGCTGCCGAGCGTCGACGCGATGAACGTGCTCCGCGCGCTGAAGCTGCAGCGCCCCATGACGAAGCCGCGCTTCGACACCGAGCTCGAGAAGTGGCAGGGGCACCTCAACCTGCTCTCGCGCGACAAGCGCTTCGCCGAGCGCTCCGTGGTGTGCGTCTTCGAGGGCAACGACGCCGCGGGCAAGGGCGGCGCCATCCGCCGCGTCACCGGCGCCCTCGACGCGCGTCGCTACCGTGGCGTGCCCGTGGCCGCGCCCACCGAGGAGGAGCGCGCGCAGCCGTACCTCTGGCGCTTCTGGCGGCACCTGCCGCGGCAGCGGAGCTTCGCCATCTTCGACCGGTCCTGGTACGGGCGCGTGCTCGTGGAGCGCGTCGAGGGGTTCTGCTCCGAGGCCGACTGGATGCGCGCGTACGGCGAGATCAACGACTTCGAGGGGCAGATGGTCCGGCACGGAACCGTCGTCACGAAGTTCTGGCTCGCCATCAGCAAGGAGGAGCAGTTCAAGCGCTTCAAGGCGCGCGAGGCCGTGGCCTTCAAGCAGTTCAAGATCACCGCCGAGGACTGGCGCAACCGCAAGAAGTGGGACGCCTACGAGCAGGCCGTCTGCGACATGGTGGACCGCACGTCGAGCGCCGCCGCGCCGTGGACCCTCGTCGAGGCCGACAACAAGTACTACGCCCGCATCAAGGTGCTGAAGACGCTCTGCAAGGCCATCGAGAGCGTCCTGTGACGTCGCGTCCGCGGTAGCGTCGGGGGCGATGCGACGCCCGCTCCACGCCCTCGCCACGCTCTCGTTCACGCTCCTCGCGCACTGCGGCTCGGACCCCGTGCCCGCGCCCGCGACGGACGTTCCGGCGACGCGCGACACGAGCGCCGCGGATGCGCCGGACGTCGTCGTCGTCGACGCCGCCGATGCGAGCACCGACGCGCCCGCGCTCGACGTCACCGCCGACGTCGCGACCGATGCCGCACGCGACGCGACGACGCTCGAAGCCGCCGCCGATGTCGTCCTCGTCGATGCGGCCATGGACGTCGGCATCGACGTCGCCCCCGACGTAGCGATGGACGCACCGACGGACGTTTCGACGGACACGGGCGCCGATGCGTCGTCCGACGGCGGCGACGCGGCGTGCATCCCGACGGTGCTCGCGGACCCGTACGCCTCGCAGCGCGCGGCGTGCCACTTCACCGCCGGTGCGCGGGTGCGCGACACCCTCGGCCTCGACGACCGCACGCGCGCGGCGCTGCCGATCCGCACCGTCGTCGTCGTGATGAAGGAGAACCGATCGTACGACCAGCTTCTCGGGCGGCTGCACGACCGCGGACAGCCGGCGAGCGAGGCCATGCCCGCGGGCTTCACGAACCCCGACGCGCGCGGCGTGGCGGTGCCCTTCACGCACGCCGCGACGACGTGCAGTTCCTACGACCCGGGGCACCAGTGGGACGACATGCACGCGCAGGTCGACAACGGCCTCATGGACGGCTTCGTCGCCGCCGCAGCGCGCTCGGCGGGCGGCGATGGTCACCTCGCGATGACCTATTTCGACCAGGACGATCTGCCCTTCTATTACTGGCTCGCGTCGACCTTCGCGGTGAACGACCGGCACTTCGCGTCGCTGCGCAGCGGCACCTTTCCGAACCGCAACTTCATGCTGCTGGGCACCGCCGACGGGGTGCGCTCGACGGGCGGCGGCTACCCGGCGGCGACGACGCCGTCGATCTTCGACCGCCTCGACGCGGCGGGCGTCGCGTGGGGCGCGTACAGCGACGGGTCGTACTTCAGCGGCTCCTTCGCGTGGACGACGGCGCACCGCGGGACGCACTCCTTCGCCGATCTTCTTCGCGGCCTCGACGCGGGCACGCTGCCGCCGGTGGTGTTCGTCGACGGCATCGACAACGTCGAGGACGAGCACCCCGACGGCAACGTGCAGCAGGGCGAGGCGTGGACGCGCACGCTCTACGACCACGCCGTGCGCAGCCCCCTCTGGCCGGGCCTCGCGATGATCTGGACCTACGACGAAGCGGGCGGCTTCGCGGACCACGTGCCGCCTCCCAATGCTGCCTGCGTCGCGCGTCCGGGGCCCACCGATGCGGCGTACGTCGAGCTCGGCGCGCGCGTTCCCTTCGTGGTGGTGTCGCCGTGGGCGCGGGCCCATTCGGTGTCGCACACGGTGCAGGAGCACACCGCCGTCACGCGCTTCATCGAGGCCGTCTTCGACCTTCCGGCGCTCACGGCCCGCGACGCGAACAGCCCGGCGCTCCTCGACCTCTTCGACTTCTCCTGCGGACCGTCGTTGCTGCACCCTCCCATGGCGCCCGCGGCGGGCACGCACGGGTGCTTCGGCGGCTGCCGCGTGAGCCTCGATCGCGCGACGTACCGGCCCGGCGACGCCATTCGCGCGAGCTTCGCGGGCTGCCCCGGCAACGACCCCATCGACTGGATCGGCGTGTACCCGTACGTCGCAGCATCGCCCGGTCTGCCGCATCCGGGTTCGACGCTCTGGCAGTACGTCGGCGGCTCGCACGCGGGCACCACGATGCCGACGAGCGGAACGATCACCCTCGATGCGTCGGCGCTGGGACGCGGTCCGTGGCCGCTGCCCGCGGGCTCGTACACGGCGTACTACCTGCTCCACGACCAGTACCGCGTGGTCGACGCGGTGGACTTCACCGTCGCTCCGTAGCGACGGCTCAGGCGCCGGCGAGGCGCTGCTCGCGCAGGATGAAATGCGCGTGGTCGCGGATGGGCACGAAGCCGTGCTGGTTGCGTCCCTGCAGGATCAGGAAGACGAAGACCACGGACATCAAGAGCCCTTGGAGGATGACCACGAGCAGCGTTCCCGCGACGGTGGTGGCCCAGCCGGGGATGGCCAGCGTGGTGAAGAGGCGGATGGACGCGGCCGCCGCGATGCCGAGCGCCGCGAGCACGACGAGAACGCCCGACGTGACGAGGAGACGGAGGCCCACGACGTCGGAGAACACCGAGATGGCGCTGAGCCCGTGCGCGAGCAGCGACGTGAAGTTCATGCGCGATGCGCCGGCGATGCGGCGTCCGCGGTCGATGGGCACCGTCGCCACCTCGAGGCGCGCGCGGTAGACGCTGGCGGCGTAGTGGTTCCAGAGCTCGGAGACGGCGGCCATGCGCTCGAGGTGCGCGCGGGGCATGACGCTGAAGTTGCCGACGCGCACGCCGCGCCCGGTGAGCACGCGGTGCAGCGCGCGGTAGAGCGCGTAGAAGACCTTGAAGGTGAGGCTCTCGGTGCGGCGCGCGCGCTCGGCGAAGACCGTCGCGCGGCCCTCGGTGGCGGCGAAGCGCGCGAGGAGCACGGCGACGCCGTCGGGGGTGTCCTCGCCGTCGGCGTCCATGACGACGACGCCGGCGCAGTCGCGGGTGGCCTGCACGTGGCTGAGGCCGATGGCGATGGCGCGCTGGTGCCCGAGGTTGCGCCGCAGGAACAGCACGTCGATTGTGGCGCGGGGCACCTCGCCGACGTCCCAGCGCGCGGGCGGCGGCGTGGCCGAGCCGTCGTCGACGAGGAGGAACTCCACCTTGTCGACGCGCCCCGCGACGGCCTGCTGCACGCGCGCGACGAGCACCGCCGCCGACTCCCAGTCCTCGTAGACGGGCATCAGGACCACGAAGGTCCCGCCGGGGCTCATGGCTGCGTGCGCTCCGGCGGCCGCGCGACGGCCAGGCGCTCGGTGAAGTTCGCGTGCGTGCGGCGCAGACCCTCTTCGAGGGGCACCACGGGGTCGAAGCCGAGCTGCGCGCGGGCCCGCGAGATGTCGGGGCAGCGGCGCTTGGGATCGTCGGCGGGGAGCGGGCGGAAGACGAGCTCGACCTCGCGGCCGGCGACGTCCATGACGGTGCGGGCGAGGCCGCGCATGGTGAATTCGCGCGGGTTGCCGAGGTTCATGGGCGTCTCGAGGGTGTCGGCGCGGGCGGCGCGCACCACGCCCTCGACGAGGTCGGACACGTAGCAGAACGACCGCGTCTGCTCGCCGGTGCCGTAGAGCGTGATGGGCTTGCCCTCGATGACCTGCATGAGGAAGTTCGACACCACGCGCCCGTCGTTGAACGCCATGCGCGGGCCGTAGGTGTTGAAGATCCGCACGATGCGGGCGTCGGCGCCGTGGGTGCGCACCGCGTCGCGGAGCACGGTCTCCGCCGCGCGCTTGCCCTCGTCGTAGCAGGCGCGCTCGCCGATGGGGTTCACGTGTCCCCAGTACGACTCGTGCTGGGGGTGCTCCGACGGGTCGCCGTACACCTCCGACGTGCTCGCGTGCACGATGCGGCAGCGACGCAGCCGCGCGTGCTCGACGAGGCGCAGCGCCCCGAGCACGCTGGTGGTGAGCGTCGCGTACGGATCGCTCTGGTAGTGCACCGGCGACGCGGGGCACGCGAAGTTGAAGATCACCTGCGCGTAGACCTTGAGCGTCTCGCGCACGTCGCCGATCTCGAAGTGAAAGTGCGGGTCGGCCATGGCCGTGGCGAGGTTGCCGAGGTCGCCGGTCATGAGGTTGTCGAGGCCCACGACCTCGAAGCCCTCGGCGAGGAGCCGGTCCACGAGGTGCGACCCCACGAAGCCCGCGGCCCCCGTCACCAGCACCGTCTTGCGCGTCGATCCGAGTCCCACGTGGCGTACCTCCGGCGCGCCGAGCGCACGCCCGCTTTGGTTCTACACCGCGGCGCTGCGAGGCGTGGAGTTTCCGGGTTCCGCGCGCCTCGCGTCGAAGGCGGAGATCGATCGGCGCCGTCGCGCGTCGGAACGGCCACCGAAAGGAAACGGTGCCCCGATGATCCGATCGCGCTCCACCTGGATTCGACGCTTCGTGCTGGGCCTCGCCCTCGCCGCGGGGGCCGCCGCCCGCCCCGCCATCGCGCAGGACGTCGCGCGCCCGACGGTCCCGGCCCGGCCGCGCATCGACCTGGTCTTCGTGCTCGACGCCACCGGGTCCATGGGCGACGAGATCGAGCCCGTGAAGAACCACATCTGGTCCATCGCGAACCGCGTGGCGTCGGGCAATCCGCGGCCCGACGTGCGGGTCGGGCTGGTGATCTACCGCGACCGCAGCGACGCCGAGCACACGCGCATGTGGCCCCTCACCCGCGACCTCGACGCGATGCACACGGCGCTCATGGGCGTCACGGCGCAGGGCGGCGGCGACGACCCCGAGGACGTCGACGCCGGCCTCGCCCTCGCGGTGCACGAGATGAATTGGGACCGCGGGGCTGCGCGCATGGTGTTCCTCGTCGGCGATGCGCCGGCGCAGCGCTACCCCGAGCACGACCATGACGGGCTGCTGCGCGATGCGGTGCGCCAGGGCATCGAGATCAGCACCGTGGAGTGCAGCGGCCTCGATCCGCGGGGGCACGCGGAGTTCGCGTCCATCGCCGAGCGCACGCACGGCATGCTCACGGCCCTCACCTACGCGCAGGACCAGCAGATGGCCGACGGGCGCACGCAGACGGTGTTGCGCCAGGGCTCGCAGGTCTTCGTCGCCGCGCGCCGCCTCTCCGACGACGAGCGCGGAGAGGACGCCGACGTCCTCGCCCGACGCGGTCTCGTGCACGTCGCGAGCGCGCGGGAGCTCGCCTCCGTCGGCGGCGCTCCCGGGGGCGCGGCGGACGGCGCAGCACGGGGGCGCACGGGTGCGATGGCTCCCGCGGCCGCGACCGCGCCGATGACGAACAACATCGCCAGCGTGATCACCCGCCGGGTGCAGGCGCGGGCCTCGGCGATGGGCGTCGCGTACTGAGCGTCGATTTCGCTCGCGATCGGCTTCGCCGCGGGCTGAAGCCCTTCCACTTCTACACATCGCGAGACCGCGACCACAGCTTCAGTTCTGCATGATGTTCAGCCATTTTGACCCGCC
>CAIMWA010000554.1 GCA_903845045.1 uncultured delta proteobacterium | reverse complement strand
CCACCTCGCGCACGCGCACGTCGCCGATGAAGGTCCCGTTGGTGGAGCCGAGGTCGCGGAGCACCCAGCCCTCCTCGACGGCCTCGATCTCGGCGTGCGTCGCCGACACCGAGCGGTCCGCGAGGACCATCTCGCACACGCCGCTGCGGCCCATTACGCAGCGGGTCTTCTCCATCGCGAAGCCCTTGCCGCGGTCGGCGCCGTCGACGACGAGGAGCCGCGCGGTGCGCAGCCGGCGGCCCGTGGCGCGCCCGGCGATGAAGAGCGTCTCGAGCGGTGCGTCGCTCACGGCGCACCCCGGAGCGCGGCGATGGCCGCGGCGTAGTCGGACTGACCGAACACCGCAGAGCCCGCCACGAAGACGTCGGCTCCCGCCTCGCGCAGCAACGGCGCGGTCTTCGCGGTGACCCCTCCGTCGATCTGCAGGTCGATGTCGAATCCCGACGCGTCGATCATCTGCCGCAGCGCGCGCACCTTCGGCAGCACCGCGGGGATGAACGACTGCCCGCCGAAGCCCGGGTTCACGCTCATCACGAGCACGAGGTCGAGGGTGTGCAGCACGTAGCGCAGCGTGTCCTCGGAGGTCGCTGGGTTGAGCACGGCGCCGGCGCGGCAGCCCAGCGCGCGGATGGACTGCAGCGTGCGCTCGAGGTGCGGCGACGCCTCGACGTGCACCGAGACGACGTCGGCGCCGGCCTTGGCGAAGTCGGCCACGTAGCGCTCGGGCTCGACGATCATGAGGTGGCAGTCGACGACGCGCTTCGTCACCTTGCGCACCGCCGCGGCCACCAGCGGGCCGATGGTGATGTTCGGGACGAAGCGTCCGTCCATGACGTCGACGTGGATCCACTCGGCGCCGGCGGCGTCGACGGCGCGCACCTCGTCGCCGAGGCGCGAGAAGTCCGCGGACAGGATCGAAGGGGCGATGCGAAGGGCCTTGGCTGCCACGGCGCGAGGGAACGCCGGGGCCGCGGGGCGTGTCAATGCGGGGGGAGCGCGCCGCGCGCGGCGGGGTACGTGCCGACCATGAGGTACACCCGCGACGACGCCGGGAGCGCCCGCGTGCCGAGGGCCACGCGGACCGACTGCACGGTGCCGTCGGTCGCCGCGGTGACGGTGGTCGCCGGGCCGTAGTCGAGGCTCAGCGGCGCGCCGGTGACGGCGTCGACGACGAGCACGCTGAGGGCCTGGTCCGCCGCGCGAAGGGTCGAGCCCGCGAGGGTCGCGGTGACCGACGTCGCGTCGGCGGCGAAGGTGACGGTGCCCACGCCCGTCGGCGCGGACTGCGGATCCATGGCGTGGAGCAGCGTGGCGCCGTAGGCGCTGAGCCGGTCGTCGTCGGGGTTGCAGAAGCCCAGGGTGCGCAGAAACATCCCGTAGACCATGACGTTCGCGCACTGCGTGGTGACCGCGAGAGCGGGCGTGGCGACGGCGTTCCCCGTGGCGTCGACGCGCGCCGTCACGCGGAACGTCTCGAAGGGCAGCCGGAAGTTCATGACCTCGAGGGACAGCGAGTTCTCGTTGCGCAGCGTGACGAGCCCGCCGTCGTAGTCGATCTGCACCGGAAAGAGGGCGTGCGTGTGCGGGTCGACGACGCTGCGTCCGCCCGGTCCGGGCATGCCGCCGGCGATCCAGCCGATGGCGCCGGAGCCCGATCGTTCGACCATGCCGACGAGGACGCGCAGCGAGTCGAAGCCGATCTGGTTGTAGCTCGGGAGGATCGTCGGCAGCGGCGCGGCGAGGCGCGAGAGTTCCCACTGTCCCGACGGGTCGGTGGACGCCGCGGGGACGGGCAGCGGGAGCGTCGCGGGGCCGCTCGCGGAGAGCGTCACGTCGAGCGTCGTGTCGAGGCTCCCGGCCGCGGTGCCGCCGGTGAAGTGCAGGCCGTCGCGCATCGGGTCCGTGAGGTAGCTGCCGCGCAGGGCGATGTGCACGTGGCCGTCGGCGCCGGCGGTGAGCCGCGTGCGGGGCACGATCACCACGAAGCGGCGGTCGCCGGAGACGCGCACGTCGAGGTCCGCGGCGGGCGTCGCGGTGGCCGTGAAGGAGCGCGAGTCGATGAGCGCGAGGCGCGTGTCGCCGCCTGCGCGCACGAAGAGCGAGAACGCGAGGATGCCGTTGGCGTCGAGCGTCGCCGGCGGCGCGTCGAGGGGCACGCCGGTGGGCGTCGTGTACGAGAGGAAGACACCGTCGCGGGGAAGGTCCTCGTTGGGCCCCTGGATGCAGCGCGGGTCGGCCATGCCGGCGGCGCGCAGGCAGTAGTCGTAGGGGACGCCGAAGACCTCGCCGCCCTCGCCCGCGAGGTAGATGCCCTGGCGCCCGAGCGCCGGCGACGCGTTGAGGTTGTGGCGCTCGTCGGGGAGGAGCCGCAGGGCCCAGCGCAACGTCCCGTCGCTGCGCACGACGTAGAGCTTGCCGTCGCCGCCGCCGAAGTACGTGTTGCCGTCGGCGTCCACGGCGGGCGACGAGCGAATGGCCTCGCGCGTGTCGAAGGCCCAGCGCACGTGCCCGTTCGAGGGATCGAGCGCGTAGAGCGTGCCGTCGGCGGCGGGCTGCACGATGGTTCCGTCGGGGAGACGGGCCGGCGACGCGTAGAGGTGGTCGTGGGCGCCGAAGGTCCAGCGGGGGTCGCCGGTGTCGCGATCGTAGGCGCGGAGGTACCCGTCGAAGCCGCCGACGACCATGGCGCCGTCGGGCGTGAGCAGCGGGCTCGCGGCGATGCTCCCGTTGGTGCTCTGGCGCCACAGCGCGGTGCCGTCGGGGCGCAGCGCGAAGGTGTTGGAGCCCAGCAGCCGCAGCAGGTTGTTGTTGCCGATGTAGAGGTTGCCGGTGACGGCGTCGACGGCGGGCAGCGACCACGTCTGGTCGGGCATGTGAAAGCCCCACACGCTGTGCCCGGTGGTGCGATCGATGCGGTAGACGCGGAAGTTGTCGTTGGGGACGTAGAGGTCCCCTTCGGGGCCGAGCGCGACGTTGCCCTCGAACCAGTTGATGTACGCCATGGTCTGCGCCGGCGCCTCGGCGTCGAACGTCCAGACGCGGGCGCCGGTGGCGGTGTCGAGGGCGTAGAGGTGGCCGTCGCCGGAGCCGACGTACACCCGGCCCATGTCGTCGAGGAGGCCCGACGAGTCGATGATCTCGCCGGTGTCGAAGCGCCAGCGAAGCGTGCCGTCGGGGTGGAGCGCGTAGAACGCCTGATCCGCGCTGCCGACGTAGATGGTCTCGTCGGCGCCGACGATGGGCGAGCTGAAGACGCCCTTGCCGGTGCGGAACGACCACACGTGATCGCCGGTGGTGCCGACGTGCACCGTGCTCAGACCGTCCTGCACGGCGTTGCCGCGAAACTTCGGCCACGGGCTTCCGGGCTGGTACGCGATGGGTCGCGCGACGCGCGGAACGTCCGCGGCGGCGTCGGGGGCGGTGTCGCTGGCGACGTCGGCGCGGGCGGCATCGACGGGCGCGTCGACGGTGGCGTCGCGGGACGTCGGCGCCGTCGTGTCGTCGCAGGCCGCAGCGAGGAGACCCGCCGCGGCCACCATCAGGGTTCGTTGGCGCATGGCGGGAGTGTGCATGAGGTCTCGCCAACGCGGGAGTGCGTCGCGCGCGACGATGTCGTCGACGGCGAGGCGAGCGCGTGCGGCATTCCCTCGTGCCTGGGTCACCCGGCCCATGAAACGGGCGGGGGACTTCCGTGAGCCTCACAGAGGGAAGCCCGCGGGTTCACCCCAGACCATTGATCACATTGTCCTTCGGGTTCGTGGATTCGTTAGTTGTTACGATGACTTGCGCGAGCGCCCGACAGCCCGCGACACCCACGCCCCCGCTCGGTGGGCGGCCGCCGGGGGTTCCCACCCCCGGCTACAACATGATGTCCGCCCCGGGCATCGCCCGGGGCTGAAGGAGCCGCGCTTTCCGTTCGGGGAGCGCCGGACCGCGGCCCGGTGCGACTTCATGATGTAGCCCGGGGTGCAACCCCGGCACGCGACGTTCGCACGCCGAGGCCGTCGCGAAATCCCTGAAAACAAGGCGTAAGAGCGCAGAAGGGCGAAGAACCGATCAACGGTCAGGGTTCACCCGTCGCGCGACGCGAGCCTCGCCACGAGAGGTTGATCCAGCGGCCCTCAGCCCCGATCGATCGCCCGCGCCGCACGCCACGCGTCGACGCTGAAGATCGTCAGCGCGAGCCAGATCAAGGCGAAGGCCGCCCAGCGCACCGCGGGCATGGGCTCGCCGAACACGTACACCGCGATGAGGAACTGCAGCGTCGGCGCGACGTACTGCACGATGCCCAGGGTGCTCAGCGGCAGCGCGCGGGCGGCGCGGGCGAACCACACCAGCGGCAGCGCGGTGATCGGTCCGGACGCGGCGAGCAGCGCGAGCGTCGGGAGGCCGCGCGCGAAGGCGCCGCCGTGCGACGCCGCGAGGTGCACGAGGTAGGCGCACGCGAGCGGCGCCAGCACCAGCGTCTCGACGAGCAGACCCACCGTCGACGGGACGTGCGCGAGCTTGCGCAGCAGCCCATAGGCCGCGAAGGTCGACGCGAGCACGAGGGCGATCCACGGGAACGCCCCGTTGGACGCGACGAGGGTGCCGGCGCCGACGAGGGCACAGGCGATGCTCGCGCGCTGCCACGGCCGCAGGCGCTCGCGGAACACCACGACGCCGAGGGCCACGTTCGCCAGCGGGTTGAGGAAGTAACCGAGGCTCGCATCGCTCAGCCGGTGCATCTGGATGGCGAGCAGGAACACCACCCAGTTGGCGCCGATGAGCAGGCTCGACGCGACGAGCAGGCGCCGCACGCGACGGTCGCGCAGCGCGGCGACGAGGTCGGCGCGCCCCCCCATGACGTGCACGGCGAGGCCGACGCCGAGGAGGGACCACGCCACGCGGTGCGCGAGCACCTCCACCGGCGACAGCGACGACAGCAGCCGCCAGTACAGCGGGATCACGCCCCACGCCACGTACGCGGCGAAGGCGAACGCGAGACCTGCTCGGGGCGTTGCGGGGACCGCGGCCGATGGGTTCGAGGGCGTCACCGTGGAGCGCGACGCCGTAGCACGGATCGCCTCGGTTGCCCGCGGCTCCGTGCGCGGGGTTCGCTCCGCCGCGAGCGTCTGCGGGTAGGATCACCACGGCGATGACCGACGACGACGAGACGGACCCCGGTCGGCGCGCGCTGGGACGCTGGCTGGCAGCGCTCGGCGGGGCGGCCGTGGCCGGGGTCGTGGTCGACCCGAACGACGCCGTCGCGCAGTCCGTCGGTACGGCGGGCGCGACCGCGCGGGTGGCTCCATCGATCGCGATGCTGCGGGCGATGACGACGCCGCGTGGCGACGGCGACGTCGTGGTGGTGCTCGGCTCGCTGGCGCCTGGCGACGGTGGTGAAGGGATCTTCGTCTGGAGCCGCGGCGACGGCGCGCACCCAGTCCGGGACGACGGCGGCATCGTCGTCGTTCCGCACGGCGAGGCCGCGGGCGTGTGGCGGCGGGTGCAGCGCGGCGCCGTGAACGTGCGGTGGTTCGCGTCGCTGGCGACGACGGGTGACTGGACCCTCGCCCTTCGCGCCGCGGTGCGCGCGGCACTGCAGCGCGGTCCCGACGGGCCTCCGCGCGCGGTGCACCTCCCCGCGGGGAACTACGTGGTGCGCGGAACGATCCAGCTCCCCGAGAGCGGGATGCACCTGCGCGGCGACGGCCCCGAGGCGACGAACGTGCAGTTCCAGCCGGGGCGTGCGGGTGAAGTGGTGCTCTTCGACGTCACGGCGCGGAACGCCCGCCGCGACCCCGACACGACCACGCTGCTGTGGCCCGACGATGCGACGCCGGGGCGCATCGCGAGCGCGAGCGTCGGCGCGCTGAGCTGCACCTCCATCGCGGGTGATCCGGCGACGAAGATCGCGGTGCGGGTGAACGACGGCGACGGCGTGCACGTGCGCGACCTGCGCGTCGGAACGTTCTGGTCCACGGGAGGCGCGGTGTGGGCGCCGGGCGATGCAGCGCCGCTCGCGCACGGAGCGCCGAGCGTGGGCGTCGAGATCCTCGCGGGGCAGCTCTGCGTGGTGCGCGACGTCCACGTCATCGCCGACGCGCCGGTGCGCATCGGCCCGGCGGCCATCGACCGCGCGATGACCCCTGCGACGGGCGGCATGTGCGACCACCTGCACCTCTGCGGCCTGCACCTCGGACCGCACCCCTCGGAGGCCGGCGTGCGCGTGCTGCCGGGCGTCGCGGTGACGAACCTCCTCCTCGACGGCGAGAACTCCATTTCGGGCGGCAGCTTCGGCATCCACTGGGACCGCGGCGGGCGCGCGGCGTACCCCGATGCGGCGTCGGGGAGCGCGGTGCTCCACGCCAACGTCGCGATCCGCAACCTGCGCGTCGAGACCCTCGTGGGCCACGGCGCAGGCACGCTCCCGGTGCACGAGGCGCGGCGCCACTCGCTGTGGTTCGGTGGCGGCGACGGGCGCGTTCCGCTGCGCAACGTGGTGCTCGAGAACGTCGCGTGCGCCACCGCCGTCGATGGCTCCGGCGCGGACCCCGACGGGCTCTTCGCGCGGCACCTCGAGCAGCTCACGATGACGGCGTGCGTGTTCCCTGCGACGCACCCGGCGTCGCGGCACCTCGACGTCGACGACACGTGCACGGAGATCGAGTGGCGCAACTGCTACTTCGGCTCGCAGGGCGCGGCGGGCCTCGATGCGGGCGGCGAGTCTTCGACCGGCATCGGCCCGGGCCTCGTCGGCGTGGCCCTTGGAACACGCGCGGCGCGCTCGGCGCTGAGCCCGCTGCCGTCGTCGGCGACGTACGTGCGATCCCGCGACGGCGGCGCCGGGATGGACCGCGCGACGGCGTCCTTCGGCGTGTGGACGGTGCGCTACCGCGGGCTCGTCGGCGTCGGCGAGGCCCACGCGTTTCGCATCCCCGCGCTCGCGGGGTGGACCCGAAAGTTCGGCATCGTCACCCTCGCCGCGCGGGACCCGTCGACGGACGCCCTCGAGGGCGGCGCGTGGCTCTTCTCGCGCGCATCGATCCGCGCGATGCACCGCACGCCCAACGCCGCGCCGGGCGGCACCGTGGGCCCCGGACGCATCGGCATCGCCGTCGCCGGCGAGTACGCCTTCGCCCTCGTGAACCGCCTTCGCGGCCCCATGGACTTCACGCTGACGGTGGAATTCCGGGCGGTGTCGGAGCGCGTCGACCCGCACGCGGGGCGCGGTTACGAGCTCCCGTGAGCGTCAGTGCGCGACGTCGATGCAGCGGCGCGAGGCGGCGCCGGCGGCGTTGCTGAGCGCGCCCGCGGGCCATGCGACGACGAAGTCGAAGCACATCTCGTCCTCGGTGCGCGGGCCGAAGAAGACGGTGCTGTTCGAAGGGTT
>CAIMWA010000553.1 GCA_903845045.1 uncultured delta proteobacterium | reverse complement strand
CGGCAGCGGGCCGAACGCGAAGCGGATCAGCACGTGGGCCCCTCCCGCGACGGCGTGCGCGATGCTGTTCGCGTTCGAGTAGCCGCGGTCCGCGAGCCAGAGCTGTCCGGGCTGCATCGCGAAGTTGCGCAGCGTCTCGCCGACCTTCTCGCTGGTCACCTGGATCGCGACGGACGCGAGGTCGACCAGGCGCAGCGCGAAGTGCACGCGCGCCGTGGTGCCCTTCGCCCCTGGCTTCTGCACCGTCGTGGCGTCGACGAGGATGACCACGAAGCCGGCCCAGAGCTCGGTCGCAAAGCTCGTCGACGTGCCGGTCATGTCGCACACGATGGCCGCGATCCAGTCGCCGCACTTGCGCGTCCACTTCTGGAGCGCGACGTGGGAGATGTCCGCGAGCCCCATCGCCGAGGCCATCGCGACGGTCGTCTTCAACGACGAGTTCGTGCAGACGTAGTGCAGCAGCAGGCGCAGCAGCACGGCGAGATCCACGATCTTCCACCCCGAGCCCGCGACGGAGCCGTCGCTCGGAGCCTTCGCGAGGATCCCGTGCTCTGCCGCCAGCGCGCGCCAAGTGGGCGGCAGACGCGCCTCGATGGGCGCCCAGTGATGATCTACGATGGTCGGGGATGCCATCCGAGGTGTAGAGCTCCACTCGGCCCGCGTGTCAATGGTTTACGCCTATGGGGGCCGGGGGTGGGGGCTCGCGCAGTTGCGTTGAAATGTGGGGCTCTGACGGTTACGCGGCGCCTTCCCGGAACCCTGCGGAGCCGGGCGGCCGGGGCGCTTCGTCGCCTTCCCGCCATCATCGCCGGTCGGAACCGCGTCGAAGAAAGTCGACGACGGGAAGGACGCTCGCGTCCGGGTCCTCCTCCATGGGCACGTGCCCCAGGTTCGGGAGGACGACGAGCGACGAACCTGGAATGCGAGCGTGGAAGCGCTCGCCATACTTCGGGAGAATCCAACGATCCCGGGCGCCCCAGAGTACGAGCGTCGGCACGCGGAGCTCGCCGAGCCGCGCCTCGGCTCCATCGGTCATGGAACGCCGGCGGCGCAGCCGCGTCGCCTCGCGGTTGCCCTCGCGCAACAGGAGGTCTTCATAGAGGTCCACCGCGGCATCGGTCACCCTCGAAGGCTCCGCGTAGACGTCGAGAACGCTCCGTCGGATGAGGAACCGCGGCGTCACCCAGCGCGCGACACGCCCGAACACCGGGTGCGCGAAGACGCGCATCGCGAAGACGGGCGGCTCGTCACGCGGCAGCCCCGCGGCGTCGACGAGCACCAGGCGCTCGACGTGTTCGGGATGCGCGAGGGCGTAGTGCCAGGCCACGTTGCCGCCCATCGAGTTGCCGACGAGCGTGAAGCGTCCGAGGCCCAGGGCTCGGGTGACGTCGTCGACGAAGCTCGCCATCTGCGCGGCGTCGTAGCGCCCGAGGGGATCGGGGCCGGTGAGCCCGTGTCCGGGAAGGTCGAACGCCACGACGCGATGGTCGCGCGCGAGCGTTCGGGTCCACCCTTCCCAAGTGAAGAGCGAGGAGTTCGAGCCGTGGAGCAGGACCACGGCGGGACCGTCGCCGCGATCGCGGACATGCACCCGGAGGCCGGAGGCGTCGACGAACCGAGACGGTGCGAGCGCGCGCCGCCCTTCGACGGCGGCGGCCGGACGGTCGGCGCGGAACCCGAGCCCGAGGAGCACCGCCGCGACCGATACCAGCACGCCCAGAGCGCGAGAGAGACGCCGCATGGCCGGAGAGTCTACGGTCGCGCGCACCCAAAGGGGAACGACGGCCCGGCGGCCGGGGGACCTCGTTCCGCCGCGGTCGCGCGCGCGACGGGGCGTGGCAACGATGATAGAGCGGCGCCCATGTCGCACCCATCCGTCCCACGGGTTCCTTCGTTCGCGGTGTGGGCCGTCGCCGCGACGCTGACGGCGTGCTCCTCGCCCGATGTGACGTCGCTCGGCACCCCCGACGCAGCGGTCTCGGACGATCGGCCCGCCGATGCTCCGCTCGTGGACGCCGGGGTCGATGCGATGGCGGACGGCGCCGTCGATGCGGCGCGCGACGCGGCGCGGGACGTGGTGGGAGACGCCCGCGACGCCGCAGTCGACGTGCACGACGCGTCCCTCGATGTACCTGCGGTCGACGTCGTCGCGCTGGACGTGCCCGTGGTCGACGTGCCCGCGCTCCTCGATGTCGTCGACGCCGGCACCGACCGCGGACCGCTCGACGTGGTCCCTTCGGACACCGGCATCGTCGACGCGGGAGCGCCCGACGTGCGACCCGTCGACGTCGCTCTGGCCGACGTGGGGGCCGACGTTCCAGGCGATGCATCGGTGGTGGCGGCGCCGCGTCCAGCGCAGCTCGCGGCGGGCTATCTGGGTGGCTGCGCGGTGCGCGCGGGCGGCGTGTACTGCTGGGGACCGAACCCCCACGGCGAGCTCGGCGACGGAACCACCGCGACGCGCCTCGCGCCCGTCGCCGTCGCGGGCATCACCGACGCCGTGGAGGTCGCGTCGAAGCTCATGCACACCTGCGCCCGCCGCGCGTCCGGCGTGGTGTCGTGCTGGGGAACGAACTCCAGCGGCGAGCTCGGCGACGGCACCATGGTCGACCGCGCGACGCCGGTGGCCGTGAGCGGGCTCCGCGACGCCACGCAGGTCGCCCTGGGCACCTCCTTCGCGTGCGCCGTACGCGCGGGCGGCACCGTGGTGTGCTGGGGTTACAACACCAGCGGCCAGCTCGGCGACGGCACGTACACCACACGCCTGGTGCCGGTGGCGGTTTCATCGCTCAGCGGCGCGGTGCAGGTCGCCCTCGGCGGCTCTCACGGCTGCGCGCTCCGCGGCGACGGCACGGTGTACTGCTGGGGATCGAACTTCAATGGAGTTCTCGGCAACGGGTCGACGTCGTCGTCGCAGACCCCCGTCGCCGTGACGGGCCTCACCGACGCCACGCAGATCGCCGCCGGCGGCACCACCACCTGCGCCCTGCGACGCACCGGCGCCGTGGTGTGCTGGGGCGACGGCTCGCGCGGACAGATCGGTGACGGGAGCGCGTCGAGCCGCAACGTGCCCACGGCTGCGGGCATCACCGGAGCCACGCGCGTGGCGGTGGGCGAGACGCACGTGTGCGCCACCCTCGGCACCGGCGCGCTGCGGTGCTGGGGCGGCGACGACCGCGGGCAGTTCGTCGACGTCGACGCCACGAACAAGCTCGTTCCCACGGCCATCGCGGGCCTCGCCGACGACGTGACCGATGTCGCCGCGGGCTCGTTTCACACGTGCGTGACGCGCCTCGACGGGAGCCTCGCGTGCTGGGGCGAGACCTGGCACCAAGGCGTCGCGGCGCCGCTTCCCGGCCTCACGGCGACCGGCGTGACGCTCGGTCTGCGCCACGGCTGCGCGGTGGGAGCCGATCGCCACGCGCGCTGCTGGGGCGCGAACATCTACGGCGAGCTGGGCGATGGCACCCTCGTCGGTCACACCGCACCCGCCCTCGTGAGCGGCGGCGCATCCCTCGCGGCCGTCGATGCGGGAAACGACCACACCTGCGCGCGCGACGACGCGGGCGGCGTGCTCTGCTGGGGCAACAACATGTACGGACAGCTCGGCGACGGCACGCTCACGAGCCGCACCGCGCCGGTGGCCGTGGCCGGGCTCCACGACGCGACGGTGCTCAGCGACGGGTACCACCACGCGTGCGCGCTGCGCGCGGGCGGCACCGTAGTGTGCTGGGGCAACAACACGTACGGACAGCTCGGCGACGGCACCCTCACCACCGCGACGAGCCCCGTGGCGGTGGTTGGCATCACCGACGCCGTGGACGTCTACGCGGGCGCCGGGAGCTACACCTGCGTGCGCCACCGCGACGCGGGGGTGTCTTGCTGGGGGCGCGTCCCTGGCGCGACGTCGTCGACGAACATGACGCCGACGCGCGTGGCCGGCCTCGCCAACGTCGCCGAGCTCGCGGGCGGATCGTTCTACCTGTGCGCGCGGCGCACCGACGGCGCGGTGCTCTGCTGGGGCTCGAACTTCTCCGGCGCGCTCGGTGACGGCACCATGCTCTCGCACACGGCCCCGGCGCCGGTGACGGGGCTCGTCGACGCGGCGTCGCTGGCAGGCGGTCCCGACTTCGCGTGCGCCGCTCGGCGCGATGGGACCGTGGTGTGCTGGGGCTACAACCAGAGCGGTCAGCTCGGTGACGGGACCTTCGTGCTGCGTCCGAGCCCCGTCGCGGTGCCGGGCCTCGGCAACGTCACCGCGGTGGTGGCGGCGCGGGCCATCGGCATCAGCAGCAACGGCTTCGCGTGCGCGGTGCGCGGCGATGCGAGCGTGTGGTGCTGGGGCGAGAACTGGTTCACGCAGCTCGGACGCACCTTCGCGCGCTTCACCATTCCGTAGCGGGCGACGACGCTACCGGAGCGACGCCGCGAGGTCTTCGAGGCAGCGCTGCATCGCGCGCTGGAAGAGCCGTCCGACGCCCCACGCGAGGGGGCGGGTGAACGGCCCCTTGGGAACGATGGTGTAGTGCCAGACCACGCGCGTCGCGGAGCCTTCGTCGGCGAAGGTCCAGAGCGAGATCATGGTGGTGCAGAAGAGCCGCTGGAGCGCGTTCATCTCCACGATCTCGTAGCCGTGCGCGGCCGGCACCTCGAAGCGCGTGATGCGCTCGCGGATGTGCGTTCCGTCCGAGAGCGACACGCTGCGCATCGCGCCCTCGCGCGGCTCGCCGCCTCCGTCGATGGACGCCGACGTGATGGCAGGAATGAGCAGCGCGTAGCCCGAGAAGAACTTCGCGAGGTTGTCGGTGTTGGTCGCCGCCGCGGCGAACACCTCGGGCCTCGGACGCTGCACCACGACGCAGGCTTCGACCTCGATCATCGCTGCTTCCTCACGGGCACGACCCTACGACGAGAAGCCCTCGAGCGTCACCGCGCGCGCCGCCGCGCCGGCTCGCCGGCGATGCGAATGGAGATGTACTCGGGTCCGTGGGCGACCGTCGGCGCCGGGGCCGTGAGCGCCGGGCGCGACTCCGCGAGACGCGAGAAGTACGGCACGAACGGCGGATCGGGGTTGCCGCGGTACACCGTGGTGTTCGGCTGCACCGGAAGCCTCCAGCCAGCGTCGCGCACGAGCGGCGCGAAGTACCGGCGTCCCCAGCCTCCGCCCATGCGGTAGCCCGCGGGATACCCGTAGACCGGCACATGCTGTACCGCGAAGCCCCCGCCCCGCGGTCCGCCCATCATCACCGCGGGACCGCCCCACCCGCGCCCCCCGAAGCCCCGCCCGCCACCGCCACCCCGGCCCCAACCGAACGCCTGCACCGGAACGAGCACCATCGCCACCAGGATGAACCACCGCATGGGCGCGGTCCAAGCACGCTCCGCGCCAGTACGCTCGGCGCCGCCACCTCCTTCATTGCAAAGTGTTTCGGCGTGGCGAAGCGCCGCGGCATCGGCGCCAAGTGCATCACTCGGCGCGTAGCGGGGCATTTCTCCACGCCGCGCCTTCGCAGGGAGTCTTGCGTCGAGCGCGTGCGCGCGCGAGGTTCGCCCGGCATGCATCGATCTCCGAAGCGTGACGAGGCGGCGTCCGCGAAGCCCGTAGCCCGGGTGGCGCTGTTCTTCGCGATCACCCTCGCGTTCACCTGGAGTCTCCAACTCCCGGCGGTGCTGGCGCTCCGCGGCGTGCTCCCCGGACGCGTCGAGCGCTTCATGCCTCTGCTGGGGCTCGGAGGCTTCGGGCCCATGGTGGCGGCCATGGTCCTCGCGCGCGGCGAGCCCGGCGGCCTTCGAGGTCTCTTCAGCCAGCTCCGTCGATGGAACGCGAACCCGGCGTGGTACGTCGCCGCGCTGCTGCTTCCCGCGGTCCTCATCTCGGGTGGGCTCGCGCTCCTCGGGCTCCTCGGGCGCTACGACGGACCGATGTTCTTTCCACCCAACGACGCGCAGCGGGTCGTCGCGCTTCTTCTCTTTCCGTTCATCGAAGAGATCGGCTGGCGCGGCTACGCGCTCCCCCGGCTGCAATGCGTGTGGTCTCCGCTGACGGCGAGCCTCGTGATCGGGGCGGTGTGGGCGATCTGGCACGTGTGCATGCTGCTCGTGCAGGGCGTGCCCGTATCGCTGTTCCTGCCGATGATTCCGTACTTTCTCGGGGGGAGCGTCGTGTTCACGTGGTTCTTCAACCGCGCGGGGGCGAGCCTTCCCGCGGCGTTGCTGCTCCACGTCGGCGCGCACCTCGACAACGCGCATCGGGTGCTTCCGGGAGAGACGCGGCCGTTCTACGTGGCGACGGTCGGGTTCGTCCTCGCGGCCATCGGTCTGGTGGCTCTCGATCGGAAGGCGTGGGCGTCCCGCCGCGTTGCCGAGGGAGCAGCCTGACCTCGCTACCCCACGACCCCCGCGCCGAGCACCCATCGAAGCTCCGGCGCCACCCGCTCCGCCGTCCCCTCGGGCACCGCGGGACGCACGTCGGACAGCGTCTGCCAGAGCATCACCGTCTTGCCCGCATAGGCCGGATCGCGGGCCACGGCTCGAAGCCCCAGCAGCGCCTTCGCCGAGTACGTGACCTCGGCGCTCTTCCCTGTGAGAAGCTCGTATTGGGCCATCGCCTCGGGCGTCTCCGCACTCGGGTAGCCATACCCAGGACCGAGCGCGCCGCCGTACACGCGAAAGCGCCCGCGACGCGGTCCCAGCGCGCGTGCGAACTCCGGTGAACGCGCCGCGATCCAACGATGGGTTCGGGCCCGGACGAGGTTGATCGAAAGACGGTT
>CAIMWA010000552.1 GCA_903845045.1 uncultured delta proteobacterium | reverse complement strand
GGTCCGCGGGGACGGACCGTCGGAAAGTCGGTACCTTCGAAGGGCTCGTTCGCGAACTCGCAGCCCCTTGAATTCACGGGGCGCGTGCCCGCTCGAGGCGGCCCAGAATCCAAGAAACGGAGCTTCCGACTTTCCGAAGTACGTCCCCGCCGCGCCCCCGCCGCGCCCCCAAGCGTGGAGCCAGGAGACGGCGTCGGAGAAGATCGGCATCCACCCGAAGCACCCCCAGCGCATCGAGCTCGGCACCGCCAACGGGACGGTCGCAACGTTGGTGGCCATCGCCGTGACGTACAAGGTGACGATGCCGTCGTTGTTCGAGGAGCCGGCGGAGAAGTAGGCGCGGCGTGACGTCCGCGACGGCCCACCGCCCCAGTGCCTTGCGCCGCCCGGCTCCCGCAGTGCACCCTTCTGGCATGGGCGACGCAGCCAAGGTCATCGACTGGAACGGCACCGACGTACCGGCGGACATCGCGGAGGCGCTCGCGGAGCTGCCGCCGGGGCGCTACCGCCTGCAAGCCGTCACCGACGACGACGGCTACGAGCTCACGCTGGAGCAAGAGGCGGGCATCGAGGCGGCGCGGCGCAGCATCCGCGAGGGTCGCGGCCTCACGCTCGAAGAGGTCGACGCACGCATGCGCGCCCGGATCGCCGCCGCCAGCGCGCGATGAGCCTCGAGTCCGTCCGGGTCGAGATCTCGCCCGAAGCCGGCGACGACCTCGAAGACATCGTGGAGTACATCTCCGAGCGGAACCCTGCCGCTGGGGAGCGCATCCGCGCCGCGATCTTCGATGCGATCACGACGCTCGCTGGAGCGGAGCCGGGCTTCGACGGTCGCCCGGTCACGATGCGAACCGGCGCGCCGTGCCGACGGACGTTCGTGCACCCAGCGGCGATCTACTACGAGCGTGAGGCCGGGGTGCTCACCGTGCTGCGCGTGTACCACCACGCCCGCGAACCCATCGCTCGGTAGCCCGTCGACCTGTGCGATCCTCCGCCGCCATGACGACGGAGGGGTTCATCGCAACGTGGGCGGCGTCCGAGGCCGCCGAGCGCGCCAACAAGGACGCGTTCCTCATCGGGCTCTGCGACGTGCTCGGCGTCGCCCGGTCGGCGCGTCAGTCCTCGAAGTAGTCGCTGTCCAGCTTCGGCACCTTCACGACGCGGTGGGTGACCGCTACGCCGTGCTCGATCATCAACTCCGCGAGTCGTTGCCCGTCGACAAGAACGATGCGCTCGACGGACCTCGCGAACTCGACGGCCTGCGCGGTGTACGACGACGTCGTGATGAACACGCCCTTGTTGGCGCGCTGCCCCGCTAGAGCCCCGTAGAAGCTCTGGATGTCCGGCCGCCCCACGCTGCCCTGCCAGCGCTTCGCCTGGACGTAGACCTTCTCCAGGCCGAGGCGATCGAGGGAGATGATCCCGTCGATTCCGCCATCGCCAGAGCCGCCGACGCGCTGAAGGTCCGAGCGGTTGGTCCCGTACCCCATCGCGTGCAGCAGATCGAGAACCAGCGACTCGAAGAACTTCGGCGTGCCCGCAGCGATCGCTTCGAGCAGCTCCGCGGCGACCGACACGCGGAGTTCGGCGAGCGCCTTGTCGAGCCGGTCGTCGGGGCTCGCCAGCGCGTCGGGCGTGACCGGCGGCGGAGCGTTCGTCGTCGTCGTCGCGACGCTCGGCGGAGCAAGGCCGCGCAACCGGACGTCTAAGAACTCCGAGGCCAGGCGCGCGATCTCGTCGGCGGCGAGCGCTTTTGGGTGCTGCTTCAAGAAGGCCATGCCCTCGTCGGAGAGACGCCAAAACCCGCGCTGCGGACTCGTCGAAAGCCCCGCTCGTTTGATGCGGTCGTGCGCCCAACCCGCGCGGTTCTTGTAGACCGCCTGGATGCCGCTCGGGAGCACCTCAGCGCGATCCGCCTCGGTGAGTCCGAGCTGTGCGGCGGCGGCCTCGTGCGCGTCCCGTGCCCGCGCGCCGCTCGGGTGCTCGGCGAGGTAGCGCAG
>CAIMWA010000551.1 GCA_903845045.1 uncultured delta proteobacterium | reverse complement strand
CTGCTCGCGCTCTCGCCGGGGAGCGGCTCGGTGCGCCGCGAGCTCGCGGACCTGCTCGTCGCGTACGGAAGCTGGGAGGCCGCGGCCGACGAGCTCGAGAGCGTCGTTCGAAGCGGCGGCGGTGATGCGCGCGTGCTCCCCGGGGCGCTCCGCGATCTGGGCATCGCGAGGCTGCGGTGCGGGAGGCTAGACGCCGCCGAGGCGACGCTTCGGCGCGCCCTCGCGGCGGCGGCCTCGCAGCCCGGCGTCCAGCGCCAGGCGTGGGATGCCCTGCGCGAGCTTCACGAGCGACGCGGCGACGTGGCGTCCTGGCTCGTCATGGTGGAGCGCGAGGCCGGCGGCGGCGTCGAGCGCCTGGCGCTCCTCGCGAGGACCTATCGGGCGCTGGGCCGCGGCGTCGACGCCGTGCGCGCGGCCCGTCGGGCGGTGGCGTCGCAGCCCTCGGACGTCGACCTGCACCTCGCGCTCATCGAGTCGTTGAGCCTCGCGGGCCGCCTCGACGAGGCCCTCGCGGCGCGGCGCAGGCTCGTGACCGTGGCCCCGCACGAGGTGCGCTGGGTGGTCGATCTCGCCGAGGAGCTCGACCGCGTCGGGCGCCGCGCGGAGGCGGTGTCGTCCCTCGTCGCCGCGACGTCGCGGGCGGGCACCGACGCCGAGGCCCACGACCGGCTCGCGGGTGCGCTGTCGCGTCTCGGTGCGGACGCCGCGGCTGCCCGTGAGACCGAGCGCGTCGTCGCCCTCGATCCGACGAACGCGGGCGCGCTCGAGGCGCTCGGCGAGCGGCTTTGGGAGCACGGCGAGCGTGCGCGGGCCATGGCCACCTGGGAGCGCATCCGTCATGTCTCGCGCTCGGCGGTCGCGGGCGCCCAGGCCGTGGGCGAGGTCTACGCGCGGCACGACCTGCTTCCCGAGGCCATCGGCGCGATGCGCCAGGCCGTCGAGGCGGCGCCCGACGACGAGGGCGCGCTGCGCTCCCTCGCGCGGGTGCAGGAGCTCGGTCGGGACCTCGACGGAGCCGTGCGGTCGTGGCGGAGCGTGCTCGCGCGCCCCACGGCGACGGAGGCTGCGCGGGCCGAGGCGCGATCGCGCATCGCCGGGATCTGGGCGGTGCAGCGGCAGCTCGGAACCAACGCAGCGCGCCTCGAAGAGCGAACTCGTTCGGCCCCGAACGACCTCGACGCGGCCCGCGAGCTCGCGGCGGTCTACGCGCGCATGCACCGGCCGGAGCCGCTCGAAGCGGTGCTGCAGCGCATCACCGCAGCGGCACCGGGGGACGTCTTCGCGTGGCGCGCCCTCGAACGAGCGCGCGACGAGCGCGGCGACTTCGGGGGGGCCCTCGAGGCCGCGCGGCGGGTGCTCTCGGCAGAGCCGTCGGCGGCGCGGGAGATCCTTCCCAGGCTGGCGCGCTACGCGTTCGCGGCGCGGCACGACGACGAGGCCATGGCGTACGCTGCACGCGCGGCCGAGGCCGACCCTGACGATGCGGCGGCGCAACGCAGCGTCGGCGACCTCTACCGCGCGCGCGGCGACACGGTGCGCGCCATCGACGCCTACGGTCGCGCCATGGCGCGAGACGATCGGGACCTCGAGAGCGCACAGCGCGCCGCGGACCTGCGACTGGTCCAGGGCGACGCGCCCCGCGCGCTGGATCTGTACCGAGCCATCTTGCGGCGCGCGACGGACGACGCCCTCGTCGCGAGCGCGGGCCGGACCGCCGTGCGGGTGGCCCTCGCGACCGGCGTCGTCGATGCGCTGGCGGCGGACCTCCTCGGGGCGTCGGCCGCCGATCCCTCGCGGACCGTGCTCCGCCGGTTGGCTTCCGAGCTCGTGGTGGGGTGGCTCGCGCCTGCCGTCGACGGACTTCGCGGCGACGACCCGGCGGCGAGGGCCGCGGCGCGTGCTCGCCTGGACGCCGCGGGGCCCCGCGCGGTGCGTCCGCTCCTCGATGTGGTTGCCGGCAACGACGCCGTCGCCGTTCGCGGCGCCCTCGAGATGCTGCGCGCGCTCGGCGAGCCCGAGGCCGCGTTGCCTCTGCTCGCCGCGGCGGACCGCGGAGACCTCGACCCGGAGACCCGCGACCTCGCGCGGGCTGCGGCTGCGGCGTGCGCCGACGTTCGAGCACTACGACGCCTCCGCGACGTCGCGCGCGGCGACGACCCCCGCGCTGCGATCTGGGCGTTGCGCGGCATCGCACGAATTCCAGGTGCCGCAGCGCACGCCGTGCTGGCCGAGGCGCTGCGGCGACCATCGACGGCGGTGGTCGCTGCGCTCGCGCTCGGGACGCGCCCGACCGCAGAGTCCCGCGCCGCGCTCTCGTCGGCCGTGCGAGCGCTGCCGGACGGTCCCGCGCGTGCGGCGGCCATCGTGGGGTGGGCGTCGGCGGCCTCCGGGACCCTTGACTTCGCTGCGCTGACCGGCGCTGACTCCGGCGAGCCGTGGTCCCGCGCGGCGGTGCTCGCGGCGGCAGGCTTCGCGGCCGGGCCCGACGCGCGGCGGTTTCATGCGTTGCTGTGGGACCGCCTCGGCGATTCCCCGCCGTCGAGCGTGCCGTCGGAGCTTCGCCCCGATCGCGTCGCAGCCTCGGCGCTGCTCCGGGACCCATCGGGGTGCGTCCTCGCAACGTCGCACGCGTGGTCGGGCTCGTCGCTGCCGGGTCCTCCGGAGTCGTGGCTGCGCGCGCTGTTCGTCGAGCTGCCGGCGTCGGTCGATGCCGAGGCGGCCGCCCGGCGCGACGATCGGCCCGACGTCGCTCGCGATGCCCAGCTCCTTCGCGGAGCACTTCGCGGCTCGCCCGAGGGAGCATAGGTCGATGCGACGCGGTCGCGCGTCGCGGGAAGCGCGCGCTCTACTGGACGCGCACCCGAACGGCCTGATCGAACACCAGTGACGCACGGTCGACACCGCGGACCGTGAAGGGCACCGTGCGGAGCCGGTGCACCGCGAGCGTGCCGCCCTGACGCAGGAGCTCCCGCGCACGATCGGCCGTGGCGCCATCGAGGTCGAGGGATCCGTCGTCGCGGGCGCCGCAGGTCAGCGTGCCGGCGCCCTCGACCACCACCGCCACGCGGTCGGCCACGCTGCCGTGGGACCACCGGACGGAGATCGCGCCCTGCCGGGGGAGCAACCAGGCCGCGCCTACCGTCGACGGCAACGGCTGATCGCCGAGGCGCACATCGCCGAGGGGCTCCGGGGCGGAGCCAGCCACGTCGAAGGCTCCACGGCCCGACGCCGCATCGCCGGTGCCGGTGAACTGCCAGGACGCGCCGGCGCCGTCGCCGTCGGCCCCGTAGACGACGCCCGACACCACGTTCCACAGATCGGGAAGGCGGTGCGGAACCATGCGGGTCGACAGCGATTCGGAGCGCGCCGTGATCGCCCCGAGGTCGAGAAGCTGCACCTCGGCGCGGACGGAGTCGGCAAGGTCCGCCGAAGCGGTGCGTTCGACACAGCCCGAAGGCGGAGGCGACGGCGGCGCGCCCACGAGCTCCCAGAGCCCATCGGCGGCGATCCCCGTGGCACGGACGAAGCGACCACCGACGTGAACGCGCGCCCCGGAGCCGTCATCGACGCGCTCGACGAAGACGATGCCCTCGGAGCGCGAGGAGACGTCCGCGTCGGCCGAGGTGTCGGCGCCGGCGCCGGTGCAGGCGGCCGCGAGGGCACCCAAGCCGAGGCAAGGCACGACGATGCGGAATAGCCGGAGCACTCCGATCACTGTACCGATCCACGGCGCCGAGGGCAACGCCAACCCTCGCCGGACCCGCGACGGCTGTGGTTGGATGACCCTCATGGACGACCATGACCTCCACGCCGGCGCGGTGCTCGTTGCGGGCTTCGACGGCCCGACGCTCCCGGAGCCGGTGCGGGCGGCCCTCGGCGCAGGCCGCCTCGCCGGCGTGATCCTGTTCCGTCGCAACATCGTCGACGTGGCGCAGGTGCGGGCGCTCGGCGAAGCGGTCGCGTCCACGGGTGGGGTGCGTCCCATCGTCGCCATCGACCAGGAAGGTGGGCGGGTCGCGCGGCTGCGGGCTCCCGTCGTGACGCTGCCCCCGGCGCGCCGCCTCGGCGAGCGCGGCGACCTCGCGCTGACCCGGGACCTGCACCGCGCCCTCGGGGAGGAGCTCGCCGCCCTCGGCATCACCTTCGACCTCGCGCCGGTGTGCGACGTCGACAGCAACCCCGCGAACCCCGTCATCGGCGACCGCAGCTTCGGCGCCGACGCCGGTCGCGTGGCAACGCACGCGGCGGCCGCCATCGAAGGGCTCCGCGCCGGGGGCGTGCTGGCCTGCGCCAAGCATTTTCCGGGACACGGCGACACGTCCACCGACAGCCACCTCGAGCTCCCGGTGCTGCCGCATGACCTCGCGCGACTCGAGGCGGTGGAGCTTCCGCCGTTCGTGGCCGCGGTGCGCGCCGGCGTCGACGCCGTGATGACCGCCCACGTACGCTTCGACGCCCTCGACGCGACGGTTCCCGCGACGCTCTCCCGCGCCGTGATGACGGGCCTCTGGCGCGAGCGCATCGCCGCCGGGAGCGACGCCGTGGTGGTCTCCGACGACCTGCTCATGCGCGCAGTGGCCGATCGTTGGGACGTCGAACGATCGGCGCCCATGGCCGTCGAAGCGGGCTGCGACCTGCTGCTCGTTTGCAGCGATCCCGCCGCGGCGGAGGCCGCCCGTCGGAGCCTCGCCGAGCGATCCCGGGCCGATGAGGCCTTCGCGGCGCGCCTCGCCGACGCGGCGGCGAGGGTCCGTCGGATGCGTGCGCGGGTGACCGCCACGATCGCACCCGAGGCAGCGCTCGACGCTCTCTGGAGCCGCCCGTTCCGACGCGCCGTGGAGCAGCGCCTCGCAGCCGCCGGTCCCGTCGGCGACGCCGGGCACGATCCTACGGAGCGGTGATCGTTCGGGGGGCGAACGATCTTCGTTCGGTCAGCGAACGACCCGCACCCAGACCCAGCTCACGGTGTTCGGGAAGACCCGCACCGTCTGCGTCGCGGGGACCACGCTCGTCGCGCCGGCGACCTGCACGCTGAGCGAAACGGTGCTGCCGCTGCCGGTGTCGCCCGCGGGCACGTTCAACACGAGCGCGAAGCCCTTGGCGCCGGTTCCGCCGCCCGAGGGCGTGAGCTGACCCGGAGTGAGATCGGAGTCGTAGAACGCCGTGGCCGACGCGCTCGGGGTCACGATCGCACCGGCGACCGGCGCGCCTGGATCCGAGGCGAGCACCACCCGTACCGCGACGTGGCCGAGATCCGAGGACGGTGCGCCACCGCCGGTCGAGACGGACTGGAGCAGGCGGTCCGCGGTCCACGTCGAGATCTCTGTTGCGGTGGCGTTCGCCGCGATGCGCGCGTAGGCGCCGAGCGACGTCGCCGCGGGCGCGATGGCACGCACCGCCACGACCGCAGCGCCGAAGGGGTCGGCCACGGGAGTCAGGCCGCCGAGGGAGAAGACCCCGGTGGAGTCGGTGACCGTCGTGGCCCCCGAGGGATCGTCCACCGCCGCGATGGTCCAGCCCGTGATGGGCGCTCGGACCGTGGTCACGGTCCCGGGAACCTCGGCGAGCACCGTCAGCGATCCGCCCACGGAGACGGAGGTCGCGCCATCGGTCAGCGCACCATCGGCGAGCGCGGCGTCGCCGGTCGTGACGGCTCCGTCCGTCGTGCCCGTGCCGCCGGTGCCCGAGACGTGGGACCAGGTGCACTCCCCGGCGTCGCCGCAGAGCAACGTACCGGGGCGCGTCTCCGTCTTCCCGCAGCCCGCCGCGGGCGCCGCGAGCGCAAGCAGAAGCCATTTCGCGCGCATGGCCGGGAGCGTACGCCCTGCGTCGGTGGACGTCCCGAATCGGGCGACGATTGGGCCCCGGGTCAGACGCGGCCTTCGCGCCGGCGCGCCGCCATGGCCTCGAATTCCTCGTCGACGCGGGCCTTCGCGTCGGCCGCCGGGTCGATGCGCACGCCGGTGCGCTCGTGCGAGGCGCGCTGCGAGAACGCGTACTGCAGCAGACCGTCGCCGTTGACCTCGAGCTGCGCGCGCCCGCGCTCGCCCATGCCCGAGAGGATCCGGTCGGCCTCGGGGAGCGTGAGACCCAGGTTCTGCGCGACCTCGACGGTGGTGAGCACGTGGTTGCGCGAGGCCGCCATGGCCGCGATGGCCTGCTCCGTCGCGAGATCCCGCGCAGCCCCGCCGCGCTCGCGCAGACGGCGTCCGGCGGCGCCGAGTCCCACCGCCGCGGCGCTCGCGATGCCCCCGAGGAGCACGCCTGCGACCAGGCCAAGCCACGCCGACGCATGGAGCACCGACGCGAGCAGCGCGACGACGAGCCCCGAAACGCCGCCGACGGCGAGGCCTCCGAGGAACACCGCCCAGGCCAGCACGCCCGTGAGCATGCCTCCCACGCGCTGCACGGACCCCACGAGCCCGAGCGGCACCGCCGAGAGGGGACCGCGGGTTCCGCCGCAGCCCGCGCAGATCACCACGCCGCCGCGCACGAGCGTCGGCGCGACCTGGGCGCAGTGCTGGCACGTTTCGCCGTACTGCGCGCGGCCGCAGTGGTGGCAGACGGCTTCTCCGGGCGCGAGGGTGGCGCCGCACACGGCACATCGGTTCATCGCGCCGCCGAAGGTATCCACGGCCGATCCTGCGCGCACCGGTTCGATGCCCGAATCAGCCGTCGACGCCGAGGAGCCGCGCCATCGACGCCTCGTCGGCGGGAGTGAAGGGATAGCGCTCGAACTCGTCGGAGCGCACCCAGGCGAAGGCGTTCACGGCGGCGGCGCGGGGGGCCTCGTCGCCGAGGGCGCACTCGTAGAGGTGCAGGTCGACGGCGTAGGTCTCGTAGGTGTGCGTCACGAAGGAGATCAACGATCCGACGTCGATGGACGCGCCGAGGCGGTGCTGCAGCTCCCGACGCAGCGCGGACTCGTCGGATTCGCCCTCCTCCACGCGGCCGCCGGGGAACTCCCAAAGCAGGGGGAGCACCGCGCTCGGACGGCGCTGCGTGATGAGGTACCGGCCGTCGCGCTCGATGACCGCAGCCACCACCCGGATGGACCGAACCTCTGCCGGCTGCTTCGTCGTCATCGCGGGCGATGCTACGGGAGCGCCGGGGTTCTTGCACGGCCCTCGCGCGGCGACCCTTGCGACCGCGGGCCCCGGCCCTCTAGGCTGCGTCCCCCGTGAGCACGCCGACGCCGTCCGAGGTGACCCTCATGCCGACGCCGGACGGCGGCCGCGCGGCGCTGTTCGTGGGCGGCACCCGAGCCGAGCGCCTGGCGCGCCTCGACGCCGTGGACCTCGAGCTTCGCGCCGTCGTGGGCGGTCCGCTGGTGGTGCGCGTGCCGGCGCTGGAGGTCGACGCGTCGGACCTCGTGACGCGCGTCCACGACGCCGTGGAGGACGCGCTCACCGCGGTGCATGCGCCGGGCGGCCTCTACGACGACCGGGGCGGCGGCCTGCTGCGGCACCTCGGCGGATGGATCTTTCGTGCCCGCACCGTGGGCCATGCCGGGCTCGTGGTCGTCGTCGACGAGCTTCACCGACAGCTCGACCGACGCGGCGGAGCGTTGCCCGCGGCCGTCGTCGAAGAGTTCGCGGCGCTGCTGGCGGCGTGCGCGAGCCGCGCGGTGTCGTTGGCTGCGTCCACCGCGGCGTCGTCGGCGTCGGGGTCTCCGGCGTTGCCGGCGGGCATCGCCGAGGCCTTCGGCCAGCATGAGCATCTTGCGGCGCCGCAGACCGTGCTTCGCGATCCGTCGACGCTGGTGACCGCGCTCGCGGGACGATCGTTCTCGCCGCTCGGCGTGCAGCGCGCCATCGCGGGTTGGCTGGACCTCCCGGCGCACCCGTCGGAGCGCACCGACGACGACCTCGTGGTGCTCTTCTCGTCGCCGCTCGCCGCGCCGCTCGTCCCCGAGCCGCTGACGACGATGGAGTGGCCGCGGGACGTCGCGCTGGAGCAGGCGCCTCCACCGGCGGCGCCTTCGCGCGTGCCCGTCGACGGCCATGAGCTCGACGGATGGCGGAGCGTCGTCGGCGCTGCGATTCGCGCGGCGGGGGTGATCCCGCAGGCTCGGGCGCTGCGGCGTGCGCCGTCGACCGATCGGGACGATTTCGTGGCCCGTTTTCGCGCGGGACCGCTGCAGCTCCCGTTGCTGCGATCGGTGTTCGGACGCGGGGCCGAGGGCCTCGGCGATCCGTCGGCGCGCCTCGCCGTGCCGTCGCGCGCGGCCCTCGCCGACGTGCGCGCAGCGTGGTCTGCGGTGCGCGGCGACGCCGATCGAGCCGATCCTTGGGTCGAGCGGCTTCGTCGCAGCGCCGAGGAGCGTGGCGTTCGCTCGACGGCGTGGTGGATCGTGCCCGGGCTCCGCTGCGACCTCGCGCCACGCTTCGAGCGGCGCGTGCTGGCACCGTTGGGCTTTGCGCGCGTCGACGGCGGAGTGCAGCGGTCCTTCGAGGGCGAGGGCGAGGGCGAGGGGCGCTTCGCCGTGGGCGGCGCCGAGGCGTTGCGCTTCGGGTGGTATTCGGCGGCGCTGGCGGCGGGAGCCCCGCTCGACGAGGCCGCGGACGAGGCCGAGCGCGCGGCCGCCGAGGGTGTCCGGTCGCTGGCCGGTGCCTTCGCGGGCCCCACGCTGGTGCTCGTCACCGCGGGGGCCGGTGCCGCGGAGCCCGCTGATCCGGCCGCGCCGAGGATCTTCGAGGAAGGCTGTCCGTTTGCAGAGCTCGCTCCGTGGGGGCTCTTTACGTTCGGGGTGAACGCGCCATGAGGATCCTCTATCTCGGCATGCCCATCGGAGCGCTCATGCTGCTCCGTGAAGGGCACACGCTCGCTGCGGCGTGCATCTCGCGACCCGAGGCGCCGGGCATGCATCGCCTGCGCAAGGCGCTCACAGCCAGCGGCGCGCCGTTGCTGGGCCGTCCGGACCTCTCGCAGCAGGGCGTGCAGGCCTTGCTCGCGACGACGGCGCCGGACCTCGTGGTGAGCTGGTTCTGGACGCGCCGCATTCCGGCCACGCTCGTGGAGCTCGCGCCCCACGGAGGCATCAACGTGCACCCGTCGTTGCTGCCGCGGCACCGCGGACCGGACCCCTATTTCTGGACGCTGTTCCGCGGCGACGCCCAGACCGGCGTGACGGTGCATCGCATCGCCGACGACTACGACGCCGGCGTCGTGCTGCTGCAGCGAACGGTCGCCGTGCCCGACGGGGTCGACGCGGGCCGGCTCGCTCGGCATCTCGATCGTCCTTCGCTCGAGGCGCTGCGTGACGTCGTGGCGGGCATGGAGCGCGGCGAGATCGGCGATGCCGGCGAGTCGCAGGACGCGTCGAAGGTCACCGAGGCTCCGCGGCCCACCGACGACGACTGCGAGATCCTCTGGGACGAGCCTGTGGAGCGCGTGCTGGCCCGCATCCGCGCGGCGTCGCCGGACCCGGGGGCGTTCACCGGCGTCGGCGACCGCACCGTCGTCGTGCTCGCGGCGCAGCGCTCGCCGGTCTCGCCGAAGGGCCTCGACCCGGGCGACGTCGCGTGGCTCGACGGAGGGGTCGTGGTCGCGTGCGGCGACGGAGCGATCCTGCTGACGCGGGCGCGCGACGAGGAGTCCGAGGTGTCGCTGGGCGGCGAGAAGATCGCCGGGCTCTTTCCGGGTCTTCGAAGGGTCGGGCCGTGAAGCGCGCGCTGCTCCCGCTGCTGGCCGTCCTCGCCGGCTGCCCGGAGCGCCGCCCGCCCCCGCGCCCGCCCGCCCCCGCGCCGCACGACGCGAACGCGGCCCACGCGCCGGATCCCGCGACGGAGGCGGTGCGGGGCGTCCTCGGCCCCTTCGCGGTGCGGGGTGCGACGGCCGCCGCGGCGTCGCCGGTGCGATGGATCGGCGGCGCCCTGCGCTCGGTGCTCGCATTCCCCGCCGACGACGGACGAAGCGCGGAGCTCTGGCTCATGGGGTGGTCGCCGCAGGGCGCCGAGCGGCTGGCGACGTCCCCTGCGTCGTGGACGCCTCCCGGGAGCGGCGTGGCCCTCGTGGCGCGCGATGGCGCCACGGCGGCGGTGTGGTCCTCCAACGCCGTGGACGGCGGTGTCGCGTGGCGGGCGGTGGACCTCCGCGCCGACGGCTTCGCCGGGACCGAGCGTTCGGCCTCCGGCGACGAGGTCGCGGCCTCGGCGTGGACCCGCGATGCGATGCTGCGCCGGTCCCGCGAGGGTGTCGCGATTCCAGCGGCGCCGGTGACCGCCGGGGGCGTCACGCTGCGCATCGACGTGGAGCACGACCTCGGCGTGGCGCGGCTCGGCGAGGTCGAGGTCGTGCGGGGTGCGGATCTGCTGGGCTACCAGCCCGCCGCGGGTCTCGACCTCGGCGGGGCCGGGGAGCGATGGCTGGCGGTGACGCGCGGCGAGTGCGCCGAGACCCGGGTGGAGATCTACAGCGTCGCGGCAGGACGTGCGCAGCACCGCGGGGCGGTCACCATCGGCAAGGAGGTCGGTGTTCGGTGGCTCTCGGTGGACCCCGCCGGAGCGAGCGTCGCCGTGAGCTGGTACCAGGAGCTCATTCCCATCCGCATGCGGTGCACGCGCGGTCCCGACGCGCCGTCGGTGGCGGATCAAGGCATGCGCGTGGCGCTGTTTCCGCGCTGACGACGTTCAGCCGTCGAGGCGCCGCTCGGACGGCGTGCGCGCGTCGAGGCCGGCGCGGTGGGCGCGGGCGAGGGCGAGGAGCATCGCCGCGTGGACGAACGCGAAGCCCGCGAGGGTGCGAGCGTGCGCGAGCGACGCCGGCGGGACGTGCACGACCATGGGACCGTGCAGCGTCACGTTGAGCCACACGAAGCCGTGAAGCGCGAGGGACGCCAGGGCCACGGCGCGCGCGCGGCGGTACCCGCTGCGATGATTGCGGAGCAGCAGGTCGTTGCCGACGCCCAGCCACATTGCTGCGAGCACCATGGCCGCGAGCGCGCCGACGCCGAAGGCCGCCGCGAGGTACCCGAGGAGGGCGTGCATCGTCGCCTCGCCGATGCCGCGCAGCGGGGCGCCGGCGAGGAACGCCGCCGTTGCGAGAAGCGCCGCCGTCACGCCGCGTCCGAAGACCGTGCAGCTCAGCGCCGCGGCCCGAAGCGCCAGCGGGGCCGCCGTCATCACCGCGCCGGTGGCGTGCCCGTGGCGGTACGCGCCCGTTCCCACGGGCAACGAAGGGAGCTCGACGTGCTGCCAGCGTCGGCGATACCGCCGCTCCCACACGTTGGACGACCACGCCGAGCTACCGAGCACCACCAGCGCGAAGACGACCCACTGCACCGGTCGATGCTAGCGCGGGCAGCGCCCCGGCGCCCGGAGCCGTCAGACGTGAAGCAGGCTGTGCACCGGGATGCCCGTCGGGAGCAGCGAGCGGCCGTTGAGGAAGTCGAGCTCGAGGGCGAACATCGACGCGATGACGTCGGCGCCCTGGCGCTGCGCGAGGGCGAGGGCCGCGCGGGCGGTGCCGCCGGTGGCGATGACGTCGTCGACGAGGAGCACGCGGTCGCCGGGGCGAAACGCGTCGCTGTGCAGCTCGAGCGCGTCGGTGCCGTACTCGAGCGAGTAGCTCTCGCGATCGGTCTTCGACGGGAGCTTGCCGGGCTTGCGGGCGGGCACGAAGCCGGCGCCGAGGTGCACCGCGACGGCGGCGCCGAGGATGAAGCCCCGGGCCTCGATGCCGAGCACCGCGTCGACGCGCTGGTCGGCGAAGGGCGCGGCCAGCGCCGCGATGAGCGCCTTGAACGCCGCGGGGTCGCGGAACACCGGCGTCAGGTCCTTGAAGACGATGCCCGGCTTGGGGAAATCACGGACGTCGCGCACGAGCGAGAAGACATCTTCCATGGCGCCCGGTGGGATCGCAGAGCGCACGGTGGATTGCAAGCCGCTCAGGGCGCCGCGAGGGCCGCTGCGAGGCCTCCGCGGTCGTCGGCGTCGAGGTCGAGGCGCAGCGGGGAGACGGAGATCCAGCCGTCGTCCCAGGCGCGGGTGTCGGAGCCGTCGGGGTCGTCGTGGCCGATGTTCGCGCCGCCGATCCAGAGGTACTGGCGGCCGCGCGGGTCGTTGCGCACCTCGACGGAGTCTTCGTAGGCGCGCACGCCGAGCCGCGTGGCCCGAACGCCCTTCCACTCGGCGCTGCGGGGGAAGTTCACGTTGAGCAGCGGTGCCGGGCGCCCCGGCGTCGCGGGGAGCCCTTCGAGCATGCGGCGCACGAGGTCCGTCGCGCGCTCGGCGCAGCGGTCCGCGTCGCCGTCCGACGGCATCGAGAGGGCGAGGGCGGGCACCCCGCGAAACGCCGCCTCGCGCGCCGCGGCGACGGTGCCCGAGTAGAAGACGTCGGTGCCGAGGTTCGGACCGTGGTTGATGCCGCTCACCACCAGCGACGGGCGGCGCGGGAGCATCGTCGGGTGGTGCAACGCGACGTAGGTGCAGTCCGCGGGAGTGCCGTCGACGGACCAGACGCCCTCGGAGACGGCCTGCAACCGCAGCGGACGATGCAGCGTGAGGGCGTGCGATCGCGTCGACTGCTCCGAAGCCGGCGCCACCACGACGACGTCGCCGAGCGACGCGAGGGCGCGGGCGAGGGCGCGGAGCCCGAGGGCGTGCACGCCGTCATCGTTGGCGAGCAGGAGCAGCGGTCGTGCGGAAGCGTCGGTCATTGCGTCTTGCAGCATCGCACGACGCGGGAAGGCAGCGCGCCACGTCGCTCGCTCTGGCACACTTCGGCGGGTGTCGACGCCCTCGCTGAAGATCACCGTCGTCGGCCCCATGCACGGGGGCTCGCTCTCCATCGCACGCTTCGCCACGCGCGCCTTGGTGCGTCTCGGGCACGCCGTCACCTTCGTCGACAACAGCGTCTTCGGCGGCGCCCTCGCGGCCCTTCGCGTCTTCGACGGCAACCGCACCGAGAGCGACGGCTACCACGCCGTTCTCACCGGCGTCGCGCAGGCCACGTCGGCGCGCAACGTCGAGCGCTCGCAGCCCGATCTCGTGCTGTACCTCGCCCAAGCCCCGGTGCGCTCGGCGGACCTTCGCCGCATCTCCGACGGCCCCGTCACCACGGTGTTCTGGTTCGTCGAGGACTTCCGGACGTTCCCGTACTGGTCCACCGTCGCGGGCAGCGTCGACCACTTCTGGACCTTGCAGGAAGGGGAATTCGAGCAGGCGTTGCGCACGAAGGGTCAGCGCGTCGTCGACTGGGTTCCGCTCGCGTGCGAGCCAGGTGTGCACCACCCTTACGCACCCGACGCGACCACGGCGTGGGCGAGCGAGGTCAGCTTCGCGGGCGCGGGCTACCCGAACCGGCACCGAGTTCTTGCTGCGCTGCTCGACCTCGGTCCGCGCATCTTCGGCACGCACTGGAAGGACGACGCCGTGCTCGCTCCGTACGTGGGCAACGACGGCGAGCTCTCGTCCGTCGACCTCGCGCACATCTTCTCGGCGACGAAGGTCAACCTCAACATCTGGTCGTCGGTGTTCCACGACGGCCTCGCCGAGAAGAAGGATTTCGTGAACCCGCGCACCTTCGAGATCTGCGCGTGCGGAGGCTTTCAGCTCGCCGACGCGTCGGCCCCGGTGGAGCGCTTCTTCGAGCCCGGCGTCGAGCTCGTCACCTTCGGCTCCATCGACGAGGCGCGCGACAAGGCGCGGTACTTCCTTCGCCACGACGCCGAGCGCGCGGCCATGCCGAGCGGGGACGTCTTCGCGCCCACGCCGAGCACACCTACGACCAGCGCCTCGCCGGCGCCCTCGGCCGCGTGTGGGAGCGCACCGAGAAGCTCCAGCGGCGCGTCGTCGACCGCGGCGGCCGCCCGCACGCGTGACAGCGCGCGAAGCGCTCGGGTAGCGTGGCATCGATGGATTCCGCCGAACGATCCACGGAGGCTCCGCGCAGCCTCGGACGCCTCGTGAGCGAGCTCGCGCAGGTCAACATCGAGCTGTGGCACGAGGAGGACAAGGCACGGGTCCCCGACGACCACGCGGTGGCGGCGGCGAAGCGGCGCATCGACGCCCTGAACCAGCGCCGCAACGACCTCATCGAGCGCGTCGACGAGGCCATGCGTGGGCTCGTCGGAGAGCGGTAGGCGCGTCGTGGCCGAGACCCTCGGAAGCCTCGTCGACAAGATCGCCATCGTGGAGCTCAAGCGCTTTCACATGGCCGAGCAGGTGCAGCGCGTCGACGCCCCGGAGGCCCATCGCGAGGCCTGCCGCGGGCGGCTCCAGGTGCTCGACGCGCAGCGCGACGACCTCGTGACGGAGCTCGACCAGCTCGCCGCGGACGTCGCCGCGGGGCGCCGCGAGCTCAAGGTCTACCGCCAGTTCAAGATGTACAACGACCCGCGCTACCGGGGCGCCGCCGGGCAGTGACGCGTCCGCGGGTGCTCTTCGTCTCGGTGCAGCGCGCCGGCGACGTGCTCGTGCATCTTCCTGCGATGGCCGCGCTCGCGGCGACGGGCTGCGAGCTCCATGTGTTGCTCCACCCCGCGGGCGCGCCGTCGGCGCCGCTCGTGCGTCGCTTCGCCCAGGTGCATCGGCTGCCCGTGGACTTTCGCGGCGGCGACGTCGCGCCCGTCGCCGCGACCGTCGATGCCCTGACAGCCATGCGTTTCGACCGCGTGGTGAACCTCACGCTCAAGCCCTTCGCCGCGGAGCTCGCCGAGCGCATCGCCCCGGGGCGCGTCGAGGGCCTCGCCATGCCCGGCGGCCGTCCGCGGCTCACGAGCCCCTGGCTCGGGTACGTGAACGACTGGGGCACCGCGGCCCCGCTCAGCGTGCTCCATTACGGGGACGTGTATTGCCGCGCGCTCGGGTCCTCGTGGCAGCGGCCCGACGTGCCTGCGTCGGAAGAGACCGAGGCGTGGTGGCGCGAGGCTCGTAACCGCGCGGGCCTCGGAGACGCGCAGCCCTTCGTGGCGCTGCAGCTCTCGACGAGCGAGCCGAAGAAGACCTGGCCCGTGACGGCGTGGCGTGCCCTCGTCGAGGCGCTCGCGGCGCGCGATGCGGGGCTGGGCGTGGTGGTGCTGGCCGGGCCCGACGAGGTCGCCTCGGTGGAGGCGTTCTGCGCGTCGACGGGAGGCCGCGCGAAGCCGCTGCCGTGCACCTTCGAGCAGGCGCTTCGGGTGCTGTCCGCGAGCCGGCTGTTGGTGTCGGGGGACACGGCGTTGGTTCACCTCGCGGCGGTGGCGGGCACGCGCACGGTGCTGCTGTCGTCGGGTTCGAGCGCGTTCCGCGAGCTGGGTCCGCACGGGGACGGCGACGTGGTGCTCCAGGCCGCGTATCCGTGCGCGCCGTGCCGCCACGACTCGGGGTGCCTGCTCGGTCCGCAGGCGGGGTACCCGTGCACCACCGGGGTCCCTGCGGCGCACGTCGCCGAGGTCGTGCGGGCCCTCGTCGCGGACGCACCGCCGCCATCGCCACCTGCGGGCGTGACGACCTACGTCTCGCGTCGCGATGCGCACGGACTGCTTGATTTCCAGGGGCACGGTGCGACCCCGGCCTCGGACGCATGCCTCCGCGTGCTGCGCGCCCACGTGCTCGCGTCGCTGCTTCGCGGAACCGAATCGGGGCGCACGGCGACGTTGCGCGCCGACGAGGTGCGCTCGGTGGTATCCATGGCACGCATCGTCGCAGCTCTCATCGCACGCGCCGAGGGTCGCGAACGCGGTGAGCTGAACGCGGCCCTCGCGGCGGCCTCGGACGGCGTCGTGATGGAGCTCGCGAACCACGTCGGCGGACGCCTTCGCGAGCAGGGCGCGGCTGGGAATACCGAGCTTCGTAAGGAGCTGAAGTCCCTCGCGGGGCGGCTCGACGGCGTGCTCCGCGGCGCCGTGCGCTGATCGACCTGCTCAGAGCGCGTCGAAGCAGATCTCGACGCGGTTCACGATGAGCGCGCTCGAGGGCGGTCCCGGCGTGATGCGCAGGAGCACGCCGCTGTCACCCGGCACGAACGAGGCGCTGGCGTCGGCGACGTACCACTCGTACGGGGCGCTGTTCGCGACGAGGCCGCTCGGCGACGCGCCCGTTCCGCTGAAGGTCTGCCAGGCGAACGATCCGCTGGCGGTCGTGTTGAAGCTGCGCCCGAAGATCGCGATGGAGACGCCGCGGATCGCGCCGAGGCCCGCGGTGCTCAGCGACACGTCGATGAACGCCGTGCCCTCGAGGTCGAGGCCGCCGACGCCGAGGAACGGGTCGTCCCACACCGGCGTGTAGCCGATGGAGCGGGAGTTCGCGCTCACCATCCAGCGCGTGTGATCGGGCAGCGTGTTGGCCTCGTAGACGACGGAGGCACGGCCGCCGGGGCTCGAGCCCGTCCAGCGAAAGCGGGCGACGTAGGTGCCGGTCGCGCCGGAGACGCAGCCGCCGGTCACGGGGACGTCACGCACGGGAACATCGACGACCACGGGGACGTCCACCGGACGCGGCACGTCGACGACCGCTGGCACGTCGACCACCGTCGGAACGTCCAAGGGTGCGCCGATGTCGGTGACCAAGGGGACGTCCGCGGGCGCCGTCGCGTCGTCGGAGCGCGGCACATCGAGGGGGGTGCCCGCATCCGCAGTCGTCGCGTCGGCGCTGCGCGCATCGGTGGCGACTGCGTCCCTGGCGACGTCGGCGCGGGCGTCCGCGGGGCGATCGGTGGTGGCGCCCGCATCGGTACACGCGGTGGCCGAGCAGAGGTCGTTGGGTGACTCCGCGGCGCACGCCGAGAGCACGAGAAGCCACGCCGAGTGCCGCCATCGCCCGCGCATGGCCGCGTTGATACGACAGCCGTGCAGCGAGCGCACCACACCCGCCATCACATCGCGTTGTTCGGAAACGATCGTCCCGCGCCCCAGATGACGCGCACGGCGCCGTCGCCGCCGCGCCCGATGTCACCACCGCCGCCGTAGGTGCCGCCGACGCCGGAGATGCCGCTGCCGCCGCAGGTCGGATGCGCGCCTCCGTGGCCGTTGCCGGTGTTCCCGCCGGAGCCTCCGCCGCCGGGGTAGCCGTAGCCCGCGCACGTGTAGAGCGCGTTGCAGTTCGAAGCGCCCGCCGCCCCGCTCGTTCCGATGCCGCTGAGGCCCACGCCGCCGCCGCTCCCGCTCACCGCGTTGCCCGCCCCGGTTCCGATGGACGACCCCGCCGCGCCGCCGCCACCGCCACCGCCGCCGCTGCCGGCCGTCGCGTCGTTCGGGCACGAACTCGACGACCCGCTGCCGCCGCGACCGCCATCGCCCGCGTAGCCCGCCGCGCCGCCGCCGCCGCCGTAGACGCGGGTCCCCGAGGCGTTGCCGCCAGCGCCGCCGCTGAAGCACGTTCCGCCGGTGCCGCCGCCGCCTGCGCCGCCGGTCGCGCCGGCGTTCACGTGGCCGCCGTGCGCCACGACGATGCCGTTGAAGCTGCTGTCGCCGCCGTTGCCGCCCGCGGGAGGTGATGTGCCGACGACGACCGGGAGGCTCGCCCCGGGGACCACCGCGATGTCGTTGAGGTAGCAGAGTCCGCCGCCGCCCTGGCCGCCCTGCGTCGACGAGGTCGACGATCCGAAGCTCCCGCCGGCGCCGACGACCACGACGGACACCGACGTCACGCCCGCCGGGACGACGAACGGTCCCGACGACGTGAAGGTCAGCGAGCCCACGGGGACGACGCAGACGCCCGCTGCGCAGGCGATGCCCGCGGCGCACGCATGGCCGCACGCTCCACAGTTCGCGGTGTCCGTCGCGAGGTTCGCGCACGATGAGCCGCAGAGCGTCGTGCCCACGCACGTCGGTCCGTCGTCGGTCGGCACGACCACGTCGCGCGGCGGAGGACCGGTGTCCGGCGTGCCCGCATCGACGACACCGACGTCGGGCGTGCCCGCGTCCACCGTTCCGACGTCGGGCGTGCCTGTGTCGATGACGCCGGCATCGACCGGTGCGACGTCGACGGTTCCGGTATCGACGGTGCCCGTGTCCGTCGCTCCGACGTCGACGACGCTGCCCGCGTCGACGCCCGCATCGGCGCTTCCGCGGTCGACGCAGACCGTGTCGGCGCAGCGTTGGGCGGCGGTGCACTCGCGGTCGGTGTTGCAGTCGACGCAATAGCCGAGCGTCGTCGAGCACACCTGCCCAGGACACATCACCGACGTCGTGCAGTGCGTGATCGTGCGGCACGCGTGGCCGATGCACAGCAGCGCGCCGGAGCAGTCGGACTGCGCGTTGCAGCCCACGCAACGGTTCGTGTCGGCGTTGCAGACCATGCCCATGGCCGTGCAGTCGCGGTCCGACGCGCAGGGTGCGGCGACGGATCCGGTGTCGGGCGACGCATCGCGGACGTCGACGGCAGCCGCGTCGGTGATCGGCAGGAGGTTCAGCGGCGCCGGGTTGCACGCCGCCAGCAGGGCGACGACGAAGGGCAGACCCGTGCGGGCGTTCATCGGAGTTCCCGGGCGTTCGCGCATCGCGCGGAGTATCGGCGGGCCGTGGGGGTGGGTCCAGCGTGCAGGCGCGAGGGCTCCGGCGTGTTCCGCGACGCGCGACGTCGACCTCCTCGTCGAGGTCGATGACTCGGGCTCCATGCGCGACAACCAGATCCAGCTTGCGCGCGGCATCGCGGTGCTCTTCGACGCGCTCGTCGGCACGGACGCGGGAGCCACCGCCGCGCACAGCCTTCACGTCGCCGCCATCTCGCAGGATCTCGGCACGCCGGGGAGCGAGCTTCCTTCGTGCGCGGACAGCGATGTCGGCGACGACGGACTGCTGAACCCGATCCGCTACGGGCAGGCCATTCGCGCGCACGAGCCGTGGACCACGGTGCCAGCCGGCGTGCTTCCGTCGCGGTGTCGGAACGACCCCGTGCAGTATCCGAGCTTCCTCACCTTCGATGCGGGCTCATCGAGCACGACCGATCTGCACGAGGACTTCGTGTGCGTCGTCCCGTTCGGCGGCGGTGGCTGCGGCCTGGAGCAGCAGTTCGAGGCGGCGTACCGCGCCCTCGTCGTTCACGACGCCCACGATCGCCCCGGCAACGACGACCCCAACGCGGGCTTCGTGCGCGACGGCGCCGTGCTCGCGATCTTGATCCTCTCCGACGAGGAGGACGGGTCCGTGCGCGACTGTCGTCACGCGGAGCCGGGCGTGGCCTGCATCGACGCCACGAGCGTCTTCGACAGCACCAGCGCCGCGTGGGCGAGCATCGACCTCAACCTCCGCGACTACGTGTACACGCCGGGTTCCGCGCAGGATCCGACGTGGCCCCTCGATCGCTACGTCGACCCGACGAACCTGCGGCGCGGGTTTCCGTCGTTGAAGCCCGGCGCGCCGGAGCTGGTGATCTTCGCAGGCATCGTCGGCATGCCGATGTTCCCCCCGCGTACGCGCTCGGGAGGGCTCGACTGGGACGCGCTCCTCGGGACCAGCCCCGACGGCCGTGACGGCTTCGTCGGCGACTCCGCCGAGGGCCCGGTCTCCATGCGCCAGGCCAACATGGACCCGAACTGCATTACGCGCGTGATGCCGTCGTGCCGGCGCGAGGGGAGCACCTACGACCCGGCGATGCCGCCTTGCAACACGACCTCGCAGTACTTCGCCTGGCCCTCGCGGCGCATCGTGCAGGTCGCGCGCACCTTCGAGGAGACCTGGGGCAACGGCACCGTCAGCTCCATCTGCCGCAACGACTACGGCGACGCCCTCGCGGCGCTTGCGCGGCGCATCACGGCGCGGTTCTGCGCCCGGTGACGGTGCGTCGCCACCCGCAGACGTGTGCGGCTGCAACCGCAGACGTATGCGCCTCCCGGGGGGTCACTCCACGCACTTCTCCGCGGCCTTGCGCGTGGCCTCGATGAACACGCCCTTGGCCTCGACGCGCACCGACGCCACCGCGAGACCCGCGCGCTTCAGGACCTTGCGGAGCCCCTTCTCGAGCTTCGCGTCGGCCTTCGCGTGGGCCTTGCCGGCGGGGGTCTCGGCGCGCCTGGCGGCGTTGAGCCGGCGCGTCTTCGCGGTCAGCTCGCGCACCGAGGCGTCGGCGACGGCGATCCCGGCGACCTCGCCGTCGGCGACCACCGAGGCGACGGTGTCGGGCTCCGGCGTCGCGGCGGTGAGGGCGACGAGCGCGTAGGCCTTCTCCTGTCCCTGCGCGATGGCGACGTCGCGCGGAACGTGCCGCACGATGGCGACGAGCTTCTCCGCCTGCCGCGGCGCGATGAGCTTCCTCGCCTCGAGGAACGCCTCGAAGCTCTCGTGCTTCGCCGCGCCGTAGAGCTTGTGATCGAGGATCTCTCGCAGCGCCTCGCCGATGTCGTAGAAGCTCTCGACGATGGTGCCGATGCGGCGCGTGATGAGCGCCTCGAGCACCTTCAGCCGCTTGCGCGCGGCATCGCGGGCCTCGGCCTTCATCACCTTCACGAGCTTCGCGCGCCCGCCGCCCTTCGCGGCCGGACTCTTTGCCTTCGCCGTCTTCACGGACTTCGCCGACTTCGCCTTCGCCATCGCTTCGCGTGCCTCCGCGGCGACGGTAGCATCGGGGCGGGGCTGCCGGCGGTGCCACCGCGCGCGCGTGCGCACGACTCGAATCGGGTCCACTCTCGCGCCCATGGAGTCGACGGCGATCAAGCGCGGCGTGACCGTCCCGGAGTACGTGACCTTCGAGCGCGACGCGCCGGAGAAGCACATCCTCTGGGACGGCGAGGTGTTCGCGACTTCGGCGATGGCGGGAGCGACGCCGGAGCACAACGCCATCGAGGCCAACGCGGTGACGTCCCTCGCCAACGCGCTTCGCGGTCGGCCGTGCCGCGTCTTCACGTCGAACCAGAGCGTGTGGGTCCCGCGCAAGGGCGGCATCGTGTACCCGGACGCGACGGTGGTGTGCGGCCCCCTCGCGCGCCATCCGTCGGCGGACATCGTCGTGGTCAATCCGTCCCTCGTCGTCGAGGTTCTCTCCCCGGGGACCGAGGCCTTCGATCGCGCCGAGAAGTTCGCAGGCTATCGGTCCATCGAGACCCTTCGGCACTACGTAATGGTCTCGTCGCTCGAGGTCCAGGTGGAGCAGTACACGCGCCTCGACGATGGAACGTGGAAGCTCCGCGTGCTCGGGTCGGGCGATGCGATGACCTTCGCCGCGCCGGACCTCTCCCTCGCGGTGGACGACCTCTATGCCGGTGTCTTCGGGTCCGCGGCGAGCCTCTGACGCCGACGGCGCGAGCCCGCTGTTCAGCCGTCCTCGCCCACCGACGCCGTCGCCTCCCACCACCGCTGCTCGAGGTGGTCGACGACGTTGCGCATGAGCTCCCGGGGCGTGGCGGCGCGCTCCACCACCGACGTCGCCCACGTCGCCAGACGGCGATCGTCGACGGGCGTGCGCACCTTGCCGTGCACCCGCAGCACCTTGAACACGAGCTGCACGCGCTCGGCGAAATCGAGCGCTGGAACCTCGATGGGGCGCGCCTGATGCAGGCGCCGACGGAGCATCGTCGCGTCCTCGGTGGGGAGCACCGTGCGCTGCTCGGCGACGTCGGCGAGGAGCGCGTCGGCCTCGCCGCGAAGGCGCTCGAGGGCCTCCGGCGTGATCGCGAGCACCACGCAGCTCCCTGGAAGCGTGCCGCCGCAGTAGTACGCGAGGGACCGCAGCGCCGCCCGCCGCTGCGACGCCGTGAACGCGCGCCAGAGGGTCTCGGCCTCGTCGATGACGAGCCCCGGCGCGCGGCACCCGTCGATGCGCTCGAGCAACGCCAGCCAGAGCTGGAACCGCTGGTACGCGTCCTTGCGGTAGCCCGGTGATGCCGGACGGGAGCGCAGATCGGCGGTCGATAGAAAGGCCTCGAGCGCGACGGCCGAGCGCTTCGTGCGGCGCATGCGACCGAGCACCTTCGTCGCGGCGGTGGAAGCATCACCGGGCTCCTTCGCAACGCCCTCCAACGTCGCGACGAGCAGCGCGAGCGAGGCGGCGTCGCGGGTCCAACGCACGAGGCGATCGGTGGCGCTGCCGAGCACCGCGCCCGGGAGCACCGCGTGCTCGAGCATGCGATGCAGGTGCCGCTGCGGGTGTCCGAGGTCGGCGTCGAGGTACTCCAGCGACAGCCGGAACACCGGCCTCCGCTCGGCGATGGACCGCGCCGCGAGGTGCGTCAGCAGGTGCGACTTGCCCGCGCCGTACGCGCCCACCACCACCGCGAAGACCGAGCTCTCGAGCGAGGCATGACGAAACAGATCGTCGATGGTCGCGTCGATGCGCTCGTGCCCCACGGTGAGCCCCGCGTTGGCGTCCACTGGCGGAAGACCGTGCGCCGCGCGCAGCACCGCCCGCAGACCCACGGCCTCGGCGCGCACCGCCGGGAGCGGAATCGGAAGCATCGCCGGAGGCTTCCAATGCGACGGCGGCGCGAGGTCGACGAGGGGGCGATGCGGCGGCGGAAGCTCGCCCTCGAAGGCTCCCGGCGCGAGCACGCGGGTGGCCAGCGGCCGACTCGTCGCGATGCCGCGCGCGCCGTCGAAGAGCAACGCCGTGGCGCCGATCCAGAGCTGCGCCGAGACGAGCCCGCGGGCACCGTCGGCGTTGTCGACGAGCTCGCGGAGCACCGTGTACGCCCCGTCGCGCCGCGCCGCCGAGAGCCGCGCGAGCACCTCGGCGCCCTCGAACACCATGAGCGTTCCGCGGTGGCCCAGCGCGCGAACGAGCCGCGTGAACTCGCCGAGGGCCCGCAGCGCGCTCGCAGGATCGAGCCTCCCGAGCACCGTCGCCCGCGCCTCGACGCGCGAGAGAGGTCCGTGCCCGCGAGCCACGCGTCGATGCGTCCCGCGGGGGCCGAGCGACCGGTGGCGTCCTCGAGGTAGTCGCGCGAGAGCGACGCGAGGTCGCCGTGCGCGGAGTAGGTGGCCACGCCCTCCTCGAAGCGGCGCAGCGCCTCGGTGGGAGAGGGAGCCGCGCGAACGAAGGCGTCGAGCACGCCCGCCCAACCGCGCCGCGAACCCTCGTCGCCGGGCGCGCACACCGAGCGCAGCAGGTTGCGCACCAGGCCGTCGAGGGTGTCGAAGCTACGATCGGACTGCACCGCGACGCGCGTCGTGCAGAAGCCCCGCTTGCGTGCCGCATCGGCGAGGTCGTCGAAGAACGCGCTGGCCGTCGACGCGCGCTTCGCGCGAAGAAAGACGACCTCGGCGACGCCGGCGACGGTGAGGTCCTCGAGGCCCTGCTGGGCCGCGCGAAGGAGCGCCGACTGCCACGCCGCTTCGACGGTCTCCGCAGGCTTCGCGGTGGGCTCGTCGACGCGCACGGCGGGGAGTCTAGGGCATCGCGGGGCGATGTGGCGTCACGGCAGGCCGAGCACGCGCACGTCGCCGAGGTAGAAGTACTCCGGGCGCGTCTTCACGACGCGGACGTAGCGGTACCGCGCGGCGCCCACGGCCGTCGCGGCGTGCGCCGTCCAGATGGAACGGTTGGGGAGCGGCGGCGTCGCGTAGGCGCCGATCTCGACGTGCGTGCCGAACGCGGGATCGTCGGAGAGCCACACGGCGAAGTTCTGCCGCGTCACCGGCTGATCGAGCTCCCACCGCGTCACCACCTCGACGGCGCGGACGTCGATGGACGACCCGAGGTCCACCTGCCACCACGGCGACGTGTCGGCGCCCGACGGAGACCAGCCCGTGGTCATGTTGCCGTCCGCGGCGAGGTTCGCGGTGTGCCCGGCGTCGAAGACCGACGACGCGCTGGCCACGCGGCCCACGGCGACGTCCGGCGGGTGCATCGCGCGCCACGCCGTCTCGAGCCCCGCGGCACCGGCGATGGACCGCGCCCCGGCCGGCATCGCGCCGCTGAACACCGTGTTGTCGTGCACCATGTTCGACGGGTCCGCGGGCTGCGGGCGGAACCACGTGTCGGCGTCGCTGAAGTTGCCCGAGACGATGTTGTTGAGCGCGATGGGCGCATACACCTGCACGTAGAGCCAGTACTGCGACGCCGTCACGAGGTTGTTCGTGACGGTGAAGAACTGCGTCCCGTTGTCGAGATAGAGCGCGCCGTAGGGGTGGCCCTGGTTCGCGAGCCAGTTGCCGTTCATCACCGCGCCGGGCTGGGCGCCGAGCACGTAGATGCCGCCGCCGTCCTCGAGCATGCGCATGTGGTGGCTGACGACGTTGTGCGTGATCGCGTTGTTCCGGCTGATCGACGGCGTCGTGTAATGGCCCGCGAGGGGGTCCACCGATCCCCAGCCCCAGCCCGCGGTGATGCCCGTGTACGGCACGTCGAAGATGTCGTCGTGGTCGAGGACGGTGCCGTCGGTGTACCCGACGAACACCCCGGGCGCGTCGAAGAACTCCGCGCCGACGCGGGTGATGAAGCTGTCGCGCACGGTGATCGCGCGGTTCACGGTGCGAAGGTCCGTCGGGTGGTGGTCGGTCTCGTGGGTAACGTCGCCGATGCTCACCGACGTTCCCGAGAGGTCCTCGAAGCGGCAGCCGACGACGAGGTCGTCGTGGCTCCCGCCGTCGAAGGAGAGCCCCGCCTCGCCGAGGTGCTCGAAGGCGCACCCGTCGAAGGTCACGTCGTGCGCCGCGGCGACGGCGACGGCAGCCGGCGTCTTCATCGCGCGACCCGGGCTCCCGGCGAGGATCACCCCCGATTGCAGGCACGGGTACCCGTCGGCGCTGCTGGGCTGCAGCCACGTCGTGTACGCGAAGGTCACGTGGCGAAAGACGATGTCGTGCGCCGGGGCATCGAGGGTCCCGCGCACCGTCATCAACGTCTCGAGCGTCGGCACGGTCACCGTCGCGTGGGCGAGGTCGTCGGCGCTGCGCGGAACGTAGAAGAGCGCGTTCGCGGCGTCGTCGAGAAAGAACTCGCCGGGCTCGTCGAGAAGCTCCGGTGCGTTCTCGAACCACTGCGGAAGCTCGAGCCCGAAGCCGGGTTGCGAGCGCGCGTTGGTCCAGCACGGCTCGCGCATGGTGATGGCGCGCCCGGCGATGCTCGCGACGCCGCAGCGAAAGCTCTTCCACGCGTGAAGCCCGACCACCTCGAGGATCGATGGGCGGCTCCACGCCGCCATCGTCGCGTCGGGCGCGGTGTAACCCGTCGCCGTCTGCACGAAGCCCGCGGGGAGCGTCGCGCCGCGGGCACGCACGGCCCTCCAGCCGTTCACGTACACCGACCGCGAGCGCAGGCCCGCAGCCACGCCGATGCGATGAACGTCGTGCGCGGCATCGGAGACGGACCACGATCCCGTGAGCGTCGTGCCGCCGCTGAACACGGGGTTCGCGCCGGAGAGCGCCTCGTAGACCACCGCGTGGCCGTTGCTCCCGGAGTCCGCCGCGGTGAGCGCAAACGTGTCGGCGAGGGCGTAGGTCCCGTCGTGGAGCCACACGTGGAGATCGCGGGTGAGGGCGGCGTTGCGGAGCCGCGCGAGGTCCCGCGCCGTCGTCAGCGCACACGGCGCCGCGCTGGTGCAAAGCATCCCCGTGCCGTCGGGCGCCGCGTAGAGATCGGGGTCCGGTGGCCCCGCATCGACCACCGGGACGTCGGGTGCCACGTCCGCCGGAACGTCGACGGGCACGAAGACGTCGAGCGCCCGGGCATCGACGAGGGCATCGCGAGGAGCTGCATCGGTCACCGCGGGAACGTCCGCCGCGACCGGGACATCGGTCACCGACGGCACATCGGCGGTCGCCGGCACGTCGATCGGCGCCGGGGCATCGAAGGGAACGCTCGCATCGACGCCGAGGCCGGTGTCCGCGACCGTCGAAGCCTCGGCGCGCGCCACGACGTCCGCGGCGTAGGCGCCGGCGTCTTGCGTGGCAACGTTCGCTTCGCCGAAGCACCCGAGGCCCGCGATCGCCGACAACTGCAAGAGAGCCAGCCGCACACGCATCTTGGTGGTGCGCAGCGTACCTGCATCGCGATCGTCGCGGGGCGTCGCGCTACGGCCGACGCAAGAGCTCGACGCGACGGTTCAACGCGCGCCCGCGGTCGCTGTGGTTGTCGGCCACCGGGCGCGTGTCGCCGTAGCCGACGGCGGTGAGCCGCGCGGACGCGATGCCGTGCGCCGTCAGCCACGAGAGAACGCTGGCCGCCCGGGCCTGCGAGAGCGTCTGGTTGTGCGCCGCCGCACCGGTGTTGTCCGTGTGCCCCTGGATCTCCACGCGCAGCGCCGCATCGGCGCGCAGCAGCGCGAGGATCTGCTGGAGCGTGGCATCGGAGTCGGGCCGCAGGACGTCGCGGTCGACGTCGAAGTAGATCCCGTAGAGCGCGACGTGGCCGTCTTGTGCGAGGGCGGCGCGAAGGCGCGCGGCGGACGCGTTGGCGCCGACGTCGGCGACCGCCATGTGCAGGTCGCCGTTGCCTCCATGGACCTTCGCCCAGATGTCGCGGCCGTGCTGCGCGTAGTGCGCGATGGTGATGCCGCCGACGTTGCTGACGTTGATGGTCCAGCCCGCGGCGGTGAGCGCGGCGAGGTACACGCTCTGCACCTCGAAGGCCGAGATCTCCGTCGAGCCGTGATAGTCGACGCGCGCCACCGGCGGACCCACGAAGAACGGTCCTCCGGTGAGCGGTCCGGTCATCTCTTCGACGTCGAGGCCGCCGCCGCGCGCGGGCTGTACCGTCATGCCCGGGAGCGCCGGGAGGTACGGAACGTCGTGCCCCGTCGCGAGCGTCTCCGGGGCCGCGGGCGCCGGCGCCGGGGCCGGGAGCGCCAACGGCGTCGCCGCCGCGGTCTCGAGGACCATGAAGCGTGCGCCGCCGGTGAACACCAGCCACGCGGGTCCGTTCGGCGCATCGTGGCGGGCGACGATCTCCTGCCCGGTGCTCCGAAGAAGCTGCCACCCGGCGTGTTCGAGCACCGGCTGCCACAGCGGCGGCGTGAAGGCGCGCGCGTCGCCGGTGACGTTCACGCGCCAGAGCCGACCGGCCGGGTGCAGGTGCTGCCACGCGCCCTGCGGGCTGGCGGGATCGGGGAAGCCCACCTCGGCGACGTCGTAGCGGCTGAACGTCGTCGCGCCCGCGCCGTAGCCCGGCGGAAGCGTCACGTACGACGGAAGCGGCAGCGCGAGCGCGGTCACCGGGAGCAGCCCGAAGAGCAACGCCAGGAGCGAGACGAGACGCGCGAACCTCATCGCAGTACCTCCGTGCCCGACGGCGCCCGACGCCGCCGACCCGGCTGGAACTTCGCACGGCGCGGGGACGCGTGGAACCCACCGGGACGCGCCGGACTCCGGACGGGGACACAGTTACGTT
>CAIMWA010000550.1 GCA_903845045.1 uncultured delta proteobacterium | reverse complement strand
GCGGCGGGGGCGGCGGCGGCTCCGGCGGGGCCTCGGGAGGCAGCTCCATCATCAGCCGCTGCACGCCCTCGGTGAGCGGGCGCATGGCGGGGCAGTTGTCGGCGAACTTCTCCCGCGCGACCTTGGAGAGGTGCTTCGTGACGAAGTCGAGGTCGTTCAGCGCCTTGCGGTCCTGCGGCGTGACGCGAATCGTCGGGAAGGCGATCTCGCAGCTCTTCACGAACCACTCGAGGGCGTTCACGCGGCCGCGCATGCGCTTCAGCTCGGGGAACGCCGTGGGCCAGAAATCGTCGATGATCACGGCCACGACGGCGGTGCCGGTGACGAGCCCCTCGAGGCCGCGCGACGTGTAGAGGCCGTAGGCCATGTACGACGCGACGAGCAGGTCCTTCGAGCGGTCCTGCAGCACCTCGGTGGCGTTGTCGATGACCTTGCGCCACTGCACCTGGCCGCCGCTCGGCGAGTCGCGCTTCGAGACCTCCTCGCGCATCTCGGCGTACTGCGGATCCGCCGAGGCGTTGGAGCCCGACGGCTGCGCGTCGGAGATCGGGGTGGTCCAAGGCTGGGCACGTTCGCGGAGTTCTTTGACGTCCATGGTGTCCGTTCGCGGCGAGGCTACGCCCAGCCGAGGGAGGAGAGGAGGGTCTCGAGGGGCGCGTTCCACTGCGAAATGGCGGCCTGGTGCGTGGGCGACAGGGCCTGCCGGGCCTGCGCCACGGCCTCGGGGCGGTTCGTCCACAGCGGCCAGTGCTGCGGCGCGGCGTCGTCGGGGTTCACGAGGTAGCGCATCACCACCCCCGACGGCGGACCGAGGCACGCGAGCACCCGCGGCGCCGTGGTCTCGCGCCAGAGCACCGTCGGCACGAAGGCGCCCTGGAGCCGCCGGCGGAGCAGCTCGAGCCACGCGAAGAGGTCGAGGTCGCCGGTGAGCCGCCCGTCGAGCACGATGGGCGTCCGCGACGGGCGCATGCGCGCGGTGTCGCAGGCGTCGAGGGCGGTCTTGAGCGCGTACCAACAGCTGGCCGCGTCGGGCTCGCCGGTCATCCGCGGGAGCACCTGCGCGCCCGAGAACCCCTGCAGCGCGTGCACGCAGACCGCGTCGACCTTGGCGAGGTCCTGCGGCGACGGCAGCCGGAGGTTTCGGCTCCACGCCTGGAGAAGCTGCGCGTCGGCGCGCCCGAGGTCCCGGAGCATGCGCGTCGCGTCGCGCAGGAACACCCCGTAGCCCAGCGGCGCGCCGGACCAGCGCGTCGCCAGCCACGCCGGGTCGAGGCGGGCGTACACCGTCATCGGGTACACGCGACCCACACGGTCCTGGCTGGCCACCATGGCGCCGATCGTCGCCGGGAGACCCGGTCCGCCGTGGTGCAGGAAGTACAGCGGGTCCGTGGGGAACGGCGCGCCCATGCGGTGCAGCGTGTCGAGGCCCTCCTGCACCCACAGGTCGAGGGACTGCGCCGCCGGATCGGAGGCGTTGACGCGCACGAAATCGCCCTGCGCCGGGATCTTCCCGTAGAGGCCGAGGGCTTCGCGTTCGGTGGCTCCCATGGGCTTACCCGGGCGCCGCGATCAGTGGTGGCGGTGGTGGTGCGAGGAGCCCGACGGCGCGGCCGGCGCGGCGGGCATGCCGGGGACGCCGGCGAGGTTGCAGGGGTGTCCGCCGCGACGGGCGATGGGGTGCGGCGCGATCACGCCGTCGGCGCGGAAGGGCAGCATGAAGTGCCCCACCTGCGCGTTGTCCGAGCGCGGAACGCCGAAGAACGGGTTCTCGCTGCGGGCCGGGCGCACGTCGACGCCGATCTCGATGCCCTCGTTGTGCACGTCGCGGAGACGCCACACCACGGAGAAGATCCGGGCCTCGGGGGAGCCGCGGACGACGCCCGCCTCGAAGAGGCGGAAGAGCCCCCACTCGCCCTCCTGCTCGATGGTCTCGTCGGTGCCGTTGAGCCCGCGCGCGCGGATCTTCGCGCCGCGCACGGAGCCCCCGCCGGGCCAGTGGTACGTGTGCCACTCGGGCGGGCCGTTGCGGTACTGCATGGTCTCGCCGTCGGCCGTGAACGTCAGCTCGGCGATGCTCGGCGTCGCGCGGAGACGCACCTCGAAGTCCACGCGCGGGGCCTCGGAGCCGCTCGTAAAGAGCACCGTCGAGAGGTCCTGCGAGCGGTTGAGGAAGGTGCGCAGCTCCGGGCGGTAGTTCTCACCCATGTCGTTGCCGAGGCGCGTGACGAACTCGTACTGGTCGCCCTGCCGCGCGATGTCCCCGGTGAGCGCTTCGGTGTAGAAGCCCCACACCGCGCCGCGCGTGGGACGGTAGAAATCCGCGACGTCGTTGAG
>CAIMWA010000549.1 GCA_903845045.1 uncultured delta proteobacterium | reverse complement strand
TGCCCGCGGTGATGCCCGCCGGGCCGGCGCCGAGGATGAGCACGTCGCACGCGGTCTCGCTCGGCCGCACCGACGAGCGGATCGCCGCGACGCGATCCGCGGGGAGCAGAGCGTCGAGGGTGCGCGTGAGCTCCGAGCGCTTGATCGCGCCGGTGACACCCGGCGCGACCTCGACGCCGTCGCGGAAGAACAGCACCGTCGGCGACGCCCGCACGCCGAGGCGATCGGCCAGCTCGCGCTGCCCCTGACGAAACACCTTCACGAACGCGGCGTCGGCGCCGTAGGCCTCGGCGACGGAGTCGTACTTCGGCGCGAGCGCCTCGCAGGGCGGGCCCTCCGTCGAATAGAAGTCGACCACCACCAGGCCGCGCCGATCGAGCACGTCACCCTGGAACTGCTGCGCGTCGAGCTCTCGAATGAACGCTGACATTTGACACCTCGTCGCGTGAGAGCCGCGGCGGCGTCGAAGGATTCACGCGATCACGCAGGCGTCGCGGGAGGTCCATAGAGCGCCGCGCCGAGCGAGAGGAGCTCGCGCACCGGGCGGCAGTCGGGGCTCGTGACGGACCCGTCGCGGTTCTTGGCGACGGCACCGCAGCCACCGCCGCACGCGAGCTGCACGGAGCACGTGCGGCACTGCTCGATGGCGAGCACGTCGCGCTCCTGCCAGCACTCCACGGGGTCGGCGTCGAGGCGCCGCGCCGGGTGGAACGTGCCGACGACCTCGCCCTCCTTGCCGACGTTCGCGGTGCACGGGTAGATCCGCCCGGTGTAGTCGAAGGCCCACTCGGTCTTGCACGCGGGGCACGCGTCGAAGAGCGGCGGCGGAAGCGCTCCGTGCTCGAAGAGAAAGCGCGACACCGAGAACGCCGGGCGATGGAACGCGAGCACCGCGGGCTCGCTGCGCGCGAGACGGAAGAGATCCTCGAAGAGCGACTGCCGCGAGTAGAGCTTCGCGCGCTCGGACTGGCAGTGGTGCAGCTCGTAGTTGCGACCGATCTGCGTCTTGAAGAGCGGGTCGTCGGTCCAGCCCTTCTGCACGGCGAAGCGGGCGAGCTCGGCGTAGTTCTCGATGTTGTCCTTGTCGAGCACGGTGCGGAGGTTCACGCGCAGCCCCGCCGCGAGGCACGCGTCGATGCCCGCGACGATGGGGCCGAAGGTGCCCTTGCCGCCCTTCAGATACCTGCGCGTGTCGTGGATCTTCTCGGTGCCGTCGAGGGTGACCTGCACCTCGCGGATGCGCCCCGTCGCGAGAAGGTCGACGTAGCCGGCGAGGTTGTACCCGTTCGTGACCACGGCGAGGTCGAGGCCGCGCTCGGCGGTCCCGCGCACCAGGCGCTCCACGACGTGCCGCGCGCCGGGCGTGGGCAGCAGCGGCTCGCCGCCGAACAGCGTCACGTACTTGCGACGGTCGGCGAAGGTGTCCGCGACGTACGCGAAGAACGCGTCGAGGACCGCGTCCTGCTCCGCCGCGGGAGGTGGCGCATACTCGTCCTGGAAGCAGTAGGAGCAGCCGAAGTTGCACGCGTACGTCGGCGCATAGAAGAGCTGCACCTCGTCGTCGTCGCGCGCCGCGACGAAGTCCAGGTACGCCGCGCGGTACCGGCGCTCCTCGTCGGCGGGGTCCACGAGGTAGCCCTTCGCCACGAGGTCGTCGCGGTGCACGATCTCGCCGCTCGCGAGGCGCCGGCCGTCGTCGCCGTCGAGGAGGTCGGCCTGTCCGCTGAGCAGGTTGACGAGCAGATACCCGTCCTGATCGCGCACCGGCGTCAGGATGTTGAAGCGCGAGAGTTCCATGGCACCTCGTGGACGCGAGCGCCTCGCGATCCCGTGCGCCGCAGCGGCACCGGACCGCGAGGCCCCGTGGGGTTGGTCAGTCGTGGCAGCCGGCGACGGTCTTCGAGACCTTCGCGCAGCACTGGGCCACCGTGGCCTCGACCTGCTTGGGCGCCTCGCAGCACCCGCCGTTCGCCGTCGCCTTGGTGTTCTTGATCAGGGACTTCATGTCGACATCACCTCTCTCCTGCATCCGTCCGCTCAGCCACAGCACCGTGCTCGTGGCCGCCTCGAACCCGTCACGGTGAAGCTCGCCACCACGGCGGCTCCCTTCGTGTACGGCGTGCTCTCGTCGCTCACCCGCACCTCCACGAGCCCCGCGCGAGCGATGTGCGCGAGGTACTCGTCGCGTGGGACCGCCCCGGCCCAGCACTCCGCGACGGCCTCGGGGTCATTGCGATGCGCGTCGTCGATGGCCTCGACGGCGTAGATGTCGCTGACCACGAAGCGCCCGCCGGGCTTGAGCACCCTCGCGACCTCGCGCCACACCGCGGCCTTGTCCGGCGCGTGGTTGAGCGCGCAGTTCGAGCTCACCCAATCGACGCTCGCGTCGGGCAGCGGCAGGCGCTCGAAGGGCGCGCGTACGAACGTCGCGTTGGCGACACCGAGCTTCGTGGCCGTGCGGCGCGCGCGGTCGAGCATCGCGTCGGCGAGGTCGACGCCATACGCGTGCCCCGTCGCGCCGACCGCCCCGGCGAAGCGGAGCACGTCGGTGCCGCGGCCGCTACCGAGGTCGAGGCACACCTGCCCCTCGACGGGCATGCACGCCGCCGCGGCGCCTCCGCACGACAGGCAGCACTCGGACTCTGCGAGCTGGTTGTATCGGGCCTCGACGGCTTCGCTCATGGCGCTCTCCTCGGCCGTCAGAGCCAGCGTTGGAGAAAAGGGTTCGCGCCTCGTCGGCGTCGGCCTCGGAGCGCAAACGACGCCGCCAAGAAACCCATCGGTGCCGAGCCCGGCTCCCACCTTCCATGGCACGTGTCGTCATCCTGGGCGCGGGGGTCTCCGGCCACACGGCCGCGATGGTTCTCCGCAAGAAGCTGTCCCGCGAGCACGACGTCGTCGTCGTGACGCCGAACCGACGCTGGAACTGGATCCCGTCGAACATCTGGGTGGGCGTCGGGCTCATGGGCAAGGACGACGTCACCTTCGAGCTCGCGCCCATCTACGAGCGCCTGGGGATCGACTACCGGCAGGCGAAGGGCGTCGAGCTGCACCCCGAGGGCGCCGGCGACGCGAAGCATCCCTTCGTCACCGTGGAGTACACGTCCGACGCGCAGCGCGGCGTGCGCGAGGACCTCGCCTACGACTACCTGATCAACGCGACGGGCCCGAAGCTCAACTTCGCCGCGACGCCGGGCCTCGGCCCCGAGGGGAACAGCCTGTCCGTGTGCACCTTCGACCACGCGGCGCAGACCGCCGAGGCGCTGCGCGCCGCCATCGAGCGCATGAAGGGCGGCGAGAAGCTGACCTTCGTCGTCGGCACCGGCCACGGAACGTGCACGTGCGAGGGCGCGGCCTTCGAGTACGTGTTCAACCTCGAGTTCGAGATCCGCAACGCCGGCGTGCGCGACGCCGCGCGCATCGTGTTCCTCACCAACGAGGCGGAGCTCGGCGACTTCGGCGTCGGCGGCCTGCAGATCCAGCGCGGCGGCTACGTGGTCCCGAGCCGCTCCTTCGCCGAGTCGCTGTTCGTCGAGCGCGGCGTCGAGTGGATCGTCGGCGCGCACGTGTCGCGCGTCGATCCTCGCGAGGTGCAGTACGAGACCCTCGACGGCGAGATGCACACCCTCGCCTTCGACTTCGCGATGCTCCTGCCGCCCTTCACCGGCGTCGGGCTGCGCGCCGTGGACCGCGCGGGCGAGGACATCACCGCCAAGCTCTTCGCGCCCAACGGGTTCATGCGCGTCGACGCCGACTACACCGCGAAGCCCTACGAGGAGTGGAAGGCGCGCGATTGGCCGAAGACCTACCAGTCGCCGCTGTACGGCAACGTCTTCGCCGTCGGCATCGCCTTCGCGCCGCCGCACGCGCTCTCGCGGCCGCGCAAGACCAAGAACGGCACCGTCGTCGCGCCGGCGCCGCCGCGCACCGGGATGCCCTCGGGCATCATGGGTCGCACCGTCGCGCTCAGCATCGCCGACATGATCACCAAGGGCGCGACGTCGCCGACGCGGCACGCGTCCATGGGCGAGATGGGCGCCGCCTGCGTCGCATCCGCGGGCGTCGGGTTCTGGAAAGGCACGGCGGTGTCCATGACCATGTTCCCGGTGGTCCCGGACTACGAGAAGTACCCCGAGGCCGGGCGCGACCTGCGGCACACCGTCGGCGAGATCGGCTCCGCCGGGCACTGGATCAAGCGGATCCTGCACCACCTGTTCATCTACAAGGCCAAGGCGCGACCCGGCTGGTGGATGATCCCTGAATGACCGCGGAGGCACCGATGAGCGTCCGAAGCGAACAGTCGAGAAACGCCATGAAGCCCACCGGGTGGGTGCTCTTCTGGCGAACGTTCATGCCCTACCAGCTCTGGCGCTTCGTCATCGTCAACATCCGCATGATGGTGATGATCTGGAAGTCCCACGGGTGATGCGAACACCGCTGGACGCGCGGCCCTCGGCGATGGCGGTGGTGCGCGCGCGGTAGTATCTACGCGGCATGATCGAACCGTTGGTGGAGCGCGCCCAGCGAGGCGACGCCGCGGCGTTGGAAGAGCTTCTGGGCCAGGTCGCACCGTCCGTGCGCCGCTTCGGCATGCGCATGTGCCGCAACCCCGCCGACGCCGACGACGCACTGCAGGACACGCTGCTCGGCATCGCGACGCACCTCGGCGAGTTCGCCGGGCGATCGTCCTTCACGAGCTGGGTGTTCACGCTCACCCGCACGGCCTGTGCTCGGCGGCGTCGCGGCATGAAGAACCGCCCCGCGGAGTCCGACGATCAGCTCGCGCTTCACGCAGACGTCGCCGCGGGTCCCGAGGAGCGCGTGTCCGACGGCGAGCTCGCCGAGGCGCTCGGGACGGCGCTGGCGTCGCTCTCCGAGGAGCACAGCGAGGTCATCCACCTTCGCGACGTCGAGGGGCTGACCGCGGCCGAGGCCGCCGACGCGCTGGGCATCACCGTCGACGCGCTCAAGAGCAGGCTTCACCGCGCACGAGCGGCGATGCGCGATGCCCTCCAGCCCCTCCTCGAACCGCGCGCCATGCCTCGCCGCGAGGGCTGCCCCGACGTGGTCTCGCTGTGGTCTCGCAAGCTCGAGGGCGAGCTCGACGCGAAGGTCTGCGCCGACATCGAGGCCCACATCGCCGTGTGCCCGGCCTGCGGCTCGGCGTGCTCCTCGCTGCGTCGCGCGCTCGGTGCGTGCCGCAGCGCCGGTCAGGAGCCCGTCGACGCGGCCTTGCAGGAGCGCATCCGCGGCGCCGTGAAGTCCATCCTCGCGCGCAACCTCATCTCCTAGGCGCGGCGAAGCGCCGACGCCCCCGCGGCACAATTCGCGAACCCCCGACGGCGCGCCAGGCTCTCACGCACGGGCGGCGGGCGATCACGCGTCCACCGCCGATCTCGTGGATCGCGCTGCGCTGGAGCCTTCGCCGATGAGTGTCCCCGCCATGGATCCCGTGCCGGCCGCTGCGCCGGTGATCCCCGTCGATGTGCGCGCTCGGCGGGGTCGCCGCGTGCGACGCGTCGTGCTGCGGGTTGCGCGGTTCGCTCCGGTGGTCGCGCTGGCCGCGGCGGGGGTGTACGCCCGCTTCGTGGCGCCGGTGGGCGTTCAGGTCCACCGCGTCGACCTGGGCGACGTGGTGGCAGAGGCCTTCGGTCGCGGCACCGTCGAGAGCGAGCGCGAGGCGCAGGTGGGCTTCGACCTCGTCGGGCGCCTCAGCGACGTGCTCGTCGACGAGGGAACCCGCGTGACCCTCGGCCAGGAGCTCGCGCGGCTGATCCCCGACCAGCTTCGCGCCGACTTTCGCGCGGCCTCGTCCGGCGTCGCCGCCGCCCGCACCACCCTCGCGCGGCTCTCGGCCGAGGAGCGTCACGCCCGCGCCGCCCTCGACGCAGCAGACCGCGAGGCGCAGCGAGCGTCGGGGCTGAGCGGGTCCGGCGCCATCGCTGCCCGCGACCTCGACGTGGCGCAGGACCAGCTACGGCTAACTCGCGCCGACCTCGATCGCATCCTCGCGCAGCGCGCGGAGGCGACGCGGGGCATCGACGTCGCGACGGGAGGCGTCGAGCAGCGACGCGCCACCGTGCTGCGCGCCACGCTCCTCGCGCCCTTCGACGGGCTCGTCACCCGAAGGCTGCGCGATCCCGGCGACACCATCGCCGTGGGGACGACGGTGCTCCACATCGTGGACACCGAGCACGTCTACGTTCGCGCCTGGATCGACGAGAGCGCGCTGCCGCGGGTGCACGCCGGCCAGCGCGTGGTGATCACCGTGCCCGGATCGGACGCCGACGTCCCCGGCACCGTCGCGCGGGTGGGTTGGGAGGCGGACCGGCAGACCCACGAGGTCCAGCTCGACGTGACGGCGTCGGCGCCGCTCGGCCGCATCGCCATCGGTCAGCGGGCCGACGTGCGCGTCGAGCTCGGCCGGAGCATCGGAGCGGTGCGCATCCCGACGGTTTTCGTGCAGCGCAACGGGAGCGAGGTCCTCTGCGCCGTCGACGAAGGCGGCCGCGTCTCTCTTCGGCACATTACCGTCGGCGCCGTCGGCCGCGACCATGTCGAGGTCACGTCGGGACTCCGCGAAGGCGACACGGCCATCGCGCCGCGGCTGCCCGGTGGCACGGTGCCCGTCGGACGGCGCTGGGTCGCGCGATGAACCTCGCCGTTCGCGATCTGCGCCGGCACGTCGGACGCTTCATGGCGACCGCCGCGGGGCTCGGGCTGCTCCTCGCCGTGGTGATCTCCATGCAGGGGATCTATGCGGGCATGGTCGACGACGCCACGATCCTCACCCGCGCGGTGGGCGCCGACCTCTGGTTGGTGCAGCGCGGAACCCGCGGTCCCTTCGCCGAGGCCTCGCGCGTAGATCCCTCCGTGGAGGACCGCGCCGCGGCGGTGCCGGGCGTGGTGCGCGCGCGCTCGTACACGTTCAACGCGCTGCAACGCGACCGGAACGGCGCTCCGTTGCGCCTTGCGCTCGTGGGCCTCGCGTGGCCCGACGACCGCGGTGACGGGCTTCCGCTCATCGCGGGACGCGGCCTCGTCCAGCCGCACGGCGAGGTCGTCGTCGATGCGTCGCTGGGCATCGCCATCGGCGAGACCCTCGTCTTCGCGCGGGAGCCCTATCGCGTCGTCGGGCTGACCCGCAACGCGCTCACGTCCGGCGGCGATGCCGTCGCGTTCCTCTCGCTATCGGACTCGCAGTTGATCGCCAACGATCTGCCGCCGGAGGCCGTGCAGACCGAGCGCGTGCGCTTCGTCGAGAGGCTCCGCACGACGGACCTCGGCCGAGCCCAGCCCGCCCTCGAGGACCTCGCGCTGGACCCGCGGTGGCGTGCGCCGGCGCTGCCCATGCCGCCGGTCGGTGCGGTCCTCGTGAACGTCGCCGCCGGCCAGGACGTGGCAACGGTCCGACGGGTCTTCGAGCGCTGGGGCGACGTCGCCGTGTTCTCCCAGGACGAGGAGCGGGACCTCGTGCTTCAGGGGCTCGTGCAGCGCGCGCGCATGCAGCTCGGGATGTTCAGCGTGATCCTCACGCTCACCGCCGCGGTGATCATCGCCATGGTCCTCTACAACATGACCCTCGAGAAGACCCACGACATCGCGGTGCTCAAGCTCATGGGCACGCCCGCGCGCCGGCTCGTCTTCCTCGTGCTCCAGCAGGCGTGGCTGCTCGGCGCCGTCGCCTACGGCGTGGCGTTCGTCATCGGTCGAACGCTCTACCCGCACTTTCCCCGGCGCGTGGTGCTCACGCCGGAGCTGCTCTGGGCCGCACCCGTGGCGGTGCTGGTGCTCACCACACTCGCGAGCGTGCTGGGCGTGGTCCATGCGCTGCGCGTCGACGCGTCACGCGTCCTGGAGGGGTGATCGTGGAGGCCGTTCGTGCCGTCGGCATCAGCAAGCGCTTCGGTGACGGCGACGGCGCCGTGTTCGCGCTCCGCGACGTGAACCTCGCCGTCGAGAGCGGCTCCGTCGTGGCGCTCCTCGGACCGAGCGGCTCGGGAAAGTCCACGCTCGTCAAGGCGCTGGGGCTCGTCCAGCTCCCCGACGAGGGCGACATCCATCTCCAGGGCCGGCTCGTGGTGAGCGGCGGCGAGGCCCTCGTCGACGTCGGCCGGCTCTGGCGAACGCAGCTCGGCTTCGTGTTCCAGAAGGCGAACCTCGTCTCGTTCCTGACGGCGCGCGAGAACGTCGAAGCGGCCTGCGAGATGGGCGGCGAACGCGACGACGTCCGCGGGCGCGCCGACGAGCTCTTGCGGTACCTCGAGGTGGACCACCGTGCGAACGCGTATCCCGAGGCGCTGAGCGGCGGCGAGCAGCAGCGCGTGGCGATCGCGCGAGCGCTCGCGAACCGTCCGTCGCTGGTCCTCGCCGACGAACCCACGGCGGCGCTCGACAGCCGACGCGGACGCGCCGTGATGGAGCTGTTTCGTCGTGTCGCGCACGAGCAGGGCGCCGCGGTGCTGGTGGTGACGCACGACCACCGCGCGCTCGACGTCTTCGACGGGTGCTTCGAGATGGAGGACGGCACCCTCCGACCGGCGACGCGCACTTCGTCGGCCTCGCGCTGAACCGAACCGCGCGCGAGCTGGCTCTCCCTCGGCGGAGGTCGGCTTCGCCGGTTCGCTGCCATGCACGTCTATCCCGCCGAGTTCGCGCGCTTCGTTCACGATCGGCTCGTCGAGGCCGGCGAGCTTCGGAGCGTCGAGATGCTCACCGAGGTGCTCTCCGTCGCCTACCAGGCGAGCCTGCTTCGCGACGAGGACCGCTGGGTCAACTTCCGCCTCGCCATCGCTCGCCCCGGCCCGTTCGCGTCGCCGTCGCCCGACGCCGACCCGACGGAGCACCATCGCCTGCGCTTCGACCGGCCGCGCCCCCTCGACGCCCACGAGCTTCGTCGCCTCGCGCCGGCCGCAGCGCTGCAGCGCGCGATGATCGGCGTGATGGACGACGGCCCGCGCGGGCTCCAGATCTGGGGCATGGTGCGCACCGGGGCGAGCTGGCTCCAGGCCCTCGAAGCGGGCCGCACCCTCGAAGGGCGCGCAGCGGATGGTCTCGCCGTCGTGGCGTCGGGTCCCGGTCGGCTCCGCGTCAGCCTCGACGGCGTGACGCTCGCGAAGCTCACCGGCGGCGTGCTCTCCGGCGCGAGCCCCGACGTCTTCGACTCGCGCTGGCTCCCCGCAGCCTGCGCGGACGACCGTCGCGAGATCTTCGATGCCCACCTCGGCGCGCGCGAGCGAAGCGGCCCGGCCCCCGATCCGGGCATCCTCCGCGTGCTCGACCAGCAGCTCGTGCGGCGCATCATCGCCCGCGTGCGCCATGCACGGCACGGCGGCACAATCGTGCTGCTTCCGCAGTCGCGCGCCGACGAGGTCGCGACGCAGGGCCGCCCCATCGCGCTGAAGTACCGCTTCGTCGACGACGCGTCGCGGCGGCGCTACCGGGCGCTCCAGCTCCGACTGCTGCAACGGCTTTCGCTGCACGCCGAGCACGGCGACGGACGGATGCCCGACTGGCGATCCGGTCCGGGGTGCGGCGACCCGGTGCTCGCGGCCATCGATGAGGCGCTGCTCGAGCTCGCGCACACCATCGCCGCGCTCGCCGAGGTCGACGGCGCGGTGGTGGTCAGCAAGCAGTTCGAGATCATGGGCTTCGGCGGCGAGATCCTCGGTGATCTGCCGGACGTGCCGACGGTGCTGCGGGCGCTCGACCTCGAGGGCGACGAGCGCGTCGCCGAGTCCACCGAGGGCGTGGGCACGCGGCACCGCTCGCTGTACCGGCTCTGCGCCGCGGTCCCCGACGCGCTCGGCATCGTGGTGTCGCAGGATGGCGGCGTGCGCCTCGTCGCCTCGAAGGACGGCACCGTGACCTACTGGGATCAGCTCGGCACCGCGCCCATGGAGATTTGAACGCGCGTCGTCGAATCCTTTGGCCGATTCGTGGCATCCAACGCCGACGATGCCCACGCAAGACGAACTCCGCACGTCGATCATGGCCCAGGCGCAGGGCGCCGCGGCGCTGCAGCTCGCCTTCACCGGCGTCGCGAACGGACTCTTCGCGTCCCTCGTGCACGGGGCCGCCACGCCGTCCGAGCTCGCCCTTCGCTTGTCGCTCGACGCGGGCTACGTGCTCCGATGGTGCGAGGCCGCCTACGCCTTCGGGTACCTGGACCTCGTCGACGGTCGCTTCGCGGCGACGGAGCTGGCGCGCGCGTTCCTCCCCGACGCGCCCGGAACGCTGATGCCCTTCGCGGTGCAGGCGGTCCGCGGGACGCACATGGCGGAGCGCGCGACGGGCCTCATGCGAACGGGCGAGCGCCCCGGCGAGAGCGTGCTGGCCGAGCGCGCAACGAT
>CAIMWA010000548.1 GCA_903845045.1 uncultured delta proteobacterium | reverse complement strand
GGATGCACGGGTTGACCGTGGCGTGCGTGTAGCGATCGATGGCGACGCTCAGCACGAAGCCGCCGAAGCGCTCGTAGTAGGCCGGCAGGTCGGTGCCACCACCCCCCAGCGACACCCGCAGCGGCGCTCGGGCGACGATCACGCGCACCCCGTCGCGGCGGCGCGGGCGCCCAGCCAGCGGTCGAGCTCGACGAGGCCCGCGGGAGAGCCGATCTCGAAGAAGCGCTCCGCCGCCCGGAAGGCTCGGAGCCGCCCCTCGCGCGCGAGGTCGCCCTGCAAGACCTCGAGGCCGCTGGGACCGTCCGCGGCAACGCGCGCGAGGACCTCCCGCCGCAGCGCCATGGCGCCGTAGTCGATCCAGCGGAGCGACGGATCGCCGTGGTGCTTGGCGTAGCGGGTCACGCGGTCGCCCTCGACGCGCGCGTTGCTGCGATCCCAGCGGTCGCCGTTCTCGTACACGGCGAGGGTGCCGAGGGCGTCGGGGTGCGCGCGCAGGTCGCGGAGCGGCGCGGCGTAGTCGAAGGGCAGGTAGCTGTCGCCGTAGGTCACGAGGAACGTGTCGGCCAGCAGCGGTCCCGCTCGGCGCAGCGCCCCGGCGGTGCCGCGGGCCACGTCCCCATCGTCGGAGCAGCGCACGGTCAGCCCGAAGGCGCGCCCATCGCCCGCGAAGGCACGCACCTGATCGCCCAGGTGGCCCACGCACAGGACCACCTCGTCGAAGCCCGCGCGGGCGAGGGCCTCGAGCTTCCACGCGAGAAAGGGTCGCCCCGCGACGGGCAGCAACGCCTTGGGGCACGCTTCGGTGCGCGGGAGCATCCGCGTGGCGAGCCCGCCGACGAGCACCGCGGCCTGGAGCGTCACGGTGCCTCCGCGGGCGGAACGGGTGCGCCGAAGACCTCACGGGCCAAGGCGTCGACGGCCCGACGGGCGGCCTCGTCGCTGCTGTGACGCACGCGCCAGCCGAGCGCGGCGAGCCGTGAGGGATCGAGCCGCGAGCGTGGCACGTCGCCGGGCCAGCCGCGGTCGCCGCCGGTGTAACGGATCGCCGTCCCGGGGTACGGCGACGCCGCGATGCAGAGCGCCGCGAGGCGCGCGACGGTGGTGACCTCGTCGGGCGCGATGTTGAAGACGTTGAGCGGGTCGGCGGCGTGGTCGAAGCCGAAGAGGACCGCGTCGACGCAGTCCTCGACGTGGACGTACGGCTTGCTCTGGCGCCCGTCACCGAGCACCTCGAGCGCGTCCGGGCGGGCCGCGAGCTTGCGGAGAAAGTCCAGCGCGGCGCCGTGCGTCCCGCGGGGGCCCACGACGTTGCCGAAGCGGAAGATCCAGCCGCGCAGCCCGAAGCACGCGGTGAAGGCGCTGAGCAGGGCCTCGCCCGCGAGCTTGCTGGCCCCGTAGAGGGAGATCGGCAGCGCCCCGAGCGCGCCCTCGTCGCAGGCGTTCGCGGTGTCGCCGTACACGGTGCCGGACGACGCCAGGACGAAGCGCGGGACGGCGCATCGGCGGGCGGCCTCGAGGGCGTTCCACGTCGCGAGGGTGCCTTGCTCGAGGTCGAGCCGGGGGTTGGCGAGCCCGTGCCGCGCCTCGGGGTTCGCCGCGAGATGGAAGACCGCGTCGTGGCCGGCCATGGCGCGCTCGAGGGCGGGCAGGTCCGACGCGTCGGCCTCGACGAGGTCGCAGCGGCCGGTCGCGATGGCGCCCGCGAGGTACGCCTGCCGGCCGACGGAGAGGTTGTCGAACACCGTGACGCGGCCGCGCTCGACGAGCCGGTCGGCGAGGTGGCTGCCGATGAAGCCGGCGCCGCCGACGATGAAGAAACGTGTTTCTGCCATGGCGGGTCTCAGCCTTCCGAGAGCGTTGCGAGGGTCCGCGGCGGCGCGCAATCCCCGAGGGACGAGGGCGTCCGGCCGGTCCAGCGGCCGACGAAGCGCTCGGTGCCGGGGCGCGGGAGCACCTCCGCCGCGAGGGCGTAGATGAAGCCGGGTCGCCACCGCATCGGCGGCGTGGCGAAGGGCATCCCGACGACGCGGTCTTGCGGGTCGGCGCGCACCCACGATCCGCGCGGGGCTCGAATCTCGGTGCCCTCGATGCCGAAGCGGGCGAGCGCCGTCAACGGCCGCGCGGCCAGGAAGTACACCGTCAGCATCGCCCCGGCGTCGTGCGAGAGCCGCGCTCCGAGGAGCCGCGCGCCGTCGGGCTCGACGCAGGCAGG
>CAIMWA010000547.1 GCA_903845045.1 uncultured delta proteobacterium | reverse complement strand
CCCCGCCCCCCCGCGTGGGGGCAGGGTGGCAGAGGAGCGGTTGCGATGCGTCGTCTTCGCTCCGCCCGCCGCACGCTCACCCGCTCCGCCCTCCGGAGTTCGGCGCTCCCTGCCCCCACTTGTGGGGGCGGGGCTGGGGGTGGGGGCCCATAGGCGTTAACCCTTTGCCGCCGTTCGCCCGGCCCATGAAATGGGCATGGCTACCTTCGGCAAGCCTCGCGTTGCGAGGCTCGGCATCGGGCAGGCTCGCGTCGGCGAGCCTTGCAGACGGTTGCCCGCGGGTTTACCCGCCGGGGCAACGAGAGGGTTAACGCCTATGGGGGCTGGGGGTGGGGGCCTCCCGAAGCACGCCGACTCAGGGGTAGCTCTGCGGCAGCGTGAAGCCGCGTGGGAGCGGCCCCGTGTCGAAGGCGACGATGCGCGAGGTCCAGCCCACGGTGAGCGTCTCGAGGGTGCGTCCCGGAAAGCGGCTCTCGAAGTACCAGCGGTACTCGTGCTCGGCGCGCATGGGGTTGTAGCGGAGCATGTGCGCCCAGCGCGGGTCCGCCACGAGGGCCTTCAGATCGCGGCGAAACGCCGGGCGCCGGGCGTGCGCGGCCCACTGCGCGGCTTTGTCGCGAAGCATCCGCGGGGCCTCCGTGGCCTTCGCGGGCAGCGCCACCATGTCGACGACGAGCAGCCTTCCGCCCGGCGCGAGCACGCGGCGGATCTCCGCCATCATCGGGTCCCAATCGAGGTACCGCCACGACAGCATCGACACCACCACGTCGACGGACGCGTCCTCCGCCGGGATCGTCGGACCGTCGATGGCGGTGAACGTGAGCGACGCGAGGTGCCCGAAGCGCGAGCGCGCGCGATCGAGCATCGACGGCGACGCGTCGAGGCCGAGGCCCGTGGCGATGCGCGGCGCGAGGCGGGCGAGCAGCGCCCCGTTGCCGGTGCCGAGCTCCACCACCCGCGGACGCCCCGCGGGCAGGTGCGCCTCGATGAACGCCACCTCGGGACCGCGCACGCCGATGTCGGCGAAGGCCCGGTCGTAGAGCGTCGCGACGGGGTCGTACGAGGCATCGACGACCTCCGCCGGCGGATCGAAGGACCGCATCGGCGCGAGCCTCGCGAGGCCCGCGTGCTTGGCGGCCGCGCCGACGAGCCCGTGCGACTTGCGGCCCGGCAGCGAGACGACCCACAGCGGGGCGTCGGCGCCGGCGAACGGAAGGTCCATGGCGTAGCGATCGGGGCGGCGCGAGACCGTGGTGTAGAGCGCGTGGCCGTGGGCTCGCACGCCGAAGGTGCGCGCGAAGAACGGCGCGAAGAACCGCGCGCTGCGGCAGCAGTGAAAGTACGCCTGCGCGCCATCGGCGAAGGGGATGGCGACGGTGCGCCACTCATGCGGGCTGAACTGCTCGGGCATCGCCGTGGTGCGGAACATCGGCCCGTACATCCCGCCGTGCCCGAGGAAGTGCAGCGCGTCGAGGCGCGCGCCGTCGCGGGTCGCGCGGGCGACGAGGTCGACGAAGTCGCGCTTCGACTCCACGGCCTCGCAGCGCACCGTGGCGCCGGCCGCCTCGAGCTCCCGCGTCAGCGTGCGTGCGGCGCGGCGAAACTTCTCGCCGCCCTCCCGGTAGAGCGTGGTGTACGCGACGACGGCGAGCATGACGTGCGTGCGTCGTAGACCACTTCGCGGGGGGCGCGAAGCCCCTTCGCGGAGGTACAGTCGCGGCATGAACGGCCATTCGAGGGTGTGGCGCGCACTGGCGCTTGCGATCGTCGCGCAGGGCTGCGGCGGCGACATTCCGTTCCTGGGACCCGCCGACGCGAGCGCGGGCGACGCGGTCGTCGTCGACACCGCACCGACGACGGACGTCGCGACGCCCGACGATCGCGCGACCGTCGATGCGCCGTACGCAGACCGCGGCGCGCCCGCCGACGCGCCCATGCCGAGCGACGCCGGCTCGGTGGTCGACGTCGGCGTGACGCCCTCGGACGTGGGTGTCGTCGATGCGGGAGCCCCCATCGATCGGGCGCCTCCGACGGACACCGGCGTTCCCTTCGACACCGGCGGACCGATCGACACGGGCACACCGCTCGACACCGGCGTGCGCATCGACACGGGCGGACCCGTCGACACGGGCTCGCCGATGGACACCGGCGCGCGCCCCGACACCGGCACCGTCGTCGACGTGGGAGGTCCCGTCGACGTCGGCACCGTCGTCGATGCGGGCGGGTCGTGCGTGGCCACCGGCTGCGCGGCGGGCACCCTGTGCTGCGCGTCCACCGGCGCTTGCTACAACCCCGCGTGCCTCTCGTGCTGCCTCGTGCGCGTCGACGCGGGAACGCCCGACGTCGGCACCGTCGGGTGCACGACCAACGCCGAGTGCGCGTCCACGGACTACTGCGCCGGCACCGGCTGTGGCACGCCGGGCATCTGCGCCACCCGCCCCGGAATCTGCCCGCTCATCGTGGCGCCGGTGTGCGGCTGCGACGGGCGCACGTACACGAACAGCTGCATGGCGATGAGCAACGGCGAGCGCGTCGCGTCGAACGGCGCGTGCGGACCGATGCCGTGCCCGACGTGCATCATCGGCTACGCGTGCTGCCCGAGCACCGGGCGCTGCTACGACCCGCGGTGCCTCGCGTGCTGCATGTGACGCGCGCAGCCGTCGCGCAACGTTCAGCCGGCTGAACACCGCTTCACGACGGGTCGTGAAGTCGCCGGCGCCGCGAGGACGGCTCGACGAGACCGTGCCCTGCGGATGCAGACCTCACCCCGGCGCTTCGCGCCACCCCTCTCCCTTCGACCGCTCGCTTCGCTCGGGTCGGCGGGACGAGGGGCCAGAAGGAACCGCGATTTCTTCCGGCTCCCCCTCCTCCCGCCGCCTCGCTGCTCGGAGCGAGACGAAGGGAGAGGGGGCCGGGGGGTGAGGTCCGAAGCTCCCCACCGCCAGCACGCGCGCTACAGCGCGTTCGACGGGAACGTGCGTCCGTTGCCCCAGAGGAT